>JAKAYB010000039.1 GCA_021826925.1 Thermoplasmata archaeon | reverse complement strand
CCTCTACATGGAGTGCCATAGATATCTTTACATTCTTAAACGGTTTTTCTTTAAGAAAACGTTCACGTATGCTGGAGGTTACATCCATCCGATCTCTGGCCCATTCAAGCCTCAAAAATCCCTTACTTTCTTTATCCATGATTCTCGTAATAGGTAAGGGTTTAAACTTATAAGAACACCACTTTTCATCATCTTGATATCTCTTATAACATTTGTAATGTTGGTATCGAGATCGAATAACCTCAGGCCGTCTTTTTCTATGAGGATATCGCCTATATACAGGTAAAATTCATCCACACTCCCCGAGGAAACAAATTCACTTATAACTCTCTTTCCGCCTTCCACAAGTATCTTCTTAAAACCAAAGGAACTAAACTCTATAAGGAGATGATCTACCAGAAGCTCATGTCTTTTTCTTCGCATCATTTCCGCATTTTGTATTTCATCGCTTTTTTCCGTGAATACCATGGTTCTCATTGAACCGTCAAAAACATTTGCATTCCTCGGAACTCTGAGATTTGCGTCCAAAATAACTCGAGTTGGCAATTTCTGTAGGTCATGTTCTACATGGTTTATTGAAAGTTTCGGATTGTCACGGATTACGGTGTTGGCACCAACCACAATGGCATCAACACTCGATCTCAACTTGTAAACTCTTTCCCAGTCGTAAGCAGAGGAAATGTTCACTCGTTCTCCCGATTTCCCTGCTATCATACCGTTAAGACTCATTGCAACGTTTACGATAACTCTGGGTCTTGATGTCACAGTTCATTAACGGTAACAGAAATAAAATTATATTGGTGAAACAGTGGTTGAAAACATACTCGAAATGGTTTGTGTTTAGTTCGATGGAATCACACGAATCACATGTTTATAACTGAGCCAAGAATGGGAAGAGAATTAGAGACCTGCCTAACTAGCTATTTTCAAGCAAATATTTGATTGGGTCGTAATTTTCTTTTTAAACGTCCATTGCAATATTTTAACTTTATGTAGTCGGTCCAAAAAAAACATTTAAGTAATTTTAATTCATGTTTTTTTATGAACTCTAAGACCATTATGGTTCTTGCAGTTTCATTAATAATGATCACCTCTGCCTTGTATGTTTTCACCACAACAGATCCCCTTGATCAGACCGTTTCTGTTCATGTCGTCAACGAGATTGGGAATCCAGTAAAGAATGCATCAGTCCAGGGCATGATCCTGAGACCGAAATCATATGGTGGTGGATTCGCCACAGTCTTCAAGGGTGAGACAAACTCCAATGGCGTCTTCTCCACAACCGATGTCTCGGGAATACAGAACGTCCTCTCCATGTGGAAGAACGTTCTCGGGCCAAATGCAAAGGTATCGAGTCCGGACATCCTTGTATTCGTCACATACGGATCGAGCAACGGTATATACTTCAGGCAATCCTCCCTCTCTCTACCCAAGGATTCGACGCTGTACTCAAGCATCTCATCCGGTTCGTCATTATCAACTACAGTCGCACTCCCCCTTAATTCCGAGCCCTCAATGAGCTATTCCGGTCTTCCAACACCCCCAGGTGGAGGAGGTTATATATGGGAACAGGTGAACTGTGTATCCACAGGAACGATACAGATCCCTGTATCCTGGATAACAACAGGATCATGCTCTGTCGGATACGTAATGTCTACTATATCAAACTCTCAAACGACCAGCTGGAACGTGGGTCTAGCCCTAGGAACTGGTTCTGATGGGATACAGGCGAGTGGAGGTTTCCAGAGTGGCGGGACTATATGGAGCAGCACTGTAGACTTTCAAGAGGCTTCGAAAACCGTATCAAACGGTGGAAGCGCATATGTATACATGTGTGCACAAGCAGCTGGAGCACTGTTCCAAATGTACACATATAACCCTTACATGTGTGCAAGGTTCGGCATAGACTGCCCCACACCAACAGATCACTATCAGTATGATACAGGTATAATAAACCCTTCAATAAATAACGGGTGGATTGTTGGGAACAGAGCATTGGGGAATCCCCCCTACATATCCGAGATTGACAAAAATTTCTCCTATGACTCTTATTGCCAGGTTACTGGAACAGGGAACTTCCAAAACCCGCAATATCCAGTTCATAGTAATCAATTTGTTGATACGTATGCTGCTTCGGACACACAATGGATCAGCGTAGGGGTAGACGTTGGTGCAATTCTTTCTGTTGTTCTTGATGTGACTGAACCTGAAATTGGCATACCGTTAACGCTCCTGCTCAGCATTGTAGGTTCCATCTCATCGTCATCCTCCTCAAATGCTTTAAGTAGTGCCTATTTCGATGGTGGCTCTGGCTATGCGGTCTTTCTCAACGTTATGGTGGGAAATGTTCAGTATTCGCTCAGCAATGGACAGACTGGTGAAATACCACTCTTTGGCGTTCAGGTATTTTCTATAATGATGGGGTATTGAGGCAATCTTAAATTTTCTCCTTAGAGGTCGTCTAATGTTTTAACTGTTGAAGCTTTTTTTATACTCATTCGGTTCTCTTCAGCTGCGGTGTTTGGTACGATCTCTTTGAAGGATCGTATATATACCTTGTTATCTTCATATGTTGTATCCATACAGGTAGCAGAGATCCTCGCAAAAGATGTTTATGGGTGATATAGGGAAAGCATAACCAATTCTTTCAGAATCCGACATATACCCTCTCCCCACACTTGATCGCATCGTCACCTTATCCGATCAGGCGAGAAGGGTTAGGATTCAGATATTCCACGATGGTATTAGAAAACAAGAATCTGAAGCGTATCCTGAAAACAAAGCCTGTCAATAATCGTGATATGGATCACATACTTGTTGTCATTCACATGCGCAGGAGTGTGGATGAAAAGAATAGGGAAGAGACCATTGCACGCAAAGTCTACAAGATCACGAGTCCCGAGAGAAACGATGCTAGGAATGAAAGAATCATTGATGTAGGGGAAACTGAGGGAAGTTACATCGCTGCATTCTGCTGCACCAGAAATGCTGTAGTGAAGTTTAAAGAAAAATGATCAAAGGCGTTGAAACTGTTTAATTATCATTCGTTATCCATAAATCTAAGCATACACAAAGTTCCCCTATATTTTTATAATAGCAACTATGTATGACTCCCGAATAGTACTTTTAAAATCAATAGTTCCTTTTAGTTTATGGACCTCTGTTTGAAACTTGGCAGTGTAACACACTTTGCACAAATTTAACGGATGTGATTTAGATGATAACATCTTTAACTAAAGCAAGATAAAGGTGCCGTAGCAAATTTATTATTTTAAAAACACTATCTTAGATAGAATTGGAAAAGATCGACTTATCAGAAAGACAGGAAAAACTCCCAATAGGGGTGAATTGCATAGACGAAGTTATGGGCGGGGGATTGGAGCCTGAAGTAATAACAGAGATATACGGAGAAGGTGGCTCTGGAAAATCGAATCTGTGCATGCAGTTTGCCATATCTTCGATAAGGAATGGGAAGAAGGTGATATTTCTCGATACAGAAGGTTTTTCTGCCGAAAGGTTTTCGCAGGTCTCTGGCAGAAATACTGAAATGCTGAACGAAATGATGATGTTCAGAATATCGTCACTTGAGGATCAAGAACTGACACTTCTAAGATTACCTAAGATGATAGAGAAAGCTAAGCCAGTGGGATTGCTAATAATCGATTCATTTACAGAATTCTTTAGGTTAGAACCCTTTCCTGATGCATCTTCCAGAGCACTTGCGTTTCAAAAGGAGGTATCATCGCTTACTTCCATACTTCTTAAATTTAAGATCCCAATACTCATAACAAATCAGATATATCAGGATCCCTCATCAGGTGAGCTTCATCCTTTTGGGGGATATGTGATCGATCACGCTGTAAAGGCAATATTCAGCATAGAGAAACTTCCTGAGGGGAAAAGACGAATTTCTGTGGTAAAGCACAGATCAATTCGTGAAGGAAATTTTACTGAATTTCGTATTACGGATTATGGAATATCGTGTGAGGGATAATTGTGGGTGTAGCAATCTCAGATATATTGGTGAAGCATGAAACAAAACTAAAGGATCATAAAGGAGAAAGGGTGAGCATTGACGGATATAACATCATATATCAATTTCTCAGCAGTATAAGGCAACCTGACGGCACTGCATTAATGGATCACAATGGGCATGTAACATCTCATCTTTCAGGCCTCTTTTATCGTACCATGAACCTGATAGAGGCAGGAATAAAACCAATTTATGTGTTTGACGGTAAGCCGTCCGTACTAAAGAACAGGACAATAGAAGAGCGACGCCTTATCAAGGAAAAGGCAAAAATAGAGCTCGAAGAAGCCATTGCCGCTGGTGAGCAGGAAAAGATAAGGAGCCTTTCATCTCGGATAAATTATATCTCGAAAGATATGGTGGACGAATCGATAGAGCTCTTAAACAGTATGGGAATTCCCAGCGTAACAGCTCCTTCAGAAGGTGAGGCGTTCGCATCGGCTATGTGCCTCCAAGGCCTTGTAAATGGTGTTGTATCTCAAGATTATGATTGTCTCCTGTTCGGTGCTCCTACGGTGTACAGGAATTTCACTTTATTCGGTAGGAGAAAAGTGCCAGGTAGGAGCATTTACGTCAATGTTTCCCCTGAAGTAATTTACCTGAGGGAAAATCTTGAAACTCTCGGAACAACAAGGGAGCAGTTAATTTATATCGGCATCATGGTTGGAACGGATTTTAATAAAGGGCTCAAAAAGGTTGGCGCGAAGACGGCGCTGAAGCTGATAAAAAAGTACGGGGATATACATTCAGTGCTCAAAGAAAGAAATGAGACTATCGATAACCTTGATGAAGTTATCGAATTGTTCATGAACAAGCTTGACGTATCAAAAGTCGACATTTCGCTTAGAAAGCCCGATAGAGAAAAAATACTGCATTTTCTGTGCGACAAGCACGATTTTAGCCCTGAACGAATAATACCGTATATCGAAACTCTGGAATCGAGCTTTGGTAATCTTTCCCAAAGTAGCCTTGATATCTTTGGTACCGATAATTGATTTATCGTATTATAAAAATACATTAAGTATAAATATCGGTATATATTATATATTTCAATGAATGCCAATAAGTTAACTCTTGTAGACATATCTCACGTGTCAAAGAGGGGTAGCTCACTGAGAATCACCATCCCAAGAAAAGTTTCTGAGAAGCTCGGAATAAATCCTGAGGACATTCTTGGATTCTACTATGATGGAAACGAGATGATTATAGAGAAAGTAAAGTGATTACCGAACCTATTTATCATCCAGATTCGGTCAAAAGAACCTTTCTTGCCGGTCCTATAAGTTTATCCAGTGATATTGTTGCTGCCTCTTTTAAATCCATTGGATGAATATTGCCTTCCGAATATTCTTTTTCCAGTTCGGAGAATGCACCGAATGATATATCCCCGCCCTTACCGGTAGGCCTTTCTATCGTGACTGTACCGTTCCATGGGAATATGATGTAGTGAAAAATGTCCAACACTGGGTTGTTTTCATTCTGTTTCATTGGGCAGAATGCCTTCTTCATCTTCTCAGAAATTTGTTGAAGTGAATCGGACATCAAGATGGCAGCACCCGGATCGCTCTTTGACATCTTAACGAACGTATCCATTCTACCGCTTCCCTTCAGGCTCCCCATCAAAGGTGCGTGAGCGCAAACAACCTTCTTTTTCTTGAGCTTGTCCGCGACATCCCTTGCCAGCATGTGGGCGTGCCTTTGATCCATTCCTCCCAAAGCTATATCAACGTCAAGATAGAATATGTCTGTAACCTGCATTATGGGGTATATGTATTTGCTAAAATCTTTGTCAGCCTCATCCTCCGTTCTACCCATTATGGGGAGCGATCTTCTTAAGCGCGTGAGGCTCGAGGCTTTAGCCACCCGGAGGAACAGTTCCCAGTAATCGGGATCACTGACGAGATCCTTAGCCCAGGTGAATTTTATTTTATCAGATAAACCCACAGCGAGCATGCTTTTCCTGATCTGCTCACCACTCTTCCTTATTGCATCCAAATCGCCACCGAGCTTATCATTTATCATCGCGTGCCAATCTGCCAGGAGAATGGTAAGATCAATACCCATGCCAGATACCTCATTGAACTTCTTTGGCCACAGGAGCCCTATGGCTATGTGTGGTATTCCGGAAGGTTCGAAGCCACAGTAAGCGGTTATTTTTTTCCCAGACAGACTGTTAAATTCTTCTGGAGTTATTATCTCAGCCATGTTCCTTGAGAAGGTTTCAAGTGAAAGCATTTTCCGAGTTATCTCTCTTTTCATATTAAGCTTTGTTCGCAGATCTCGTTAAACGAACAGTGTAAGCACCTCACCCTGCTCTGGTGATTCCTTATGGGCTCTGCGTACTGGGACCGCATCTCATTCAAAACGTACAGAAGCCGGTCACGTGTATGTGCATCATTTTTTATGACAAACGCCCTGTTATTATATTTCAATATGCCGTAAGGAACTTTATACTTTGGATAATTCTCCTCCAGAATCAGGAAGTACGCAGCCATCTGGAATACATGCCCCTCCCTGGGGTAATCAGAATTTCCGCTCTTGTATTCAAAAGGTATTAGATTGTGGTGCTTTCTTTTTATCATGTCTGGTTTACCGGATACTCCGTACTTTTCCGAACGTAGGATTATTCCCTTTGAGCTGAGGTCCTGATATATCCTCTTTCCAGAAGGTATCGAAAATCTCCTCTTTGCCTTGAGGAGAAAATAGATGGCAATAATCGATAGGAAAAGAACAAAGAACAGTATAAGCAAAAATAATGTCAATGAATCAGTCCAACCAGCACAATGATTGCTACTGCAACGATTATCACTAACGAGACAATTGCTGCTTTAATGAAGCCGTACTTGGCAAGGAGAAATCTATGCCTCCTCGTTCCTCTCCTGAACCTTTTAGAGGTTTCTTTTGATCTCGGGTAGCCTTCCTTGTCCATGTACCAGGCGACGGAACAAAAAACGTATTCAGAGATCTCTGTAGCGCTGATGTAGTCGTTATCCGGTTTTTTGGTCATAGGATCTTTCTGATTACGATGTTTGAGAAGGGGCTCTCCTGTTCAAGCGCGATCTTCTTCTCTCTGGCGAGGAACATACAATATACGAAGAAGGAGGCAGGGCCTATTTCGAGGTCTTTCCAGACGCTTTCCAGCATCAGGCTTTGCGATTCATAGCTCATTATATGCTCATAAACCTTCTCTATCTCTCTGTCAGGTTCCTCAGCGTGAAGAGATTCTACGATCTCATCAAACGACACTGTAACATCATTGATCTGGTGTGTTTTCTTGGAATAGGAGCGTTCGTGTTTATAAGCCTCCTTCATGGCGCTTAGAAGCTCGACCAGAAATACTTTCCTGTTCTCTTTGTGCCTTACAGGTTCACGTATCTCAAGCTCTATTGGTTCCGCTAATTCGCCATAGGAGTCAAAGATCTGATCATCATCGATAAAGTCTTCCTCCTGGACAGTTCTTTTCTCTATCGAGATCTCTGATTTCTGCCGGAGAATCTTCCAAGCTTCATAAATTAAAAATCCTGCCGCCCCAAAATCCCTGAAATCCGCGTCAACAATTTCAGAGAAAATCCTTGTGAAGGATCTGAGGTCTATATTCCATGGATCGATCTTTCCGTCCATGCACATCCGAAACAAGGAAGCTATCGTCCTTTCAACAGGATTATTATATTCAACGATCGTGCCCTCGTTCTCGAGTATATCAATGTAGAATTTCGTGTCTGTTTCCAAGATTGTTCCCTGCACGATTATGCTGTTCATTATGTCTTCCTGATTCATCCACCCACCTCCGGATCATCCCCGCCATCTATGAATTTTTCAAAAACATCTGTGTTTTCATCATCCATCGTGGTTACGCCTATTACGTTATCGGCATACTTCAACATCGCCTTTCTAAGAGAAACAGTGAAGACCTGCGAAGTGAATGAATTACGCTTAAACATCTTGCCAACTCTTTCTGCATTGGCTCCATCAAGGAACATGTCAACCTCGTCAAGGTAATATACGGGTGAAGGATTTGTTCTCTGCAGGGCCATAATGAACGACAACGCGGTAAGGCTCTTTTCACCGCCACTGAGTGCCTCGACCTTTGAAAATCCTTTGCCTTTTGGGTTAGCTCTGATGTATATCTCTGAGTTAAGGGGGTCTGCATCGTTGGAAATTTCCAGGAAAGCTTCCCCTCCATCGGAGATTTCGCGGTAAATCTCACTCATCATCCCGCTTATTTTCGTGAATGTTTCCATAAATATGACCTGTTTTTGGTTGTTTAACTTATCTGTAAGAGCCTCAAGACTTGACTTCTCTTCCCTGAATCCAGATATGTCTTTTTCAATCTCTTCCAGGCTCTTAGTAACCTCAGCATACTCCTCTATTGCTTTTTGGTTTACCGGGCCAAGGGAATTTAGATCTGAGTTGCATGCATCCATCTCCCTCTTGGCCTGCGAATCCGACTTTATCTCGTCCAGTACTTTTCCACCGTTTTCTTCCATCTCCTTGTTAAGTTCGGATCTGCGTGATTCCAGGCTATTTATCTTAATGTTTATCTCCAGGATCAGATCGTTCTTTGTAGTCACTAGTGATCTTTCTGTCGTTACGCGATCTTCCAGAGATCTGATTTCAGAATCAACTTTGTTGATCTCCTCTATCAGACCCTTGTACTGCTCGGAGAGTTTCTCTTCCACAGATTGTAGTTTTACAAGATCATTCTTCATCTCAGACAACTTTGCCTCAAATCCTTTAAGTTCGGATGCAGAACTAACTTTATCTGATTCAAGGGTATGCATACGACCGCCAAGTTCCTCTATTCTGTCGCTTATGTTCTTCATGTCGGAATCTATTTTTGTCAGTTCTAGTGTAAATTCACTCACCTGGGAACTTAATAAGTTCACCTCATCCTGAAGTAATGTCTCTTTCTCCGCAAATTTCGGAGATAGATCTTTTATCGCTTGGAAAAGGTCGTTCTTCTCCAGATCTCTTGATCGGAGCTCCTCTTTCACCTTTGAAATATCCGTGTCCTTTCGGGAGATTTCTGCGTCCAGATGCTCTAGTTCATGCTTCTCCTTTTCAGCATCTTTTCTCATATTTTCTATCTGCGCCTTTCCGTTCTCAATAATTGATTCCAGTTGCTTGATCTCCGTTGACTTTGAACCCTCGTTCTTTGAACTCTCTCTGAGCATCTGTGAGATCCTTTCGAACTCATTATCCTTAAGCTCAATATCTGCAGTCGTTTTCTCCAGCTCTGAATTAAGTTCAACAATCCTGGCAGAGAGCTCGTTTAAGCGACCTGTATTTGGCTGGTTGTTCCTCGATGATTCTGAATATCCACCAGTTATAGCGCCGCTAGCCTCAAATATATCGCCATCAACTGTAACTAGACGGACTCCGACCATATATTTCCTGGCGGTCTGGACGTCCTTCACTATGACTGTGTCCTGGAAGGCATACCATATCGCACCTTCATACTCAGGATCGTACTTTACCTGTTCAAAGACGTATCCAACAGCCCCCTCAGAGGCATGCACCGTGATCGCCTTGCCCCTCGGTCTACCAGAAACCATCTTGTTTATAGGAATAAATGTGAGCTTTCCCGCTTTCTCTGCTTTAAGAATCTTCAGGCACTCTTCTGCCACTCCATCATCATTCACCACTACCGAGTTGAGTCTCGAACCAGCGCTCGATTCAATGGCCTTCCGGTATTGTTCGTCGAATGTGATAAGATCCCTTATTGTACCCCTTACACCAGACAGTCTACCTGAGTTTCTTGCATCCATTATCGTCGAGAGAGCCTTCCCGGACGATCCTAGTCTTGATAACGAAACAGCCTGAAGCTGACTGTGTTCGCGTCCGAGACGATTAAGTTCATCAAGTATCTGATCCTTTTTCTTTCTAAGATTATCGAGGGCGTTTTTAAGGACATAGTATTGCTTGTTCACACTTTCAAAATTCGTCTTGCCTTCGTCATGTTCCTTGCCTATTTCTTTTAGCCTCCAGGTTGCATCCTTTACTTGAAATTCAACGTCTTTGATCCTCTCTTCGCTCGTGCCTAAACGGGACAATAACTGCGCTCTCTGATTCATCAGAGCCTGTCTCTCTTCCTGCATCCCTTCTATTTGGTGATTGAGTTCCTTGATCTGGTCGTCTTTTTCCTTGATTTTATTTTGTTTGTCCAGTATGTCCGAAGAGTCCATGCTGATCTTTTTTCTGAGCGCGAAAAGTTCAGAGTTTCTCTGCGAGAGTTTTTTGTTCAGATCTTCAAGCTTTGAAGCATTTGATACCTTGTTGGATTCCAACCATGCAAGCCTTTTTTTATGGCTCTCTATATTTTCTTTGGAAGAAGATAGTTCATCATCGATCTTTTGTATTCTGTCGTTGAGGTTGTCTATGGAGATCCCTACCTGGGCGATTTCAATCCTCCTGTTCTCTATTGTCAACCGAATCTCTTTCAACTCGGAGTTCGCAGCACTGTCAAGTTGTAACTTTAGTTTATCAAGATGTATCTTCTTTTCTTCTCTCCTTTGTTCCAGATCTGCAATTTTAGAATTTATGAGCACTATTTCACTTTCCATAGATTTCCTGCTGTCTTCAAAGGAGGCAATACTTCTGGCTATGGATTCAATTTCCAGGTTTAGTTTTGTCTGCTTCAGGTCTTTTAATCTGGTAGAAAGTTCGATATATCTTTCTGCTGCGGCTTTTTCTGATTCCAGCTGATTCCTTCGTATCCGAGTCTGCTCAAGCATCACCTCGAGTCTGGTTAGATTATCCTGAATCTTTTGAATTTCACCCTGGGCTTTGCTTATTTCGGTGTCGAACATTTCTATTCCGGATATGGATTCCAGGAGTTTCCTCCGTTCAAAACCTGTCATCCTGACAACGTTATTTATGTCCCCCTGGAGCACAAAACTGTAGTTGTCAAGGTATATATGCAGAGAATCAAGCAGGGCCTCAATGTCAAACAAGCGAGCTTTCTTGCCATTTATCAAATAATTGGATTTGTAGTCGTCGCCATCATTTATGATCTCTCTAGTTATTACGATCTTTCTCTCCATGGGATCTTTTCCCGTGTCTTCCGTATCAAGAACTACACTCACACTGGCATAATTCTTTCTGCTTGTCCCGTCAGGGCGCCTGTGAATCAGATCTGAAATTCTTTCAGCTCTAACCGACTTTGATGACCGTGTTCCCAGGACAAAGACGATGGCGTCCCCGATATTGCTCTTCCCACTTCCATTGGGGCCGCTGATAACAGTAAAACCCTTTCTGAATACAATTCTCCTTTTGTTACCGAACGATTTGAAATTGTCAACTTCCAGAGATTCGAGGAACATTTTAACACTTGTCCGACACTTGTCAGGTAGTTACCGCATTATAATATATAATGATTTTTATCGAAGTTCGGAGAAAGGAACCGAGCGTTTATCTTTTTGTTCCTGTAAATACTGGTTTCCTCTTCTCCAAGAAGGCGTTCACTCCTTCCTTGCTGTCCAGACTTTCAAAGACTTTCCCAAAGGCTTCCTGTTCTTCCTTGAACATATTGTCTGACCTCGTTCTTATAAGTTGCTTTATTAGCTGGAGCGACAACCGGGGCTTTTCCGCAAGATCTCTTGCGTATTCCTTGGCGCGTCCGAGGTAATTTTCCGAGATCTCATTTACTATTCCCATGGCGAGGGCATCACTGGCAACAATTCTCCTGCCGTTTGCAATCATGTCAAAGGCCCTTGCCTCTCCAATTAGTGCTTTCAACCTCTGTGTGCCACCAAACCCAGGCAGTATTCCAAGCGTGATTTCAGGCAAACCTATAACCGTTCCGGGCTTAGCTATCCTGATGTCGCATGCAAGGGCAAGTTCAAACCCTCCACCTAGTGCGAAGCCATGCATGGCTGCTATTACTGGCATGCTGTAGGATGCGATGTAATCCATAACATCGTGCCCCTGTCTCGCAAATTCAAACGCCTGGGGAGGCGTTAGGTCTTTGAAATCCTTCACGTTTGCTCCTGCAGAAAATGCCTTCGCTGAGCCAGTAAGTATCACGACCCTCTCTTCTGAAGACTCAATGCCATTTTTTATTTCGTTGAGGACTTCAATACTTAACGGATTCAACGCTGAACCTGTCGTAATGGTAATTGTTCTTACTCTCCCTTGATCTTCTATGTTGATATTCTTATACATTCCTTACACCTCAATATTTATAAAATCCTTCTCCAGATTTTCTTCCGAGCTTGCCAGAATTGACAAGGTTCCGAAGTATGATCGGTGGTTTATACCTGTGATCACCGAATTCGCGATATAAGACTTCCATTATGTCTCTTGTCACGTCGAGGCCAATGAAGTCCGCGAGTTCAAGTGGTCCCATTGGATGATTCATTCCCAGTTTCATGGTCTTGTCTATGTCTTCCTTCGTTGATATGCCCTGCTCGAGAGCCAGCATAGCCTCATTCAGTAAAGGCATGAGAATCCTATTTGATATGAATCCCGGGTAATCACTGGAAACCACGTACTGTTTATCGAGTAGTGTTACCAAACTCATCACCTTGTTCAAAGTTTCCTCTGACGTTCTGTTGCTCTTCACGATCTCGACAAGTTTCATTACCGGGACCGGGTTGAAAAAGTGCATTCCAACAAAGTTTTGCGGAAATTTACAATAACTTGAAAGCAGATTTATGGAAATTGACGATGTATTGGATGCCACGATGGAATCCGGCCGGGCAACCGAAGAAATGGCTTCAATTGCAGTCTTCTTTATCTCTGGCTTTTCAGGAACAGCTTCTATGTAAACATCCGATTCCGAAAGAGCAGAAAGCGAAGTTTCCGTTTTTATTCTACTGAGAACAATGTTAGGGTCTTCTCGAATGGCACCCTTCCTTTGAAGTTTCTCCAGGGATGACTTCATTGTTTCCAAGGCTTTCTTTATTGCGTCGGGAAATGTATCAACTAGTATTACATCAGTTCCCTTTTGAGCGAACACTTGTGCTATTCCATTGCCCATCGTCCCCGCGCCTATAACCGAGACTTTCATTCCAGCACCTCAAGTGAAAGTGAATGCCCGCCTCCACCCCCGTGGCATATTGTGGCGAGTCCTGTACTTAGTTTCCTTGATCTCAGCGCATTAAGAAGCGTGACTATAATCCTAGATCCACTGTTTCCGAGTGGATGCCCTATTGCAATGGCGCCGCCATTTACATTAAATCGTTCATCGTCTATTCCCAACTGATCCCTTACTATGATCGACGCAATGGAAAAAGCCTCGTTGTGTTCTACAAGATCGAAGTAATCTATACTATGTCCAATCTGTTCCAATAGTTGTTTTGTTGCAGGTATAGGGGCTTCAACAAAATCCCTTGGATCCAGGGATGCCTGAGTAAAACCGGTTATTTCAGCAATGGGCTTCAGATCATAGTCTCTTACTGCTTTCTTTGAGGCGATCAAGAGCGCGGAAGCCCCATCACTCAACTGAGAAGAGTTGCCGGCAGTCAGTACGCCTCTCTCCGTAAAAGCTGGTTTCAGTTTAGAGAGGTCTTCCATGCTGGTTTTTCTTATTCCCTCATCTGTCTTCAGTTCCGGCATCTCTATGGATTCCTTTCTAAATTCACCATCCTTCCAAGCCTTTTCCGCTCGCTGGAAGCTTCTTAGGGCAAAAGAATCCGCCTGTTCTCTCGTAACGCCGAATTTGTTTGCTGATCTATCTGCGGAAACGCCCATATGTTCATAGTAAAACGCATCAAGTAAGCCGTCAGTCAACATACTGTCGTTCAATTCTACCTTCTTGGCCAAAAGTTGCTTAACACCCCATCTCATTTCAGGTGGGATCAAGAGTGGAGTTCTGCTCATATTCTCGGTTCCGCCCGCTATGATAAGATCTCTTTCACCGAGCATGATTTCTCTGGATGCGTTTTCAACAGCCAGCATTCCTGAAGCACAAACAGTGTTGACCGTATACTTTATTGTCTTGTCTGGAAGCCCAG
>JAKAYB010000138.1 GCA_021826925.1 Thermoplasmata archaeon | reverse complement strand
TACACCTGCGGCGTTAAAAAAGGCTTCCTCAGCAGGAGAGCCACTCAATGCTGAAATCATAAAACGCTGGAAGGATCTGACTGGTATTATGATTAAAGATGGATATGGACAGACAGAAACCTCAGCAGTTATTGGCAATACAGATCTTTCAAAAATTAAGCCGGGATCTGCAGGAAAACCCCTCCTACATTACAAGGTCAAAATAGTAGACGACGATGGAAAAGAACTTCCTGTTGGAAAAGAAGGTAACATCGCGATTGATATTGGAAATAACGTTCCAGGATTATTTTCAGGCTATGGTAATGATCCAGTACTGAACGCCGAAAGATTCAAACACGGTTACTATTATACCGGTGACCTCGGGAAGATGGATTCGGACGGCTATGTCTGGTTCGTTTCACGTGCTGATGACGTTATAAAAGCTTCAGACTATCGTATCGGCCCGTTCGAGGTGGAGTCAGCCCTTCTAACTCATCCTGCTGTCGTAGAGTCAGCCGTGGTTGCCTCCCCGGATCAGATAAGAGGAAATGTTGTAAAAGCCTTCATAATACTTAAAAACGGATATTCTCCAAGCAGTTCTCTTGCTAGGGAACTCAGTTTCCATGTGAAGAAGATAACGGCCGCCTATATGAGGCCTAAGAAAATTGAATTCGTTAAGGATTTACCAAAGACGATAAGTGGAAAGATAATAAGAAAAGAATTGAGGAATCTGGAGATCAAGAGATTAGAAGATAAATCCACCCCAACGGCAAAAGAAAACGAGTTTCTTGTTCCGTAAATCTCTTCACAAACATTTTTCGGGTAGTCGGGATTATGTTTACGCGTTATAATGAAGGCCTTAGAAGATGAAATGTTCACATGGATACGGACGAACAGAAATAAGTGTAGATTTAATCTGACTAATAGTGGTTTTTCTGAGCCGGATCTTGAGCTTTTTGGTATCAACGTATCCTACGAAGATTATAGATTGGAGATGAAAGAGGCGCCGGAAATATTCACAGAGAGTATTTCGAGTATTTACAAAGTCCGCAAGGAAAATGTGGTGACAACGTGCGGAGGTACTGGTGGAATTTTTATTGCAAATGCATATATGAAAGGAAAGGTCTCAAAGATATATGTTCCACCGATAGAGTATATGCCTATGTTTCTTACCCCGCGCTCGCTTGGCATGCCATTGGCTTTCAAAACGCCAAACAGAGAAGATTTTTTGTCGGAAAAAAATTTTCTCTTTGAATTCACAAATCCAAATAATCCAACCGGACGAAGCCTGGATCAAAGAGCAATTAACGAAATGATCGGTTTAGCCGAGGAAAATGACAGTTATCTATATTCTGATGAAACATTTAGGCCGTTCTCAATGGAAGAAAATCCTGGAACGTTGTTTAACGGATCTGAGAGAGTTATGGTTTCGAACACCATGACAAAATTTTTCGGTCTGGGAAATTTGAGAGTTGGTTGGTTGATAGCGGAAGAAAATATCGCCAAGGAATTGAATAACGTAAAAGATCTTGTAACAGCGGAAATCTCAAATTACAGTATGTGGATAGCTGCACAGGCATTGGCAAACAGGAAACGATTTATCTCATTTGCAAGACAAATAATTGAGAAGAATATTAGAATACTGAAAGAATTCCTTGCAACGCACACCGAACTCGAGTCTGATTTGGCAGATTCGAGCCCGATCGCTTATCTAAAATATAGAAAGGGCCCAGGCTGTGTAGAATTCTCCAGGAAGCTGCTTCAAGACACTGGCATCCTGGTTGTTCCAGGTAGGTATTTCAACGATGAAAATGGATTCAGGATCTGCATGACATCGGATCCAAGCAACTTCGAAGAAGCCATGGATTTGCTGAATGACTATCTGAATAGCACGAAGATCTTCTATTGAAAATCAGCATAATACCATAATTGGATGTACAGTCTTACCGGGGAATATTTCGCGATATTTAGCTCGGATAATAAATACGTGTAGATTATTCCTATATGTGGACAGGAGATTCTATCTTGCAATAGGTTTAATCGTGATGTCTTTCAATTCACTCTATCAATATTCGTGGAATGTTTTTGAGCCATTACTCGTATCCGGATTTCACACTAGACTCATAGAGATCCAGGCTGCATTCACTCTATTTGCAATTTTTTCAACGGTTTCACAAGGTCCTGGGGGTTACATGGCGGATAGGCACGGACCAAGGAGGATCGGTATAATTGCTGCAATTCTCTCTGCGTCAGGCTTTCTAGGTACATCATTCCTCCATAATCTAACATTATTCTACGTTTTATGGTCTCTCGGGAGTGTAGGAGAGGGTATATTGTACGGGATCGCGACAAACCTCGCGGTCAAATGGTTTGTGGGTTCAAGAGGCATTGCTGTTGGAACCATATCACTTGGTTTTGGTGTCGGTGCAAGTGTGGCAAATGTCTTCATAGTGAGATTTGGAGAGTTTAGGACACCGATGCTCATAATTGGATTGCTTGAAATCATAATTCTTCCCATATTAATGTCATTGACTCGCTATCCAGAACAGTCGACAATTTCTGGGAGAACACCTTTTGCCACGATAACAAACGGGCGGTACTGGATACTCTATGTTTCATTTGTACTTGGCTCGATACCCCTGATCGTGATAGCTTCTTCTTTTGGGTTTATTGGAAAATCGCTCCCGTTGTATGAATTCACAATATTGATTTCCATATTCCCACTTCTGAGCGGGATCAGCAGACCGATACTTGGATATATTTCGGACTTTATAGGAAGAACGAAAACCCTAATCATTATAGATATTTCTATAATAACAGGTGCCCTGTTTTTGGTTCTCAGAATATTTCCAGTTTCAATTGTTCTTATTGGATTTTTCGGTGGATCTATGATATCGATGTATTTCGCTCTCATCGGTGACGTATTCGGCTCAAAGTTCTCTACCTCAAACAATGGGATCTTTTACACAGGAAAAGCTATTTCTGGTTTTCTTGGGAGCACGGTCTTTGCGATAGTTTTTGTTATTAGCATTGAAATTTCATTCAACTTTGTTCTGGTATCGAGCATTCTGGCCCTGGTGTTTTTGCTGTTGTCTGTTCCAAGGCAGTCACGAGATACAGGCAATGCAAATGGTTCTTAGATAACACATGCTGAAAATCTATGGGCCGCCTGTCAAACGAATCAACTCGGATTCGAACTGTCTTCTGTTTTCGAGTCTGCTGTGGAGTTCTCTCCGTCACCGTGCACTTGACTGTATATTATTTTTTCAAGCATGCTGAGGTAGCTGTTATAGAATTCTTCACCTTTCTTCGTTATTTCAACTACAATACGTGGAGAAGTGAAGAACGAAGCATCATGCGTAGTTACGAATCCCGACTTCTCAAGTTTATCGATATGGTTCGAAATGCTTCCTTTTCCACATCCGGTGAGTTTCATAAGATCAGTGAGTCTCATTCTCTTGCTTACACCCAGAGACATAATTATTATAAGTCTT
>JAKAYB010000038.1 GCA_021826925.1 Thermoplasmata archaeon | reverse complement strand
TCCGATCTTCTCTGACGTTATAATTGATTAAGCTCAGCTGTTTCTTTTGTCTCCGAAATATCATAATCGTTCAATGATTTAGTTCTATGACCCGTGATCTGTGCCCAAAGATAGAAGACTAATCCAACCGCCGCAGCGGAAATGAAGTCGTAAGGGAATTTTATCAGATTATACCCTCCGTATTGGCTGGGACCGATCAGCGATAGGAACTCTATTGCGAGAAGAGCAAAAATGAACCATGAACCATAGATGGTATCTGATTTCTTGTTTTCAAAATATAGACTCACTAGTGCATACACAGCCAGGGAGATGGTTACAAAAATGGAGATGACACCGTATTCTAGATTATAGAAATAGTAGAGGAACAAGAGCATGAACAGAGAAGCAAGAACAACTGATATCGTGAGAATCAGGACCATTGCGAATTCTTTCTTAGAAGCCTCGAACATTTTGCGGTAGAAGTATGTGAACATGAACAAACCAGCCAGTGTAGCGAAAACAACTTCTCCGGAAAGTGGCCATCCGGACCAGTACACAACTAGAAAGGTCAGGATGAAAGCGATCGGGGCAATAACGTTAGAGTATCTGAGCTGGAACGGCCTTTCAGTTTTCGGCGAAGTCTTTCTTAGAACGTTTATGGAAGCGGGGCCAACAATGTACGCAATAACTAGGGTCGATGTCAAAATTCCTATTAGTAGGTGCCATCCCGGAAACTCGTAGATGAAAAAGAGCCCTAATACGAAACCAAGAACCAGGGCCCTAGCAGGAACATGCTTGTTGCTTAATTTTGAAAACATCTTTGGGGCATAACCAAACTCGGACATTGACTGGAATATCCTGGAAGGATAGGCAGCATAGCTTATTCCTGCACCTCCAGGAGATATTACAGCGTCTATCATCAGTATCACTACCAGCCACCCAAGACCAACTGCAGAAGCGACTTGAGCAAATGGGCCTCCGACTATGGAAGATGAAAGTGCTCCCCAGTCACCAGGAGTAATTCCAAAAACGTCCCAGCGAATTCCTCCTACAAATGCGATTTGCAATAGAATATAAAGGGCCATAACCAAAACAAGTGCAATAATCACTGATTTCCAGATATACGTTTTATTTTTTGCTTCACCAGCCATGTTCACAGCAGCCCTGAAACCTTCGAAAGAGAATACGACTCCTCCAAGAACTAAGGCGTAAAACACTCCAGAATAGCCGTTGTAAAAAGAGCCATAGGCTGTGAAGTTTGTCGCATGAAAGAAAAATGGTATCAAAGTAACAATTACAAGGGCGGGTATTGCCCATTTCCATACCATAACTCCTGTAAGAGTATTCCCAAACATTTTTACAGAGAGGAGATTCACAAGAAGTATGATGACCATTATGACAACGGCCAGAACATACCCTAACGGTTCGAGGGAGCCAGTAGTCGATACAACTCCTTTTATAAAGAAGGATAGGTAGGTCACAGATGCAATAGCTTCTATAGGAGGCGTCATTACATCAGACAACCATGCCCCCCAGCCGGAAATGAAACCTACAAGTTTCCCATGGGAGAACTCCCCTATCGGTGTAGAACCTCCTGCCTTGGGAAAAGCGGATGATACTTCCATGAATGTCAAGGCTATGAGCAGAACAATAATCCCGCCCAAAAGCCAGGAAAACACAGAACCAAATGAACCAGCATAAGAACTTGTATACATCTCTGCGAAGAGCCAGCCAGATCCTATCATGCCCATCGAATTTAGCATGACAAGATTTAGCAATCCTAGATCTCGTTTGTAACCATTTGACTGTTGCATCTAGCCGCAAAGATACGGTATAATATAACTGTAATTGTTAAAAATATTCAAATATTATAACAGTTAACAGTTTTTCGAGAATTGTTATAATATTTGCGAAAATCGAATCAAACTGTATTCAGCTTTCCGATTACGTGGTTTTGTAGTCAAGGAATCGAACATAGAGGACTGTAAAGGTACATCTTTGGTATCGAAGTATGGAAAGTTTCACAACTCAGAAAATGTATTTATCAACGAATTTTAGTAAAACAATAGCATTATCAATAAAAGTGACGATGGGGAATGAGTTGAAGTGAAGAACATAATTGTTGAAAGAAAAAATGGTATATTTATTGTGAAATTGAACCGACCGGAGGTGAGAAATGCAATTAATTCGCAAACTGCAGAAGAGCTTGATCAAGCATGGCGTGAGTTTGATGAAGACGCAGAATCAGGTGTAGGAATAATTGCATCATCATCGGAGAATTTTTGCTCTGGAGCTGATCTGAAAGATATTGAATCTTTGTCCAAAAGAGCTATGAACCCAGAAGGTCCTCTGGGGATGACAAGAAGAACCTTGAAAAAACCTGTAATAGCAGCGATTTCCGGTTACTGTGTTGCTGGAGGATTCGAGATCGCCCTATGGGCAGACATAAGAATCTGTGAAATCACCACGAAGTTTGGCTTTTTAGAAAGGCGCTTTGGTGTGCCCCTAATTGATGGAGGTACACAAAGACTTCCATTGGTCTCTGGACTCGGCAATGCACTCTACCTCATACTAACTGGGAAGTTGATAGATGCGAATGAGGCACTTAGGATGGGCATTGTTAGTGAAATCGTGCCAGAAGGGAAAGTGCTGGAAAAGGCAATCGAATTAGCCGAATCAATACTCAGTTATCCCCAAATAACGTTAAGGAGCGACAGAGATGCAGTTTATTCTGGCATTCGGATTGATCCAGGAATAATGTATGAGCAAAAAAATGGTTTCTACGTATTGCAAAGCCATGTTCCGGAGGAGGGTTCTAGAATTTTCGCGTCAGGGAAAGGTCGAAAAGGGGCAAATCTAGAAAGAGACACGTAACTCTCATTTCTGAACACACTCAGTAAATGTAATTGCTTTTAAAGCATCTCTATGCAATTTTATTGGTTAGAGATGATGTTCCCTATGTCCGCCTTCGTGTGTTGGCTCCTCCGTCTCCTTAAGCTTTCCACTAGAGAGGGCGTGAATTGCATCCTCTATATTCATTCCGTCAGCTAGAAATATTTTTGCCTTTCCTTTAAGATAGTTTACGCCCGGTCTCCCAATTTCATTCACAATTATTGCATCTGCTCCGTTCTCCAATGCACTTCTCAACATGACAACACCTTTTGCAGCTCTTGCGTTTTTTCCAGGGTTTTCCATTTTCTTGAGCAGAATGGGTGTTCCATCTTTCAGATCGTAGAAATGTATCTCTTCACATTCGCCAGGGTCAGCGACAACGTCGTTCTTTGTGGCAATTGCAACTTTCATGAACACATATCTGAGGAGGTCTTATAAACATTGCCAGAACATTCTCTCCCTTTCCTATTATGTTAATAAAATGATAGGTGACTATGCTATTATTTCTTTGCCGTCTGTCTTACTTGTCGCGTCAGCGGTTTCAGTTTCTGAATTGTCTCAATTTGTCAGCTTCACCCCCTTTTCTCGCATCATTTCTGGCTATTTCTATAAATACACAATATCGCTATATATTTATAGTTCTATTCACTAATACATTGTCAGTGTGATATAAATTATGAGCGGAGATCGATTCGCATATTATTTCAAGACAATATTGAATTCTAGTTTGGAGGACATTCAGGAGATAGCGTATCAATTCGAAAATGATAGGAATATCTCTATTGGAGAAGCTCAGGAACTTGAACGTATGTTGGAAAAGCATCAGGAGATGTTTAAGCCACCTGACGTTTATGTTGTAAACGCCTCAACCGGTAACGAGGAACTCCCGCCAAAGACAGAAATTGATAATTTTGGAAACTCTTCAGTTTACGTGGGATCGGAAAGGGCATTTGGTGTGGACTGGAAGATATACTCTCCTTCTCCAGGATTCATTAATTCCCCTGTCAAGAAATGGTATTACAATCGCCAAATTTCTGAACTGTTGAATGGGATCCTCGTTGATGTTGTTCCAGGTAAACTTTCAAATTACTTCGATTATCCCCCCTGGGTTCTTGGCACGAAGTATGCTCCTAATTCAAAATACGTTCCCCTGAAGGAGCTTGTTCTGAAAGCTATTTATAAGGGGTACATCGATGACTTCGAGCAGTTGTACTATTTTGGTATACCCAAAGAGCTGATTAATGTAATAAGGTCCCAGAACTCAAGTGAGACCTTTTAATTGCTTTTAAGTTTGGATATTTACTTTTTTTGTTTCGGGCCATTTTTGTCCATTCGTCATTTTTATGGCTTTCGAGGTATCTTATTCGAAATCACGATTTCCAAAATGTTAATAGAAAATGCAGTAATGACCATCTATGAAATATAAGGGAATCATTTGTCCTATGTTAACGCCTTTTAAGGCCGATGGCAATATTGATTACGAGGCAACTGGCGTTCTAATTGAGCACCTAAGGAAGATCGGTATAAGTGGTCTCTTTCCCTTGGGAAGTACTGGCCTTTTTCCTTTCTTAAGAACAGAAGAGAGAAAGAAGTTTTTGGAATATGTGATAGAACATTCTCATGGTCTCCCGGTACTCGCAGGTGTAGGCTCATCCTCCACGGATCAATCTGTAGAACTCGCACTCCATGCAAAACAGGTGGGTGCAACTGCGCTGGTTATTATGCCGCCATATTATATTACGCCCGGACAGCCTGAAATAATTAGCCATTTTTCATCAATTATTCAGAAGGCACACATGAACACATTCATATATAATATCCCACAGCTTGCAGGGGCACGAATTGAGCCACAGACAATAGAAACTCTGAAAAATACCTTTCCAGATATAGTTGGAATGAAAGAAAGTTCAGCCGACATGCGTTATTTTTCTTCTATTATGAGATTCTCGTCAAACGATTTCTCTATAATACAGGGCCAGGACGATCTTTTGGTACCATCACTTTCTATAGGTGCTGATGGAGGCGTCTGCGGTCTTACGAATTTTTCCGGTGATGTTGTTGAAGCCTACAAGGCATTCGAGAGCGGCGATTATTCTAAGGCAAGAGAGATCCAGATAAATAAGATAGTTCCACTGCTCGAGAAAACAAATGTATCGAGGTTCCCATCAGGTTATTACAGAGCATTCTACGAAAAATTCAACTTAAGAGGGGGTTACCGCTCTCCAATGACTGAACCAAAGAAATGATGTCGTATTACCTGCTTGTACACGGAAAATTACGCGTATTTGGAAAATCCTTTTACCGTTCCATTTAATGATCAACTCGTGCATATTTTAGACAATGAAAATATTTATGCACTGTCAAATTCAAAAATTTCGGGTTCAACGCAAATCTAATATTAGCTTTGCAAATATCGCAAAAAATCAAAGAATCCGCGATAAAGTATAAATATGGTTTTGCTCTCTGTGTTTGCCTTAGTGAAGGAGGTTCAAAAATGGATAAAGAAAGTTATGTGAAATTCGAAACTCCCGAGTTGACAGAGAAGAAGTTATTGGATCTTGTTGAAAACTCGTTTAGAAGTGGAAAAATAAAGAAGGGAACAAACGAAGTGATAAAATCTATCGAGCGTGGAGAAAGCAAGATAGTTGTGATTGCCGAGGATGTGTCTCCACCGGAGATTGTTTATTATCTCCCAATGCTATGCGAGGAGAAGAAAGTCCCATATGCTTATGTCAAGAAGAGATCAGATCTGGGATCAAAAGTGGGCATTGCCTCAGCCGCTTCTGTTTCAGTTACAGACTTCGGTAAAAGTGAAGATGTTTACAAGCAGATCCTTGAAGAGATATCAAGCGTTAAGAAAGGATTGAGTGATCAAAGTGGCGGAAGATGAAGCAACTCCTGCTGAAGTAGTAGAGTTGATGGGCCGGACAGGGATGTGCGGCGAAGCGACAACTGCGAAGGTCAGAGTTCTTGCAGGAAGGGATCAGGGAAGAATCATAGCCAGGAACGTCATGGGCCCTGTAAAAGTTGGAGACGTTCTTATGCTTAGGGAGACCGCTCGGGAAGCCAGAAAACTTTCCATGAGGTAAATCTAGATGATAACAAAGAACTGTACATTCTGCGGGAAGACCATCGAGCCCGGGACGGGTATTATTTATGTACGCAAAGATGGCAATATTCTCAACTTTTGCAGCAATAAATGTAAAACGAACATGATCGTGCTTAAACGGGTCCAGAGACGTGTGAAGTGGACTGGCGAGTACCATACCATGAAGGAAATAAGAAAGCAGGCTGTTAAGCACTGATTGTGGTGGTTTAATGGAACGAACACTTATTCTCATAAAACCCGATGGAGTTAAAAGGAGACTTGTTGGGGAAATTATAAAGCGTTTCGAAAAGAAAGGAATGCGGATTCTTGGAATGAAGATGCTTATGCTCTCAAAGGGGAAGGCAGAGAAGCATTATGCAGTTCACAAAGGCAAGCCGTTTTACAATGACCTTGTGAATTACATCACTTCAGGTCCAATTATTGCAGTTCTTCTCGAAGGAAATAGATGCATAGAGGTAACCAGACAAATGTGCGGGTCAACCGACGGGAGCAAAGCCCAGCCTGGAACAATTAGAGGAGACTATTCCCTGAGCATTGAGAAGAACATAATTCATGCATCTGATTCAAAAGAAAGTTTCGAGTACGAATACCCAATATTTTTTAGTAATGAGGAAATACTTGGCTTTGAATACGGGGATGAGATGAATATCATCTGATGAGATATGCAGCAGAATGATTTGCAACAAAATAGACTCAGGGAGCCTATTGTCAGTGTCCTGGGTCATGTCGATCATGGCAAAACAACTCTATTAGATGCTATTCGTTTAACAACAGAAGCAAACAAGGAAGCTGGCGGAATTACCCAACGCATCGGTGCGACAGAAATCAGATCCAAGGATCTTATCCTTCGGTCGCACGGCATGTTGAACGAGACAAATCTGCGGATTCCGGGCATCCTCTTTATAGATACACCTGGGCATGTTGCTTTTTCTAACATGAGGGTACGAGGAGGTGTTCTGGCAGACATAGCCATACTCGTTGTAGATATAAATGAAGGTTTTATGCCTCAAACCCTCGAATCAGTCAATATATTAAAGAAATTCAAGACGCCGTTCGTCATAGCAGCTAACAAGATAGATCTCGTACCTTATTTTATACAGTTAAAGAATGAAACTCTGAAAAACGTGATGAAGATCCAGAGACCTGAATATATTGACGAATTTAACAACAGGATGTATCTTTTAATGGGCCGCCTCTCAGAGCTCAACATATCCGCTGATCAGTATGACAGGATAACTGACTTTACAAAATCAGTTGCAATCGTGCCGGTAAGCGCAAAGTATAACATAGGCATGGCTGAGCTGATGACTGTCTTAGCTGGATTATCGCAGAAGTTTCTGGAGAAGAATATCAGGTTCGAGGCATCAAATTCTAAGGGAACCGTTATAGAGGTCAAAAAAGAGGAATCCGTGGGTACAACCCTGGATACGGTTCTTTATCAGGGGATACTCAGGAAAGGCGATATTATAGCGGTTAACACGAAAGCTGGTCCGGCTGTTACAGGGGTGAAAGCACTGCTTGTTAATTCCGGTTCTGGAGGAAAAAGACTTGTGGAGAAAGACAAGGTTTATTCCGCGGCAGGGGTCAGAGTCCTAATCCAGGATAAACTTGACATCGTAAACGGTTCGCCTCTCATCGTCACCGACGGAAACCGGGAGGAAGCTTTCCAGGAAATAAGGGAGAACTCGACGGTTAATGTTGAACTCAGTGAGAATGGGATTTCTATCAAGGCTGACGCCATTGGCTCTTTGGAAGCCCTGGCTTACGAGTTGAAGTCGCTGGGGATATCCATAAGAAGTGCTGAGACCGGTGATGTTACGAAGAAGGATATAGTGAACGCCGAGACGCTTAACAACCCCCTTGACAGGCTCATTGTTGCTTTTAATGTCCCAATAACTCCTGATGCGAAGGAGTATCTCCTTTCTTCCGATGTTGGTGTTATTAGCGGCGGTGTCATTTACTCCATAGTCAACGAGGCATCTGAATGGCTGAAAAAGAAGAAAGAAGACCTTCTGGAACAGAGAAAGCGTGATTATTCAATACCATCGAAGTTCATTATTCTCCCGCAGTACATTTTCAGGAGTACCAAACCTGTCATTGTAGGAATATCTGTTCAGGCAGGCCGGTTGAAAGTTGGAGACAAACTCATAAGATCTGATGGCAGATTTGCAGGTACGGTCAAGAGCATAAGGGAGAACGATACCTCAAAGCAATTTGTTGATGCTCCGGCGGAAGTCGCTGTGTCGATCGAGGGGGTTACGCTCAACAGGCAGATATTCCCTGAAGAGCCCATATATGTTGACATCCAGGAATCCGTTGTTCCTCTTCTCAGGAAGGAAAAACTGGATGATGATACTATGCAGACGCTGGAAGAAATCATAAATATAAAGAGAAAGGAAAATAAATTCTGGGGAACCAGAGCATAACCTCATTCTCTTATTTCCGTTTCATCGGTTTTTTTGCCCTTAGGCAGGGTGAATATCATCAATATCAGGATGAGAGAAATAACCGCATATAGGGAATAAATCCCTGAAGTTATGTTTACACTGCTGAACAGGAAAGCAATTCCCAAGAACAGTACGCCTTTGTAAATAGAACTCCCAATGGCAATCCCGATAGTCATCTGCCAGATCTTCTTCTTTAGGCTCAAGAAAATTGTAAAGATCTCAGGTAGAGATCCAGCGACGCCAATAACAATGAACGAGGAAGCAAAATATCCTATATGGAAGGAAACGGACAATGATGAAACATAATCAACAACCGCAAACGAAGCCGTCCCTATCAGGATAAGTGACATAACAATAGAAAACGGATCTGTCTTCCAATTCCCATCTGTTTCTTTCGAGACTTTTCTTTTCCTTGATATCCGCGTGTATCCTAGAAATATCAGAATAAAGATCAGGCCGATATACCAAGGTGCAGTCCTAAAAAATAATCCGACAAATACCAGTATCAAGGTTGCAGCCATAAAGACAGCCAGGTCAGGTATGAACTTCTTCGAAATGAAACGCCCGGAAACTGCCACGAGAATCACCGTTAGGACAAGCGTAAACACGTTGGATCCCTGGATCGTTCCAAAGCTGATGTCCCCATGGAGCCCGATGGTGGCGAATATAATAACCGCGGCCTCGTCGATAACGGTTCCAAAAGATACAAGGAATAACCCTGTGTTCATATTGGAAATGTTTCTGGATTTACCAAAAATCAACAGGTTATCCAAAAAGCTATCCCCTCCGATATAAAAGGCAAAGAGAGCGAGAATTATGCCAAGGAATAGGATGTACTCTGGAAACTTTTTAATTACCAGAGAAAAAATTATAAAAAACAAAGAAAGAATTATAGATAAAACAATAAAAGAAAATTTTCGCAATTTATCCCGGAATTGATATTTGTTCTGCGGAAATCGCGCTTATCTGCGAATTTATTGCTGTTCCCCTCTGGACGCGTCTGCATTCAACAAATTGAGGCTTCAACTGTTCTATCGCAGAATCCAGAGCTCTTTCAGCGTTTAACGGATTTCCACATGTGTATATATCCATTGTCACCAGGCCATGTTCCGGCCAGGTGTGGAACGATAAATGAGACTCCGCCAACAGGACAATTCCGCTTGCTCCAACAGGCTTGAACTGATAATAGTCTGAAGAAATCTTGGTCAGATTACCATCTACCACGGCTTTCTCTACAATAGGGTAAATGTCATCGACCGAGGAAATCAATCTCTCGTCTATCCCATACAAGTCCGCCAATATATGAAAACCTACTGCCACTTTCATCTTCCTCCATTTTTTTCACCTCAAATTACTACAAGCGCCTGTATAAAAGATGATTATTTAAATATTTATGCGCATCGTAATTTTTCATTACTATTCACGCAACATGATAATATTGTAAAGCCATAGGATTATAACTGAATATATAGATTAGCATATTAATAAATATATACTATTGTCTCATCAATTGCCATTATAAACAAACCTGCATAAGAATTATGCCACTACTTTAGATATACTATCTCAGTCTTAACTTCTCTATATTTTCCCTGTAGAATCTTTAGATCATAGAGAAGGTAACGAAATCTCCTTTCGGAAACGAACAGTCTTGTAGAGACACCCCTCACCGCAGCCTCAAATGATGCATTCAGAGAAGCAAACTCAATTGAAACATGAATGCCGGCCTTAAGGCAAATAGTCTTCGCAAATTCTCCGACGACCGCTACAAGAGTCTTTTTACTTCGGGAAAGATCTTTAACTCGTTCAGTTAACTTAAATGTTTGCTCGCTATCGGCAATATCCGGCAGAACAGCTATGATTATTGTTCCAAAGTCCACCTCTATCATGCCCTCAGTCAGGGAAACGAGGGCTGTCTGACCCTTCAGAGATCCGTTCTTGACTGAGGCTTTTATTCCCTCTTTCTTTCGAGTTGCATGCAAGTATCCATCGAGCATATAAACATAAACATTACTTCCTGTAGGAATATCCTCATCAGCTATCACTTCCCATGTAGCAAATTCATCAAGTCTTGAAAGATTCTGGGAAACAAAATCTCTCATTGAGTTTAGTCCGGACTCGAGAAAGATGTAGCCCAACTTCGAGACGTTTCCATCCTTTGTAAGCAACCTTTTGTTCTTCAGTATTTTTGTATGGTACTGTACGCCCTGTATGGTAATACCAACATTTTTTGCTATCTGGGAGGGCATCTTCACTCCATCAAGGATATTCGTCATTATCATTATCTGAGTCAATGTACCTTGGTCTGGAAGCATGAGATAGTAACGGAAGAAGATATATATTATTTTGATCGCTCTCAAGAAGGATAAAGTTGACAGATCTAGGCCTGAAAGGAAAGACGATCGTGGCTGAACTTGGTGTCGAGGACTTTGCTCGTGTTCTCAATATCCAGCTAAACCTGAATACAGCAAGGAATTCCGACAGGGTTGGGGATGTCATAATCTTTCTTCAACATAATGATGTATACACTGCTGGCATTCATTTCAAAGGTACTGTTTCGGATCTACCGGCACCATTCTACAGGATAAATCGTGGCGGATATCTAACTTACCATGGTCCCGGGCAGATAGTGGTATATTTTATTCGAAATCTACACGCGAATGGTGAAAACGTGAAGGAACTAATAGAAAAGATCCAAGCCTCGGTGATCAGCACTCTCAATTTCTTCGGGATTAACGGAAAGGGCCTCTTCGACGAAAAAACTGGAATATGGGTCGGTGACAAGAAGATCTGCTCTATCGGCTTGGGGATTGAGGGGTTCTCGACTCTCCATGGGATGGCTCTCAATGTAGATACAGACCTCAACAAGTTCAAGGCAATAGACCCATGCAATTTTGATCCCGAGGTTATGACCAGTCTCTCAAGGCTCGTGGGTCACAAAATTACAGTTGATGAGGTACAACCTATTCTCAAAAGAGAGGTACTGAAGAACTTGGGAGTAAAAGAAAAAGAATTTATAGATTCAATTGAGAGTTTGGAGAAACTATCTCTCAATTGTTAGTGACTGTTCTCTGAGGAACTGGGGGAGGTAGTAGTACGATCCGGTGCCCTTTCCGCTGCTTCCACTTAGTTTCCATCCAACAAAAGGCTGGGAACCAACCATTGCACCGGTTGTTGCACCTTTGCTTCTATTTGCATATACTACACCAACCTCGATGTTGTCAAAATAGTATTTGATCTCAGCTTCGTCCTCGGAGAAAATGCCTCCTGTGAGACCGTAGTCAAACTTGTTAATTTTATCAATAGCTTCTTTCACGCTCTTGACTTTGATTATGCATAAAATTGGTAAAAATTGTTCGTTCTGAACGAGCTCATCATTTTCAGATATATCTGAAATTACGGTTGGTTCAACGTAAAATCCAGGTTTGTCCAAAACTTTACCTCCATGCAGGATCCTGCCACGTGTCCCAAGCTTACTGAATATTCCCTTATACTTCTCAAAAGCCTGGCGATTGACCACCGGTCCCATGTAAGTGTCCTTCTCCCTCGGATCACCTACCTTTATTTTGGAAACACGTTCCATCAGTAAGTCTAGAAATTTATCATAGACTTTCTCGTGTACGTATGCAAGTGAAGCTGCACTGCATTTTTGCCCTGAATAACCAAAGCTTGCTTTGTACAATCCGTTTGCTGCCTTCTCGAGGTTTGCTTTGTCTGAAATTATCACTGCATCCTTTCCACCCATCTCAGTAATAATCGGTTTAGGTCTTTTCTTTTGAGCCGCGGAAAAAATACTCATTCCAACATCCCTTGAACCAGTGAAAACGATGCCTGCGACCTTATCACTTTCGGATATGTATTTTCCGATTACAGATCCCGATCCTGCCACAAAAGCAAGAGCATTTTTTGGAACCCCGCTTTCATGGAGCATCTTAACTGTAATGTATGTTGCAATTGGAATATCACTTGAGGCTTTCAGAAGGACTGAATTTCCGACCGTAAGTGGGCCTGCTGTCATTCCAACGGTTATTGCATAGAAGTTGAATGGGGGAATCACGGCAAAGGTGCCGTAAGGTTTCATAATGCTAAAACTATCCTCTTCATCATACCCCTTCCCGGTTATTTTCGAAAACCCTTCGTTCTGTACCATATTCAGGGCATAATATCTTAGGAAATCTATTCCCTCGTCTACGTCTGCAATGGCTTCTGTTCTATTTTTCCCGTTTTCATACGCAAGAAGAGCTGCGATCAAAAACTTGTCCTTTGCAATTCGGTCTGCAGCGGAAAGCATAATTTCTGCCCTCCTAATGTATCCTATATTGTACCATTCTTTCCAGCCCGAATTCAATATATCCATTGCCTTGTCTATCGTTGCAGGAGAAGAGGCCTGAAATTTAGCTACGCTCTCGCCATCTATTGGAGATATATCATCAAATGTTTTTCCCTCTTTCTCCTCGTTTAGGATAATATTTGGGTATTCCTTACCGATGTACTTTTTAGCCTCAATCAGAGCCTTATCGTAAAGTTCATGAAACTCCTTTTCTTTGCCTTGCTTCTGCATTCTTAAAAACGTTTTTTCATTCTCGAATGTCATATCAGTATATCCCACGATAACACATAAATTTTCTTTGCTAAAGACGTAATAAAAGTTAGTCTCAGTATAATTTCATTCAATTAATTTGCATCTGAGCTTTAAAAATCCGGGGGACTGTTCTTGGAGAGAACCATGAGGTATTTATCTAAAAGCGTTTTTCATAGAAGAAGAATAAAGTCCCAACAAATATTATGAACTACAAATGAAATAAATTGAAAAACTAGATGAAAACTCACAGCTTGAACAATATCTCCTCTATGATACGAGTTAAAATAGCTACTAGAAATAATGTTAAACCCCAAATGCCATCATACACCAGTGTATGGTTTCACAGTGCACTGAAATATTTCAGACATAATGTACAAAAGTACATATTGTACATTCAGATTCTTCTCATAACAGCAATCATCCTCAGTTCTATAAGTATTGCAAATGGTTTTCTTCACTTCATAAGTCCTACTATAAATCTTAGGAACTTGAGCTTTGGTGTTTTTGAACCAGTATACCTACTCGGATATCTTGGTATGTTTATATTGGTAGCATTTGCGCCTCTACCAGATTATATAATCGTGCCATTTTACGGCTATCTAGCATTTGTTGGCATATTCAACGTCTACGCTACATTGTTTGTTTCAGTTGGTGCAATGCTTTTTCTCTCAATTGTGGAGTACTTCGCCGGACGATATGCGGGGAGAGCACTTTTGCTCAAAGGTCTGTCCGCGTTTAAGATCCATGAGGAAGATCTCATGCTTGCTGACCTTTGGATCGAAAAACATGGAACATTTTCAATCTTTATTTCTACTTTTGTACCATATATTAAAACAGTCATTGCACTTGCCGCAGGAACGTTAAAAATGAAGTTTGCTAACTTTGTCATTTCTAATTTCCTCGGATATTTTATAAGGTTCGTGATATTGTTGTATATAGGATACGGAAGTTTTAAAGTTCTCCTGATAATTTTTCAGGGGAAGTACTTCATTTATTTTATTATTGTAAATATTATAGCGGGTTTGGGCCTTTCTATAATCT
>JAKAYB010000137.1 GCA_021826925.1 Thermoplasmata archaeon | reverse complement strand
GCTGACAAAAAATTTACCTTCCAGCTTTGTTGGCCGCGGCTTGCCAAAACTCATCGTAGCCCATTTCCTCCAAGAAAGAGATCGGGATATATGAAACAAATGATCAATATTTCTACAATTTACAGCCTATCACAACTAAGGAATCGTAGTAAAACAGAAAATAAAATTAAATGCTATTACTGTGAATAGGATCTGCCTGCTTCCAAATTAATCGTTTTATTTTCTAAGTTTATTAGAAGCGCTTCGATCTTTTCTCTAAGTTCATTGACATTGAACTTTATTTGCTCGGGTTTAGTCCGATCCCAAAAATTCCCGATTTCATAGCTCACTACGAAAGAAGAAGGCAACGTTGATAAAAAACTGTGTATGCTATTCTTCAAAAAGTCCTTATCCACGACAAAAATAATCGATAATGGTCCTTCTTTAAAGACAACTTCGAAATGTTTTCCTATTTCTTTAATTTCTGTGGTGGTAGTGCATTTCGAGCATTTCCCAATTTCTCTTGCGTACTCTTCATCAGTCATGCCCAAAAAATAAGCGATCTTAGAACAGGATTCGCACAGCTGGATGGTCTCGATTGTCTTTGCATCAAGAACCTGCCTTATCTGCAGATCCTCTGGGTTGGCTAGTTTCATTCCTCGAAAGAGAACACCGTGAAAATAGGTGCGTGACTCATTTGTATTCCAACTCTTTATCTGAAGCAGCTTTAGCAGGATAAATAGCAAAGGAATTGGGTCCTTTACTGCTGCCTCTTCATATTTTAGAAGCAAATCCATAACTTTTTTTGTCTGAGCCATCATCTCACTCATTCGCCGTTTTTCGAGTGTCTGCTTCGCCCTCTCGGCGCGTTCAAGAGTTCTCTTTGATGCGTTAACTGCAGCAGGATTTTCCTCTTGCCACCTTTTTAGCTCAGATATTCTGACAAGTGTCATAGGCGCCGAACTCTTGTAGTATGGATTTGGTTTTTTTAGCACGTGGAGCGTACCATTCTCTGCCAGTCTGCGTACCATGGCCTTATCCAAACCACACATTCTTGCCGCCACTGGAATCGTTCTATAGGAATCAGACAGCGCTATTTTCATGCGCTCTACTTCAGATTCTGTGATCGTTTGCATAATGCTATTTATCTCTGGGGTCAACTTTTGGATATCGGAAAGCAATCTTTGAAAATTCAAGCTTAAAAATTTCTTTCCTTCCCAGTAAAACCTGAATGCATTCTTGAAATTGACCTCGCTTATTTCAACTTGCATTTTGAGAAAGATAGCAAGAGTACGTAAATAGAACCGTTGATAGTCGCTGGGTTTAGGCAATTTCATGCACTGGAGTTAGATTCCTTCATTGATGATATTCTTTTGCGATCCTTTATCGCGTGTAGGATGAAATTTCACGCAAAGTGCAGATTTTTGGTGTCCTCGGCAATCTCAACCGTTACAGATCCAATGCAGTGTTTTTTCTCTTTGTAAAAACCAAATAATGTAGATCGCGAAGTAAAAAAAATCGCCTGATTATTTCGTTTAACAATCAAATTAAAATTATCATTAAATAATAAAAAAGAAATTGATCTTAAGAATACTAAAAATGTGAGATTCAATCGCCATGGATACTCCGCCTGATTAGATCGACACTTTTCCTGGAACCTTGGGGAATGGATGAACCATCTCAATTCGAGGATACCCACAAATGTATCGGATTAGCCTCTCAATACCAATGCCGAATCCTGCAGAGGGTTTCAGATCATATTTTGCGGCCTCCAAAAACCATTTAAATTGTTCGTTGGTTTGTTTCTTTTTTCTAATTCTCTCTAGAATTTTCGAGTATTCATACTCACGCTCTCCTCCAGACAGGGCTTCGCCGAATCCTTCGGGGTAAATCATATCCATATCTGAAAGAATACCTGGTTCGTCATCCTTTTCCCTGTCATAAAATTCCCTTTTATCAAGGGGAATATCAATGATCCAGAATGGATCCTTTTCGAGTTCAGAAAGTATCTGCTCCCAGTCAGAACCGTATTTTGCCTCTGCTTCGAGAAGTTTAAATTTTTTGTAAGGGGCAGATGGAATCTTGAGTTCCCTTCCAATTTCGGATAATTGTTTGGAATACTTCTCTTTTACAAATCTCATCAATGAGGAAAACATCTCCTCCCCGAGCTTCATGACGTCTTCCCTTGAGGCACCCTGCTGTTCAAGATCCAACTGAGTGAATTCAAGTAGATGTCTCCCGGTAGATGATTTCTCAGCTAATTCTAGTCTGATATTTGGGGAAAATGTATAAATTTTTGGGAATTTCTGCACCAGTATTTGCTTATGAAATATCATGCTCTTTGTCAGAGAATACCGTGTCCCTTCATAATCAAAGGACGGATCATAAACAGGATGGTTGAGCGGATCAGTAACTGTTGAGAAAATTACTGGCGGCACCTCGAGAAAACCTCTAGACCTCAAAAATTCTCCCAAAAAAGCTCTAACTGGCCCGTTTAGTTCAAGTGCAATCTCTAGTTGCCTACTGGATAACCTCTCTTCAAGTTCCGATACTATTTCTGTTTCCATGCATTACGAATATTTTCCAACAATAAGAACTATTACATCAATAATCAGACAAGTTGTTTACATAACGAAATATATTATGAATGATCTTAGACGTTTTGTCTACATTTATATACATGTTTGTTATTACTTCTCCAATGAATGAAAAAGATAGGCGCATTTATGAGTACCTGGTCGATCACGGAAGGGACAAGATTTCCGATATATCAAAAGCATTGGATATACCAAGGGTTACGGTATATGAGAGAATAATGAACATGGTAGACCAAGGTGTGATTAAAAAATTTACGGTTGTACCTGATTATGCAGCAATAGGACTTCCTGTTGTTTCTTTCATTTTCCTTTCATTTGATCGAAATGCAAAGATCGGACAGAGGGAGCTTGCTGAGAAGATTGCAAGATTCAGAGAAGTTGAAGAAGTTTACATTGTTGCAGGCGAATGGGATCTGTTTATAAAAATCAGATCTGCAACAGTAAAAGATGTTGGAGATTTTGTGCTGGACAAACTTAGGTCAGTAGAAGGCGTTGAAAGAACTGAGACCATAACAGTTTTTTCAGCCGTCAAGTGATGTTATGTCTTAACAAATGTGAGCGAAAACACCATTGTTTACTCGAACATATTGCATTCTCCCCCGATAGGTGTAGCCGAGAGAGATCGGAGCACATACTACTTAATGCAGCACTACGCCCATAAAGCCAGATGGTTCAATATGAGATACAGAGTACTTTATGGGTGAGGGAAAATCAGGAATATACGGATCTCGCCAATAACCTTCAAAGTGGGAGCTCTCCATGAAAGATGAGAGGGAAATTCGCTTATAATCCTAATCTCAAAAATAAGAAGATCACACCTATTGCTATAATCATGATTCCTACAAGATATAACCACCTGTATGTAGTCGGTTTTCTGGAACCTATGTAAGCATCTTCGTACCAGGTTGTATCATTGTCTGATGAAGTCCTGATTTTCTTCCGATCTGTTTCGTTCGTTTCTG
>JAKAYB010000037.1 GCA_021826925.1 Thermoplasmata archaeon | reverse complement strand
CTGCATGAGAACATGCCACTCCGGATCAATCTCGTGGGCTGTCACAAATATGTTCTTTATGTCTTCCGGTAGCTCAATTCCATGGAGTGTTCCAGTCTTCGCAATCTGCTGCATCAAATCATCAGAATAAAGTCCTCTCTCCTTCAAGGTTTCCTCTAGAAACGGATTTGCCTCCATCAATTCCTGTCCATTTAGCACGTGCCTTACATAAGCGAGAGCAAATAAAGGCTCTATGGATGATGAGCAGTTGGCTATGATCGAAATAGTTCCTGTAGGTGCTATAGTTGTTGTTGTAGAATTTCTCATCGTAATTCCGTTCTTTTCGTGAAGCGATCCGTACCACCCAGGAAATACTACGCGTTCCTCAGCCAGTCTGTGTGATTCGTCGTGTGATATCTCATCCAGAAAACTCATAACCTTTTCCCCAGTCTCCAAGGCGTCTCCGGTGTTGTACGGGATCTTCAGCATTACGAGAAGATCGGCAAACCCCATATATCCCAGGCCTATCTTTCTCGTCATTCTTGCCATTTGTTCTATCTTTTCCACAGGGAATTTATTCGCATCGATGACATCGTCCAAAAACCTGGTTGAGAGTCTTATGACGTTCTCAAGTCGTTCCCAGTCGATTTCCCCATCCTTAACGAACTTATTCAAGTTTATCGAGCCGAGGTTGCATGGTTCATAAGGCATCAGTGGCTGCTCACCACACGGGTTTGTTGCTTCTATCTCCCCGATATGTTTAACTGGATTCTTCCTGTTCATTTCATCTAAAAATATCAGTCCGGGATCGGCAGTTTGCCACGCTTTATTAACTATAGAATCCCACATTACTCTTGCTTTAACTCTCCTCACGACCTTGTGTGATCGAGGGCTGATTAAATCGACGTAATCGTCGTTCTCCAATTTTTCGAAAAATTCATCAGTCATCCCAACAGATATGTTGAAGTTGCTAAGGACAGTGTTTTCCGAATCCTTGCTCATAATGAAATCCATTATGTCCGGGTGGTCATACCTGAGTATACCCATATTGGCCCCTCTCCTTTTTCCGCCCTGTTTAATTACATCCGTGGTTGTATCGAATATGCGCATAAAGGAAACCGGTCCGGAGGCCACACCCTTTGTTGAACCGACAAGATCGTCCTTTTCCCTTAATCTCGAGAAGGAAAAACCAGTCCCGCCGCCTGATTTGTGTATCATCGCCTGGTATTTCAGTGCATCAAATATCTCTTCAATACTGTCACCTACCGGAAGCACAAAGCACGCCGATAACTGTCCAAGTCTGGCACCCGCATTCATTAACGTAGGCGAATTCGGAATGAATTCAAGATTCTTCATGACATTGTAGAACTTTTCGATAGTTTCTGGTGCTGTGGTAGGCTTTGTGTGTGCAAAATCCATGAATTCATCAAAGGAACCAGTTAATACTTTCTCTCTGACAAGGTGGTTAAATGCTCTTTTTAGGACCTCCATATGGTATTTATCGAAATTACCGAACAATTTACCATTTTCGGGCAACTTGCCAGTTTTCTGGAATTTCATGTAATCGTATAGTAATTCAACCACGCCGACATGAGAAGCAACTCGAGCAAACATCTGGCTAGGTGTCTCAATTATTTTTCCATCCTCGTCCTTTAACAGGTATCGTGCTTCGAGAGTCTTAACGGCATTTATAGAGAGCTTAAGGTCATCTGTTACTCCCAGTCTGAGTTTCTCTTCCCTTATTGCTTTCCTTCTCTCCCTGTAGAGTATGTACGCTCTGGCCACTTCGTTGTATCTGTTCCCTTTCTTCGATTGGGACATTAATGTTGTTTCAACTTTATCTTGAATCTGTTCGACAGTAGGTTTTTCCGTTTCTTTTTCAAGCTCTCTAACAACCTTTGTGGCTATATCGTCAGCCTCTTTCATCGAACCAGTTTTAAGTGAGAGCATTGCTTTGTATATTGCCCGTGAGATCTTTGACTGATCAAATTCTACTTCTGTTCCATCCCTCTTGATTATCTTCTTTATACTACTTTCCTGCTTGGATAACATCATTTCACCTTAATGTCGGTAACATTGCGATCTGTTAGAGGTATTTCACTCATTGTATTATCTATGTCGATTCAAATCTGTTAATGAATTGAAAAATATCTGATTGTTGATATGATTAGGCAATTGATAATTCTATAAAATGATTTCCTTATACTTATGTTATGTTTACTCATATTACTAAAGTGTGTCAATTTTCTAGTTCATATCTGACACTGGACAGGGATTTCACATTTTCATGGAATCAACCTTATTTGTCAACATTAATATTTACACCGGCAATCCTACATTTATGAAAATAATTGAGTGTGTCCCTAACTTCAGCGAGGGTAGAAATGATAATGTTGTATCGGATATAGTCTCTGTTATATCGTCTGTACAATCAATTCGCATTCTGGACAAGGAAATGGATGCAAACCACAACAGGAGTGTAATAACCTTTGTTGGAGAACCTGAAATGGTTCTTTCAGCAGCTTATTTGGCCATAAAACGTGCATCTGAGTTAATAGATTTAAACAAACACACTGGTGAACACCCAAGATTCGGTGCTACGGATGTCGTTCCGTTCATACCTTTAGGTGATGTGAAGATGGAAGAATGCATTAAACTCTCACAGGAGCTGGGAGAAAAGGTAGCTTCGGAACTGGGCATCCCGGTATATCTTTATGGTGAAGCTGCAAATCTGGACTGGCGGAAGGACCTCGGTAACATAAGAAGTAAGAATTTTCAATACGAGCAGTTGCGCTCATCAATCAACGAGCCCAAATGGAAACCGGACTACGGCCCATCCAAAGTTGGTCCGGCCGGTGCCACCATAATAGGTGCTAGGGATTTCTTGATAGCTTACAACGTAAATCTTCGAACAAAGGATCTTGAAATAGGGAAAAAAATCGCACGGGCGCTCAGAGCAAAGGATGGGGGTCTAACCTTTGTGAAATCTCTGGCGTTCTATCTGGAAGATAAGGAGATGGTTCAGATATCTATGAACCTGACAAATTTCAGGAAAACTCCTGTATACCGGGCTTTTGAGCTTGTTAGCCTAGAAGCGTCACGGTTTGGAGTAAGCATAGCCGAATCTGAAGTTGTGGGCTTGATTCCGCTTGATGCGATTGTTGATTCCACAAAATACTATTTACAGCTGAACGAATTCAGATCCAGTCAGATACTTGAGAAAAGGATGTGGGAATGATGGAATCTATGGACAGTTTCCTTGAAAGATTGGCAGAACCTACTGCAGCACCAGGTGGCGGTGCAGCTAGTGCATCTGTCACAATAATCGCATCGTCGCTTGTCTCGATGGTTGCAGGTCTGACCGTAGGAAAGAAAGGTTATGAAAACTATCAGCAAAATATAGTGGCGATTCTTGAACGTTCAAAAGATATTAGAAGCGAGTTGAGAAAATTAATGGAGGAAGATGAGAAGGTATTTGGCCTCATTGTTTCGGCGTGGAAACTTCCAAAGAATACTGAGGAGGAAAAAAACAACAGGTCGCTGGAAATAGCAAAGGCTTCTCTTGAAGCGACAAAAGTTCCTTGGAAGATTGCTTCGACATCACAGGAAGTTCTGAGGCAGGCGGCTCTGATCGCCAGGATAGGAATAAAAAGTGCAGTAACAGATGCCGGTTGCGCTCTGGAATTTTCTATGGCGGCCATAAAGGGAGCTCTGGAGAACATAAAGATAAACTTAAAATCTGTCAGGAACGAGGAAATAAAGGAATCCGAGAACATGAAGATGAAGGTCTTCATGGAAGATTCTAAAACTACATACCTTGACGGTCTCAAGGTCGTTGAGGAAAGGATTGCGTGATACAACTTGGATACAAAGTTACCGGGTATTGATGAAATTAAGGAAGCAGAAACGTACCTCGATGGGAAGATCAACAAGACTCCTCTACAGCGATCAGCAACATTCAGTACAGTTTACGGCTCCGATCTGTACTTTAAAATGGAGAACTGGCAGAAAACTGGTTCGTTCAAGAGTAGGGGTGCCTTGTACCGAATATCGAAGCTGAGCGCAGATGAGAAAAAACTCGGAGTTATAACAGCAAGTTCTGGCAATCATGCGCAGGGGGTGGCCTTTGCCGCAAAATATTCCGGCATAAAGGCAAAGATTGTGATGCCTGAGACAACGATCCCTGCCAAGATAAACGCAGTCTTGAACTATGGGGCCGAGGTGGTTCTCAAGGGACAGGATTATTCGGACGCACGGGCCGTTGCCTCGGAAATACAGAAAATTGAGGGACGTACTTTCATCGAGGCGTTCAACGATCCTTACGTGATTGCAGGCCAGGGTACTATAGGTTTGGAGATTTACAGAGACCTCAAAGACGTTGATACTGTGATAGTTCCAGTTGGTGGCGGAGGTCTTATCTCGGGTATATCTATTGCACTCAAATCACTCAACAAGGACATCAGAGTCATAGGTGTAGAATCCGAGCTTTCCGACTCAATGAAAGAGTCACTGGAGGCAGGAAAGATTGTGGCCCACACATCTGGAAATAGTATTGCTGACGGTATCTCTGTAAAATATCCGGGCGAGCTCACCCTTGAGGCAGCGAAACAGAACGTGGATGATATAGTTACTGTAAGCGACGAGACCATTGCAATGGCGATATACAAGCTGCTGGAGAGGAGCAAGATACTCGTGGAACCCTCTGGCGCGGCTGCATTTGCTGCGATTATGGAAAACAAGGTAGATATTAAAGGCAAAAAAACTGTCGTTCTGCTGTCCGGTGGCAACATAAACTTTCTGCTCTTATCTAAGATTATATACAAATGCATGGAGATTGAATCAAAGCTTGTAAGGATAGAATTCAAGATTCCAGATCGCCCGGGGACGCTTTTGAAAATCTCCTCTGCCATCTCTTCCGTTCTCGGGAATATATACCATGCTGAGGTCGATAATCTGGCAAGGAACACGCCTATAGGTTTCCAGACTGTTACGTTTTCCGTTAATCTCAGGGACGAGGATCATCTTAAGATCCTTATCGAAAAGCTCAAAACTTTAGGTTTCGAATTCGAGATCGTTACCTGATAACGCTGAAACTGCTGTAGTTTTCTGTAAGCGCGTTTTCAATGTCGACACTTTCCACCATGGCAGGAAAAAGCTCTGTCTTGGATCTTTCTATCATTTCCATGATTCGCTCTTCATTCCCTTCGAAATGTGCTTCGACTGTTCCGTCAGGAAGATTTCTTATCCACCCTTTTAGTCCAAGCGAAACTGCAAGTTCAGAAGCATTTGCCCTGAAATTGACTCCCTGTACTCTTCCGTGAAATATCACCCTCTTTGCGATTATCATGTTGATCAATTCCTGCTTATTATTGTTATAACGTCCTCATCTAACAGATCGTAATCAAGACCAACTCTAAGCTCACCCTGTTTCCTATTTGGGCCGGATATTATCGCGTACCTGTATGTTGATATCATATTTCTGCTGATCTTTCTTGCGACATCCCGTACTTTTGATCCATTCCTCAGCACCATTGGCCTTTCCATGTCAACCTCACCTGATTTCTTTCTCATATAGACTCTTATCAGGTCCAGAGAATCGAAGATTAAGTCTTTTAACTCTGGAATATTCCTTCCAGTTTTGGCGGAAACCTGGATATACCTCCCAGGAAGCTGTTCCATGTTATCGGTTGTGTGCGGCAAGTCTACCTTATTAACAATGAATATTGCAGGCAAATAAACCACATTTCCCTTAAGATAGTCGATCAGGTCTTCCATTCTTATAGGTTCACGTATGTATACATCCGCACTCACTATTTTAAACTCCTTCAATATGAGCCTTACCTGTTCTTCGTCAATATCGATCCATTTCGGCTTGTGCAATCGCATTCCGCCTATGTTTGTCTTTTTAACTTCAATACTCTTTTTCTTCTCATTCAGTACGATACCGCTGTTGTGAAGCTCCCTGATAATCTTTTCAACACCCTTTGTTTCAACATCCGTAACAATGACTACGAGGTCAGCTCCGCGGACGATGCTCAAGACTTCCCTGCCCCTACCTGCGCCTCGACTTGCGTTTTCAACTATACCTGGAAGATCGAGTATCTGTATCTGTGCTCCTTTGTAATTAAGAATACCGGGAACCACCTTAAGAGTTGTAAATGCGAAGTTTCCCACCTCACTTTCCTGCGACGTCATCGCGTTCAGAAGACTGCTCTTTCCGACGTTCGGGAAGCCAACGAGAGCGACTGTAGCGTCGCCACTTTTTGGGATGGCAAATCCGGAAGTGGATCCACCTTTCTGACTTTCCATCTCAAGCGTGAGCTTCGAAAGTTTAGCTTTCAGAAGACCTATGTGCTTCTCAGTAGCTTTATTATATTCAGTCTTCTGCAGTTCCTCTTCTATACTCTTTATTCGATCTTGGATTGTAGGCATTTCTTGTGGAGGTTATTGGACACCTAAATAAAACTTAAACTATTCCGTCTAATTTTCTTGAATCCCTAAGAAGCAACCGAATCTATGTAACAAGTTTTCACTGTGCATAAAGTAGGACTTTTGTTTTCTTGTGGCAATTGCAGCTGGAGGAGTAGGTGCTGTTGTTTACATAACGAGAAAGAGGAAAGTATGATTTCCAATTGCTCATCTCCTCAATGTATAAGGCCAGTAGTTACAAACCGGAATTGCACTGTAGGCCCTTAAGAGAGAAGACTCATTAATACGTATACTTGATTACTGGATATATGTGTGCCTACAGATTCTAAATTCTAGAAAGAAAATAGGAGACGAGAGAGAGGCATACCGTGAGGAAACTAATTCAGTGAATAATTGCTGTTATCAATGGTGTTATATGTAAATGTAATTTAAATTCTAAAGATGGAAGGGGGGAGAAAAATGACTCTAAAACTCATGGCTTTGGAAAGACATGGTAGAGGAAGATAGTCTCAAAGAAGTAGCTTTCAGAAGCAGTGAGAATAAACGAGTATTGTGGAAATTCTGAAATAAGCTTATCTATACTGGTGAGGCTTGAAAGTATCAAATAAATTGAGCCGCTAATTTCTAAGAAATCCTTTGCTTTCTTTAAGAATGGGCGAATAACATCAAAACCCTCCTTTCCTCCATTCCATTGTTCCGCCTCTTCTATGCGATCCTCCACTGGAAGGTAAGGTGGGTTGAATATTATGGTATCAAACTTTCCTTCGATATTGTCGAAGAGACTTGAATTGATAACTTCAACAGTTACCTTATTTCGTATAACATTTTTCTCTGTACAATCTAGTGCAGCATCAGAAATGTCGCAGCAGGTAACCTTCCTTCCGAGCTTGGCACAGTAAACAGATATTATTCCTGTACCGCATCCAATCTCAAGTACTCTGTTCCCTGGAATCAGGTAATCCATTAATAGGAAAGTATCCTCCGCGGGCCTGTAAACCGATTTGCAATCCTCAATGTCTATGTCAGCGTATTTGCCATAATGGACTATCAAGGATTAGTTATTGCGTGAATAAATAAATCTTTACTGGGGAGATCAATTTAGTAATAGCATGTGGTTTGATTGATATCTTGAGACTGTAAAAAAAAGTTAATAAGAAAGGTTATAAAAATAAAAATCCTTTTGTAATGCTGTTTATGTTACTGTTCTTTCTGTAGAAGTTTTTTTCGAAGACCGCCCCAAAGTAATTGTTGTTATAATTATTGCTAGCACTAGCAGGGAAAGTCCGATCGCCTCAGGAATCCAGAACAGAGTTATTACATAGGCTAGTAATCCAAACGCGGCAATGACTGTTCCTGCTACAATGAAATAAACAATAATCCTTTTCTCTGTTTCGTGTCCTTCTATATAGTGGATTATGAGAAGTATTATGCCTGCCAATAATGGCATCATGAAAAAGGCGAAGAGTAAATGTCCGTCTGTAAATGCCATATCATATTTGTATCCCGGACCACCATTCGGCGGTACGCCCGGTGAACCGAATCCATAATAAGATTCATTGAATTCCATTGCATAACCAACTCCGATCATCACTGCCATGGTTGCAATCCATGTCAATAACTCAGATAGCTGAACCAAACGATCAGTAGGCCTTTTCGAAAGGACATAATAAAGCCCAAATATAGCTATCAACGCTCCCCAACCCACAATCCCGGTCTGGGTATCATCCAGAGCCAAACCATTCATTCCTCCGGGGCCGAATGGTGCAACGGTAGGAATTACATAAGTTCCAAAGGAGGAAATCAGATAAAGATAAGTAAATGAAATAGTTCCAAAAACAGCTATAATCATTCCGAGATTTACGGCGTTACGCTTGAAATTCGATAGTTTTTCGTATCCAAAAGTTACTGCGGCAAGAGCGACAATCCCTCCCATGACTGCAGGTAGCATCTCATGAGAATGCGAAGTTATTAGGTTTCCAAGAAAAACCTGGAGCCCTCCAATGCTCGAAACATAATTGTTGAATACGGGGAGAGAAGAGAAACCGAATAAAGTCCCATACTCATAAATCATTCCCATTATTGCCGCAATGCCGGCTGAAAGCGTTGCAATTAAGATGAGTGAATATGCCCCCCAAATCTTCTTAAATTTCTCTCTGTTCCTGAATGGTAAAAAGAGCAATCCAAAGAAGAATATTAATGCGAGGATGATCATCCAGAAGTCTCTCATCGCCTGGATCACATAATCCGCGGTTTGAGTAGAGGTCGGATAAAATAGAGCAGTTCCAAGAGCGGTCAAGAATAGGACAGGATAAGTACTAAGGTTTATGATTCTTCTCGATGTTGCTCCGAGTTCCAGAAGTTCAGCTGAATACAAAATCAACAGGAAAACGAATGGAATCATAACAGTATGATAGAAATTTACCATATCAAGACTGAAGTCGCCAAGCTTGAACCAGTTAACTCCCGGGAGAAGCGGGCTTATCACCAGAATTGCTGATATGAATATCAGCGTTGCAAAGATATTGTACCTCACGTTTAGTAACCCTCGGACCATCCTATTAGTGGGCAATCCTTTATTTTCTACCATTTGTATCATCACATTATTCAACTGTCGTATTTAAATAGGTAAACAGATATATTAGGGTCTAGTGATTTACGGTTTATAGCAATGAATTATAACCAAATGGCTAAAGCGTTGAATCGAGCGTCGGTATATTTTGAATATACGAAACCAAGGGTATGGTTACTTCTCGTTTTTGTAGGTGGAGTGGGCGCCACTCTTGCGGCCAAAACTTTTGGAGAGTATAATCTGATGATGATTTTCGTTGCGATTGTTTCCCTGATCGCTGGCAGCGCTGGTTCAGAGGCAATCACGAATTATGTTGATAGAGATATAGATTCGATCATGAATAGAACCAAGAATAGGCCATTAGTAACGGGAAAAATTGAACCCAAGAAAGGTTTAGAGCTAGGAATAATCCTTATAATATCTTCGGTGTTGATACTGCTAGTTTTTAAGAGATTCCTGGCTTTTTATTTTATTACTGCAGGTATCATTGATAACGTTGTTGTATATAGTTATCTGCTGAAACGTAAGACGCCATGGAGTATCATATTAGGCGGATTCTCAGGTGGACTACCAGTTATAGTGGGATGGTACACTCTCACTTCTGTGTTTTCGATACTTCCCTGGTTTTTATTTACGTTGATTGTAGTTTGGATACCAATACACATATGGAGCCTTGCCTTTCGCTATAAGGATGATTATCGGCGCGCAAAGGTGCCCATGCTTCCAGCGGTTTATCCCGATGGAATTTCCGCAAAATGTATCTCACTTTCCGCAATTCTTCTCGTTGTATTCTCCGTTATTCCTTACTACTTTGGTGAAAACTCATTTATATACATTTTTATCGTAACGATTGCGTCCGTTCCAATGGTTTTGCTAGCGGCTATGTTCGTAAGAATGAAAGATAAAAAAAGTTCCTTTCGCCTTTTTAAATATTCAAGCCCCTATCTTACCGTGATTTTTCTGTTGTTTCTTATTCTTAAATTCTTTTAACAAGCCTTAGCACTTTGCCGCTCTTTCCAGAAACAAAAATGAACCTTTCTTTCGATGGAACTAGTGGAGGAACACACGTTTTCCCGTGAAGTACATAGGGATTTTACTTTCGTTCGATTTAGCTATTACAACTTCGTCCCTTATGGATCCTCCTGGCTGAATTATAGCAGATATTCCAGAAGAAGCCGCGAGTTCGACATTGTCCTCAAAGGGGAAAAATGCATCGGAGGCAAGCACCGATCCGTTCGCCCTTTCCTTTGCTCTGGCGACTGCAATTCTAAGGGCTTCTATCCTGGATGTCTGCCCGGCACCGATCCCAACAGTCTGCATTCCCTTTGACAGAACTATAGCATTGCTCCTGCAATGTGCAACTACTTTCCAGGCGAAAATCATATCCTTTATCTGTTCATCTGTTGCTGATACTTCAGTCCTAAGAACGAGATTCTCTATATCTGTTCTGAGCGGACTCTGCAGCAGAATCCCGTTGGAAATGGATCGTGCCCTATAGCCCATATCCGGTTCCATTGGAACTTTAAGGACCCTGAGATTCTTTTTCTTCTTCAGCAAAATTAAAGCTTCATCGGAATACTCTGGAGCAATAAGCACCTCGACAAATAGTTTCGATAGAGCTTCAAAGGATGATTTGTCAAATTCACGGTTTACGGCTATCACTGATCCATAAGCAGATTCCGGATCGCCAGCTATTGCTCTTTTCAACGCGTCTGGCAAGGTTTCTGCGCTTGCAACCCCGCAAGGGGTGTTATGCTTTAGAACTACGGCTGTTGTATCCTTAAATTCCAGAATGGTTTCAAGGGCGGAATTGGCGTCCAGTATGTTGTTATAGGACATCTCTTTTCCCTGCAAAGGGGTTGCATTAGCAATGCCGTTCGCAGAAAGGTCGCTGTAGAGAAAACCCTCCTGATCCGGGTTTTCACCGTACCGCAATTTCCTACCTCTGAACGATCGTAAAAAAAGTGTTTCAGGAACTTCATTTCCAAAATCCTTTGATAGCGAATTGTAGATGGATATGTCATAATTTGATACCATTGAGAATGCCTCGATGGCAAGTCTTCTCCGTGTTTGTTCAGAGATGATCGAGGTTTCCTTAAGTTCCGCAATGATGCTCTCGTACTGAAGTGGCGACGAAAGAACCGCAACACGATCGTAATTCTTTGCTGCAGCCCTGATGAGTGAAACACCGCCTATGTCTATGTTCTCTACCATCTTCTTGAGGTCATGCGATTTTGCTGCATCCTCAAACGGATAAAGATTCGCAACAACCAGGTCAAACAGTGGAAAATCAAAGTTCTCCATCTGACTCAGGTCTCTTTCGCTCTCCGTTGACAGTATTCCGGCAAATATGGCGGGATGTAGCGTCTTGACTCTGCCTCCCAGGAGTTCAGAAAATCCGGTCAACGTTGATGTGTCTTTGTTCTGGACACCGATCTCACTGAGATACTTTGAGGTGCCACTTGTTGCATATATCTCGCTAATAAACGGTTTTATCGCATTAACAAGCTCAGAAAGATTCGCTTTGTCATAAACGCTGATTAAAGCTCTCATTAAGTCTTTAACGTAACCTTGCTTAAGTGTTTTTCATTATTACTGCTGATAATTTTTTAATTAAATAGGTAATTTAGCTTGTCGGAATTACAAAAGGTTTATGTTATATTAAAAATGCCTTATGAAAGAGGCAAAATCAATGCAGAGAAATATTTCAGTAGAAAAGATATCTCAAACTACAACAGAATCTCGTGAAGTAGAGATAGTGGAAAGAAAAGGTGTCGGGCATCCTGACAGCATATCAGATGGGATTGCCGAGGCCGTTAGCAGATCGCTGAGCAAGTATTATCTGAAGGAATATGGAAGGATATTGCACCACAACACGGATCAGGTGGAGGTTGTTGGTGGGCAGTCAGCTCCCCAGTTTGGAGGAGGTAAGATATTGGAGCCAGTTTATATTCTTCTTAGTGGCCGTGCTACAACAAAGGTTGGAAACGACAGGATACCTTTCAAGTCGATAGCCATAAAGGCAACAAGGGACTTTCTCAGTTCCAGTTTCAAGCATCTCGATATTGATTCGGATATAATGATCGACTGTCGCATAGGACATGGTTCTGTCGATCTTACAGAGCTTTATGATACATCAAAACTAAGGGCAAACGACACATCTTTCGGTGTAGGTTTTGCACCCTTTACAGATACAGAAAGACTCGTTTACGAAACAGAGAAATTCCTTAACGGCCCAACAATGAAGTCCAAGGTTCCTGCAATAGGATATGATATCAAATGTATGGGTTTCAGGCAAAAGGACACAATTAACCTGACTATCGCTGCAGCCAATGTCGACAGGTATGTTGCTGATGCGAAGGAATATTCAAGTATAAAGGATGAAGTAAGAGAACTTGTCAAGGATCATGTCTCTCCGCTCACGCAAAAAAACGTGAATGTATTTGTAAACACGGCCGATGAGGAAGAGGGAAAACTCACAGGAGAATATCTTACAGTGACCGGGCTCTCAATGGAAAATGGGGATGACGGATCAGTTGGTAGAGGAAATCGGGTGACCGGACTTATTACGCCTTACAGGCCAATGAGCATGGAGGCTGCTGCTGGAAAGAACCCGGTTACGCATGTAGGAAAACTCTACAACGTTCTTGCTATGCTCACCGCTCAGGACATAGTCCATGAGCATGAAGGGGATGTTAAAGAGGTTCATGTGAGGATCGTTTCACAGATAGGGAGAAGGATCGATGACCCCCATGTCGCCAGTGTACAGGTAATTTATGACAACAATGCCGATGTTTCCAAGATAAACAACGATATAAAGAATCTTGTAGACAGCAGGCTGGAAAACATAAACAAGCTCACAAACATGTTCGTCGAGGGAAAAGTATCAGTCTATTAGATCGTCCGCCACATCGTGAAGGCATCAGATGCATCGCTATAGTATGCACTGATCCTTGACGTTATTTCAAAATTAAATTTTTTATACAATTTTATCGCTTCCTCGTTATCTGTTTTCACCTCGAGTCTTACCGCAGAAAAATTTTTCTTCATGCATAGATCGATAAAATTGGTGAGAAGACTTGACCCTATTCCCATTTTCCTATAGCTTTTCTCGACAGCGATCATCAGTATTCTTGCTTCTGAGGAAGAATATCTGGAACCTATAAGAAAACCAGCAACTTTATGATGCACTTCTGCTACAGAGAATCCTTCCGGCCATTCCTCGTAAAGGTCGACAATTAATTTTGGAGAGTAGTATTCAGTAAGCGAATTTTTTGCGATTTCGAGAACTCGATCTAGCTCTTCCGTGTTATTGACCTGGAACGGCCTTAAGAGAAGAAAATTTGCATTCGATACACTCACTATTTTCTAAATGACATCTTGTTTATTATCTTTGCTGTTTAATGACAATGTCCGGTTTGTTTTCTATTTCCACACTAGGGTATTCTATAAATAACAAAAACATCCAAACTTGCCTTTTTTGGATGTCTGGTTTTCAGGGGGAACAATGTATCGCATGAATTATTTCTACCTTTGAGTAGAGCTTGATCCAAAGACAACAAAGATCCCGGTTTTGGAAATAATTGATTTGAAACAATGAATGAACAAATAGCTCATTAAGACAACATCGTTCTCATCTTTCCTCTAAACTGTTGTTATCGGGGAAAGGGTGAATCATACTTTCCTGAAAAAGTAAATCATGGCCAGTATACCATATATCGGTATTAACAGCAAAATTATAAAAACGAACCGGAATCCAACTGCATAACCGATTGGAATCAAAATTAGTGGTGCCGCTATGTGTCCAAAAGAGCCGATTGAACTAAATTCCCAGATACCTTTTGCAACATATCCTTCTGGGTATATCTTCCTGGGAATGGAATATATCATGGCCACGACAAAGGCACCAAATTGTGTCAGGAAAATTGCCAGCAATAGTGAAAATCCAACGAGTTTCATTGAAAGAAGTATAAATCCCGGAATGGATATAGCAAAGCCTGCTGCACTGACAATTATCAATGATCTATAACCAGAGGCCCTGTCATATAAAAAGTAGGATGCCAATCCACCTATTATGGTTGATATCGCAGCCCAAATCCCGAACACATCCATTGCGCTGAGGATATCTTTCGGATCATATTGACCAAGATATTCCGGGATTATCGTAGCCATTATGAGATTCACAGTCATTGTCATCCAGAGAGCACCCATAACCCACGTCACAGGCATTCTCATTGTCGTTCCCTTCTTTTCGTGTTTTAGCACCAACATCTTTTCTCTATTTCTGCCTAAGAGGAAGATAAATGGGACAAGCATGACTAA
>JAKAYB010000036.1 GCA_021826925.1 Thermoplasmata archaeon | reverse complement strand
GCAAACACAGTGAGGGAGAGAATGAACAAATTTTTTCTCGAATATGAAATAAATACGGGTCCAAACGCGTCCGTACCTATTTCAACGGGTCCGAGGGGGTTCGAACCCCCGACCTATGGATTAAGAGTCCATCGCTCTACCTAGCTAAGCTACGGACCCACATTCTCTCTAACGGAAATGATTTATTGATATATAGATTTGTTAGATTCACTCAAAATATTTTAAAGAAGTTTTTAACCTGGTCAGGAAGGATCAGGTTCGTTTAACTGGCCCTGTAATCGCTTACAAGCATACCGATGAAAGAGAGCATTGCAAAGGTTGCGTTCAAACCATCCTGAACGTTCTTGTCGCGGACCTTCTGCATGATATTCAAAAGCATAGCTTTGGAACTAATCTTTCCGTTGGTTATTTCGTCTCCCTCTGGTGCTGCTACAAAACTACCAAGTTTTTCTAAAGTCTCCTTATCATTTATCAGCGCAAGAAGCGAGAACATGACCTTCCCGACCTTGGAAAGTATGTCCTGAAACCCCTCCGATTCGAAGAAGCTAACTATCATTTCCAAATCATCCGCTGAGACCTTTTTTGAGGCTTTGTCCACAAGTTCGAGAGCACCAGAACTTTTCAACTTTTTGAGTATGTCCATCAACATGGTGAACACATCAATATTTGACGTCAGATCCGACATCAATTGATCCATCGGGTCGTTGTTTTCATCAACAGATTCTGCCATAGATATCAGATGGAAATTACATAAGACTTAATTATTGTATCTAAAGAAACCGTCATGAACGACCTTGCTTTCAGTGGCTGTGCTCATGTTGGATCACTTCAGTGAGGACTACGGCATTCCAATATCCATAGAAATGATCGAACAACTTATATAATGCAATTCAATCAAAACGAACATGAGCTTCTCATTTCGATCAATACAGCAATACGTATACATAGTCTTATTTGCCATAGGTGTTATTTTGCTCGTTATAACTTCAAATGATCTTTTGTTCCATGCGCCACTCGGAATTTCATTGACATATACCGGAACCTGGGAATACTGGATATTTGTTCTTGGCATCGCACTCGTAATAGCATTCCTTTACATGTTTGTGAAGACAATGAATGACACAAAGAAATTCCTAAATATAGTTGACAGTTCAAGCAAGCAAACTTTCATAAAAAATTATAATGATTTGGCAGCAATATCAAAGCGGCTTGGACCTAAATACGAAGAACAGTTCAAACAGACTGCTGAAAAATGGCACATAAAGTAGTTTTATAGAATGTGTTCTATTTTTTTCTACTGCTTTTCTTTTTCTTATCCGAGGTATCTGGTCCCTGGATCAAATTTTTCACGAACTGTGGTAACTTCAGCGCACCGGTATACACGTCCTGATTGAAGTATTTACCCGGCTTTACGTTCTTGCTATTATTTACAAACGGCACGTCGGAAGCCATAGTGAATGACCAGAAACCGCTAGGATATGTAGGGATAAATGCACAATAGGGTCTTGCATATTTGAATGTAGCTGATAATCCTTGATACGCCATTTTGAGGGCTTTAGGCTGATAGAATGGAGAACCAGACTGGGTCACTGCTATTCCGTTCGGTGATAGCACTGATTTGACTTTTGAGTAAAAGTTTTGTTCAAAGAGTCCCTCTGCCGGACCAACAGGATCTGTTGAATCTATTACAATTAGGTCAAATTTCTCTTTCACAGAGGAAATGTACTTGACCCCGTCATCTATCTCCAGTGTCACTTTGTTGTTCTTAAAAGACTTGTAAAGCGATGGAAAGAATTTCTTTGAAACCTCTACAACCTGCTTGTCGATCTCAACGTTAACGATCTTCTTGAGACCCAGAGAAAGAAGTGCCCCCGCAGCACCGCCATCCCCACCTCCAATTATAAGTGCAGATTTCGGGACAATTTTTGATGAGTAATAAGGCATCATTGTTATCATTTCATGGTAAACAAACTCGTCCCTTTCCGTAAGCTGGACTGTACCGTCAATTGCCAACAGCTTCCCGAAATCATAGGTATCAAATACATCAATCCGCTGATAATCCGTTTTAACGGATAGCAACTGATCCCTCACCCTGAACGACAATTCAAGATTTTCCGAGTACATTTCTGAAAACCAATTTTCTATTAATTTCACATAAACATAATATCGAAAAACCTATTTAATCATTGCATAATCGTATGCAGAATCGTCACAGAATACGTAAAATACGAGACTTTTCTTACACATTGTAAAATCCTATCTTTTTATAATAAAATTATGATATCCAGTGATGCCGTATATGTTACGCTCAGCAAAAAGTCCTATAGAAATATTTTAATACTTCCATTATATTGTATATGTGGAGGAATAATAATGGTAGGAATTAGTGAGCTGGCAAAAACAGTTTCGAAAAAGACGAACACAACACAGAAAGTCGCAAGGAACGTCATAAAGACCTTCCTGAACAGTGTAATTTCAGAGGCCGACAGAAACAGCAAGATTAACCTTGCTGGGTTTGGCATCTTTGAAAGAAAGACGCAGAAGGCTAGAAAGGCAAGAAACCCCCAGACAAAGAACATCATAAATGTGCCGTCTAAGAAGAAATTCGTTTTTAGAGCTTCAAGCAAAATAAAATACAAATAAATATTTAGAGCTTCGACATTATTTTTTTTCTTTCTTTAACAGAATAACCGGTGATTTTTTCTATAATTTGATTGAATTGTTTTACAGTTTTCATAGGATCAGGATTATCTTTTGCGCTTTTTGTCTCAACCACTAATTTCTTGTTTGAAATAGTAAAATCAATCATCGAAAGCCCTGGAATGCTGCAGATCACACGATCGCCTTCTATCTTTGCATCATCAGAGAAGGCTTTAACTACTTCGAGAATGAAGTCAGGAGAGAGTTTGATGCTTTTCTTTACAGGATATTCCCTTGTCATAAAAACACCTCACGCAACGGTTTTCTTACCCGAGCCCTTCTTGGCAAATTTACGTGATAAAGCTCGCAGATAAATTATGTTCATATACTGCGCATCGTGCTCCAACAGTGGCGAACTTGATATTATGGTCATGTCAGATTCATAATTCAGAAGAGCCTCCGCTAAAGTCTCGAATTTTAAGGTACCATGCTTTATCGCATCAAGCTTTAACTCGTTGTGATCCTCATATTCTACACCGGCAAATTCCGTGTACAAATCAGATTTTGCATATTTTGAGAACTCTGAAATCAATGCTTCAAAGTTGCTCACCTCTATAAGACTCCCGCCAGTTATTGAATGAACATGAGGGAAATTAAGTATGGGTTCTATGCTTTTTACCCTTTTGGCGAGTTGGATGAGTTCTGCGGTCGTTCCAAATATTTCAGTTTTCCCGGAAGTTTCAACACCTATGTACGGAAATCCATTTTCCGGCTTGCATTCATTGCTCATTGCTCTGTAGATCTTTACGCTTCGTTCCAGACTATCTTTTTTTGATCCGTTGTAGAAACCAGTATGCGTTACGACTCTTTTTGCCCTCATGGCACGGCCTATTATGAGTGTCCATTTAAGGTGGTTATATGATTTAACTGCAATATCCTGATCGCTCAGCATGTCCATATAGTATGGAGCGTGCATTGAAAGTTGCACATCCAGTTCATCAGCGAGATCACCGCCCTCTTTCAGCTCGTCATAATTCCTTGCCATATTCCAGAACAGTTCCTGCACTATGTCCGCTTCTTCAATGACCGTATCAATTCCTGCACTCTTGTAGTTCCCGTTCTTATCTTGCCTCAGTATGTCCACGATTATAGACGAATCCACGTCCACCGGCCTAAGTCCACTATACTCTGCAGCAGGGCGTTCTTCAACATTTACACGGAGCAGTTGTACCTCAAGTGCATTCATTCCAAGAAGGTGTGCATCTTCGACTGATTCCACGTAAGTTCTTCCTTTACTGGTAAGTGGAATACCAGCAATACCAAATCTAATCATCTTCTACACTTCAACACATCTCTTTATAAAAATCTTAAGAGCCTAAAGAGACAAAAAAACAGAATTTTCAACGAGGAATCATCAAAGTTATGTTTCTCTTTAAATATCGGGTTAAACAACAGTAAATCTTTTTACCAGATAGAAAAAGCATGTGTATAAACGTTTGAAGAAGGAACGAATGAATTATATACGATTAAATAATGCGAAGGCAATGGTTATTAATCTAAGAAACCTAAGTTTCACAGTTAATTCCATTTCAACAGAATTAGGTGATATATACGAACGTAGATCCGAATTTAACAAAATATATGATCAAAGCAAAAATTTCAACGGATGGTGTGGTTGAGAAACCGGATGTAGTTGGAGCGATATTTGGACAGTCTGAAGGCCTTCTTGGCGATGAACTCGATCTTCGTGATCTCCAGAAAGGGGGAAAGATCGGGCGGATAGAAGTTGATATAGATAGCAAGAAGGGAAGAACTGAAGGAGTAATTTTCATTCCATCCGGACTTGACAAAGTAGAAAGTTCTATACTGGCTGCATCTCTTGAAACCATAGATCGTATCGGCCCGTGCAAAGCAAGGGTAGAAATAGAGAGCATAGAGGATGTCCGCGTACAGCGAAGACAGAAGATCATTGAAAGGGCGGAAGAGTTATACAAAAAAATGAATGATAGAAGCAAAACTGTAAGCGAGAGCCTTGTCGCAAGTGTAAGAGAAGAAGTTGAAAAGGGAGACATAATCTCCTACGGTGAGGAAAAACTCCCTGCAGGCCCCGCGATCAACGATTCTGACTCCATCATCGTCGTAGAGGGAAGGAGCGATATACTTAATCTTCTTAAATATGGTATAAAAAACACAATTGCGGTTCAAGGAACAAATATACCAAAAACCGTTCAGAAGATTTCAAAGGAAAGAACCGTTACTGTATTTCTTGATGGGGACCGGGGCGGTGATCTTATACTTAAGGAGATGCTCCAGGTTGCGGAAGTTGATTTTGTCGCTCGCGCACCTCCAGGAACTGAAGTTGAAGAATTAACATATAAACAGATAGTGAAAGCGCTCAGGTACAAAACACCGATAGAGCAGTACCTTTCCATGAAGGGTATGTCTGAAGAACTGAAAGAACTGTCAGAAAGAAACGCACAGGAGGCAGGGCAGAAGTCCGTGAAGAAGGCTGAGGATTCCCAGAGGCCACCTCAGCAAAAACCTAAGGAAACTGAACCCGCAGAGGATCTTCAGGTTACCGAGACAAACGATACCGCAGGGCAGGAAAAAGAGAATCCAAATGGAGCATTCAATCTCTCGGATCCAAAAGCTATTGCAAGAAAGGGTATGGCCCTCGCAAAGGAAAAACTTACAGAAGTTTATGATGCACAGGGAACAGTCCTTGGAACATTCCAGATTCCGGAGGCCGTTGATAAGATGGTAGAAATACAAAACGCCAACACCTTGATCACAGGTGGCGTCATATCTCAAAGGATGATAGATGTAGCTTACAGGATTGGAATTAAGAATATTTACGGAGCAAGGGTAGGTTTAATAACAAAGAAACCGATCGATGTGAGGATAGCACCATGGGATCACCGTTAGCTGGAGCAGAGTTCGCAGATATTCCGGATACTTCGTATGTTCATATTCCAAATAATCCACTTGACAGAGTTATTGGGCAGCATGACGCAGTAAAGATGGCACAAATTGCTGCAAAGCAGAGAAGGCATTTATTGCTTGTGGGCCCTCCAGGCGTTGGAAAATCAATGATTGCACAGGCCATGTCATTTTATATTGAAAGACCAACTGAAGAGGTTCGTGTTGTTCATAATCCGCAGTATCCTGAACGACCCTTTGTTGAAGTAAAGAGCAGGTCACAGATAATGCTCGAGCGGGAGGAACAAAGTTCGGTTGAAGGTACACTTATAGACCCTAGAGAAGCACCATTAAATGTTGCAGAGCGATTAGGCTACAGATGTCAGAAGTGTGGTTTTTACTCACTTCCTACTGATGCTAACTGCCCTAACTGCGACAGTCCTAAAGTACAACCGACAACACAGGGCCCGTTCGGTGATGTTTTCAACGTCATAGGTGCTGCGTTTGGCGTTCAAAACAATACAGAGAGGGTCACTTCCACAAAGCGAAATGGCGATAGGGAAGAAGTCATAGTCTATGAACGCTTTGGCGACAAGATCAGAATTCTCGATGAGAAAACTTTGGAACGCAGGAGAAAGCTGGAAAAAAAGAGTCCGAGTAAAGTCATAGTTCCGATAGACAGGAATCCATTCGTACTAGCTACGGGCGCTAGCGAGACCGAACTTCTTGGGGATGTTCGTCATGATCCATACGGCGGCCACCCACAGCTTGGAACGCTCCCATACGAACGAGTGATCGCCGGAGCCGTCCATGAAGCTCACGAGGGGGTCCTTTTCATAGACGAGGTGACACATCTCGGGAACCTGCAGAGATTCATACTTACTGCCATGCAGGAAAAGGCGTTCCCGATTACTGGCAGAAACCCGCAAAGCGCTGGTGCAAGCGTTAGGGTCGATAACGTTCCCACAGATTTCATTCTTGTAGCAGCCTGCAACATGCAGGACTTACAGTACATCCTTAGCCCACTGAGATCTCGTATAGTTGGCGGTGGTTACGAAGTTCTCATGGAAGTGACAATGCCAGATACTCCGGAAAACAGGATGAAGTACCTGCAGTTTATAGCACAGGAGATCGCCATAGACGGAAAGATTCCCCATATGACTATGGAAGCCGCCAAGTTAGTCATAGATGAGGGCTTGAGAAGAGGAAGAGAGGTCGATCATAAAGAACATGCATTCACTTTACGCCTGAGGGAACTCGGAGGTCTCATTAGAGCATCCGGAGATATCGCAGTTTTCAAGGAACATAAACTAACAGAGGCTGAGGATGTGAAAGAAGCTCTTAAGACGTATCTCCCGGTTGAAGAAAAGATAAAAAAGTACTATGGAAATCTCAGCGCGGCGTTTTCCTCGGAATCCACGATAGCTCAGAGAAGCGAGGAGTATATGATGAACTATCAGAATTACAGAGAAGATCGCTCCTACGAGTAAATGCTAGAGAGCTGCGCACGCATACTAGTTGAACATATCCCTCTTATTGTAATTGGTCGAAAGTACATTTTTATGATTAATTAAACAACACTAAAGGAGCTGTATTGACGTCTCTGTTAAATATTAGCAAGATCCAGAAAGGAGTAACCCCTTTGTATTTTCCAACGGATGGAAGAAAATAATTTATGTTGTTGTATACTGACCATTAGAAGTTCATGAAATTGCATTATTTTCTTGACATAAAGAAACCTAATTCCCATTATTTTGACGTTAGGATTGAGCTATCAGATCTGCACCAGGATGAGATTATGTTCACGATGCCTGCATGGGTTCCAGGATCGTATTCTATTGAGGATTTTGCCAGGTATGTCAGGAATTTCACTGTGGAATCTCCAAAAGGAGCTTTGAAGTTTACGAAGGTTGATAAGTCTACCTGGAAGGTCTTTACGCAATCTGCAAGTTTGGTTAGACTCACATACTCCGTGTTCGCGGATAATCTTTCTGTCCATACTAGCCAGCTGAACTCAACCCACGCCTACATAAACGGAACTTCAGTTTTCATGTACGTTGAAACTTTCAAAGAATTGCCCATTGAGGTTGATATTTCACCTCCTCAGGGATGGAGAATTTCAACAGGTTTGAAGTCCATTGGTGCGAACAAGTTCCTTGCAGAAAATTATGACAACCTCGTAGATTGCCCGATAGAAATTGGCACACACAAAAGCCTCTATTTTTCGGTCTTGGGAAAGGAGCATGAGATCGTTCTTTGCGGGCATGGAAACGAAGATGAGAATAAACTCATTGAGGACGTAAAGAAGATTGTTGAAGAATTCTCCAAGTTATTTCATGGACTCCCTTACGAAAGATATGTTTTCATATATCACCTCGTTGATTCAGAAACCACGTCGGAAGGCGGCCTGGAACACGTCAACTCCACGTCCATCAACATCGATCGATTCAAGTTCGGTACATTCGAAAAGTACAAGGCATTTCTTTCTGTTACCTCTCATGAATTCTTCCATCTCTGGAACGTAAAGAGGATCAGGCCTGCAGAACTCGGGCCGTTCAATTACAAGCAGGAGAACTACACCACCATGCTCTGGTTCGCGGAAGGATTCACTGACTTCATGGGAAATCTGTATATTTTAAGGGCAAAGCTTACAGAAGAGAAGGATTATTACAAACATATTTCTGAGAAGATCAGGATTTATGATCTTTTGCCAGGCTCACTTGCGTGCTCTGCCTCACAGTCTTCATTCAACAGCTGGATAAAGCTCTATAAGCCATCTCCAAACAATGTTAACGACTACATCTCTTACTACCTGCTTGGTGAATTGATTGCAGTGGCGATGAATGTGAAGATACTTGAGGCTACGGGCGGAAAGAAATCGCTGGACGACCTTTTCCAATACCTTATGGACAAGTTCATGAAGGATGGCAGAGGCTATACAGAAAAGGATCTCATAAAGGGACTGCACGAAGTTTCCGAAGTTAATTTTTCACCTTTTTTCATGCGCCATGTAGACGGAGAGGAGAAGATAGATTTTGATGAGATACTGAAAGCTCTCGGCCTCAAACTGAGGAAGAGTTACATAAAAACAAACGGACATGAAATTTCCGTAAAACCGTACCTGGGCATTCTTCTAAAGTCAACGAATCTGAAAGTCGTCGACAGCGTCCTTCAGGACTCACCTGCATACTCTGCCGGCTTGAGTGCAGGGGACGAGGTGGTGGCAATAAATGGATTCAAGTTCGATGATAAATTCCTGAAGAATCTACAGGAGAGCAACAGCAAGATTAAAACAGATAATCTCCTTGATTTTCGTCCAGAAGAGAGAATCCGGATCACATTCTTCAGGAACGGTTTGCTTAACACCGTTGAGACCGTTTTAAAACAATCTCCCTTTGAACTGTATGAAATAGTTGAAATGGAAGACGCCCCACAAAGTGCTATAGCGTTACGTTCGAAATTTTTGTTTGGATAAACTGCACAGTATATATAGTCCTATAAAATCTATGTACAGATGTTTTTAATACTGGAGGATTACTTCAAGGATCATCCGACAAAGGCGAGGATTACCAGAGAGTTATTTGACCTTGGTATTTCTGTGGTTGGTCAGAAACTCTATCTCTCTGATATGGAACTGTCAATAGGTGAAATCTCAACGAAGTTAAATGTCAATAGAAGAACCCTTTACGAAACCATAGCAATGATATCTGAAAACCCAGAGATAAGAAAGCTTATGAGCAATCTACGACCAGTTCCAGATCTTGGTTCTGTTTACAAGCTCTTTGGTGGAGGGATAGTGACAATAGAGATACAGAAAGGTAAATTTTCTTATGTGTTCAAACAGACGCTAAAGATCATGGAAAGGTACTCGTTTTTTATGCGAGAGATTAAAGCAGATAACTGTTTAGAATCGCCCTCGATCAGGATACTTTTTCACAAGGATGCACCAAAGAGGGTTTACAGCGAAATTTCAGAAATTTCGGGAGTAAAGAGCATATGGATAGAGACACAGAAAGATCTCAGTGGTATTGTTTGTAACGGATGCAAGGTGAAAGTTTGCCCTGAGAAATATTCCACTTCGCTCAATTCGGACGAGATTCCTGTTACAACACATGGTCAAGAATCCGATGTGTAGTGAAAAGATCACACCTTTTCGCACGCCAACGCGAAATAATGATCGAGCATTGTTCTCAAAGTGTTTCGAAAGATTAATATACCATCAATAAACTTTAGGCTCTATGGAAGATCGAAGGTCGGAACTTATAAGAGACGTTTTCAAGTTCCTCGTTCGCGATGGTTTTAAGGTTAGTGATCCTAATCTTAACGGACTGGTAAGTTTCGACTTGATTGCAGTAAGAGAACGTCTCAAGCTTATCATAAAGATACTGCACAATATCGATACGCTCAGATATTCTTCCGCAATTGAGATGATGAAGCTCTCTAGATCCACTGCAGCAGCTCCAATAATTATCGGTGAGAAAGGAGGTAGTGGAAAACTTGAGCGGGGGATAGTTTACTATCGCCATAACGTTCCAATCTTTTCTCCAGAGAGTTTCTATGACTATATCAGCGGAGAAAAGCCTTATGTCTGTTCCGGACCGGGAGGTATTTATGTTTCAATCGATGGAGAGAAACTCAAGGAACAAATGGAAAAACTGCGCTTCTCTATTGGGTACGTTGCTAGCAAGGTTGGAACTTCCAGGAGATCTGTATCACTTTACGAGAATGGAAGCGGCGTAGGTATAGATATATTCATGAAATTACAGCGCCTCTTTGACTCAGACCTTAAAAAGGGAGTCGATCTTATGGATCTTGCTGCAACCAACAAGCTTCCAGAAAGTGAAGAGCATAACGATATTTTCTTCTCAGAATTCACATCGGTCATGACCAGTTACGGGTATGAGATCCAGACCCTTCAAAAATCTCCATTTGATGCCATTGCATTTGGAAGGGAGGTTCTTTCTTTCCTGATAGACGTAATGGCTAAAGAGAGTGCACCAGCGAACAGGATCGCAGCGCTCAACAATCTTAGCAGTGTGTTAGATAACGAAGCATTTCTTGTGAGTAAAAAGGATGATGACAAAAGGAACGTTGCAGGATGCCCGGTGATCACGCTGTCAGAATTGAGGCGGCTGGCTGAACCGGACCTGCTTCTCGACCTCATACAGAAAAGAAAGAGTCTTTAATGTTTTTAGAATTTTCGAATGGAGAAAAAACCATCAGGGTATTTTCTGGAGTGAAGGGCCTTGTGAGCCATGGAGATGAGTTGCGCGAGCTTCTTGAGAAGCTCCAGCCCATGGAAATACTCATCACTATACCAGAGGAACAGGTTCATGGCCTGCAGGAATTCCTGAAGGATCCATTTGAGATGACACTTTCTGACTACGAAATAATATACGGATTAAGGCTGCACAAATATGGAGAGGTCATGACGCCCCCTCCGATATATATAGTGGCTATCCAGTACGCAACATCCCATGGAATTCCGGTCAGAGGGATCGATCTTGAAGACAAGAAATTCAACGACGCTTACATGAAACACGTGAAAACTTTTGCGTTAGTCAGGCATTCTATAAGGAAGAAGAAGATAATAAATTATGATTTTCACGACACGAATCCTTATGAATTCGCTGAGGCCTGGATAAAGAGAATAAATAGCATAAAGGGTTTTGAAAGGCTCGACATGGAAAGGCTTGCTGCGATGAATAACGAGATTGATGAATTCATCGAAAAAAAATTTATAGAGAATCACATAATAATTGTCGACCATGAGTTCTATGCTGGAATAAGAGAAAACTTGATCAAAATTGGCTTCAGGCAGATCAATTCTGGGGATGATAGTCCTTGAAGATAATGTATATCTCCTTACTTCCTTTTCTTGAGGCGGAGACAGTGGTGATCTTGGAAAAAGTGAACCTCTTTCCCCATTCCGAGAAAAAAGTCTTCGTAAGATCACCTTGAAAATGCTTTACCACAACATACCCATGCTCTCTAAGAAAATCCGCAGAAAGAGACATCACAGACTGACAGATGAGGTATGAAGAAGCATGGTCTATGCTTGTGTTTCCTGTTGTCTGAGACATGGCGTCCGAAAGGATGCCGTCGAATGACTGGACACCACGTGAACTCATGGTTTCCCTTAACTCATCGAGAAATTCGGGCCGGGTTATATCCCCTCTCAGGAATATTGCTCCAGGGACCTTTTTCATGCTATTTTTATCGACACAGAAAACTTCCTGGCCTGTAATTTCCGTTATTACTTGAGTCCATCCACCCGGAGAAGAGCCTATCTCGAGGTCGTGATCCCCTTCTCTGGGTATACCAAATTTCCTCGAAATTTCGAGAAGCTTGTAAGCAGCTCGGCTGTTAAACCTTTCCCTCTTTGCACGATAGTAATACTTATCTCTGTGCTCGCTCATCTCAGAGATTATTCTCCTATGAATTTCCTGTATTCTTCGGCAGACATTGAATCTGCTGTTTTTCCTGTTTTCTTTAGTTTTACCAGCCAGCTTCCATAGGGATCTTTGTTTACCTTCTCAGGGGAATCTGAAAGCTCTTTGTTGACTTCAACAACATCGCCATCAACAGGAGAAAAAATGTCCTCTGCAGACTTAACAGACTCTATTGAGAGCAGTGGCTCTCCAGCCTTCTTTTTAGCGCCTGTTTGTGGAAAATCTATGAAGACAACATCAGTAAGCTGAGACTGCGCAAAATCAGATATGCCCACTGTCACAATATCGCCATCAGTTCTAAACCATTCGTGTGTCTTGAGATACCTCAGTTCTTCAGGTATTTTGGTCATTGATGATAATCAGTCGTACGTATATAGGTTATTCTTTCCTGCAACAGCCTTTAAGTTTGGATCTCTTAACTCCTATTTCAGTCGAGTTTTATTTTGCCGATCGCGAACATGCTTCTGCACTCGTTTATGAAATTTTTGAAACACCGTCCCAATTGAGTTACATGGAATATCTCAAACCGCAAAGTTAAATGAAGACGCCGCTCAAAATAGCGAGTACGGATACGTTCGCACAGGGAAAGATTATTGTTATCAAAGGCATGCTTTGGCATGCGAATTTTCATTGCATGCTCTATTCCTCGATTCGACGACTTACAAGATCTTTATTCTTCTCTAAAAGAATTCAAAAGCGTTCGAACGGTAAATACACCAGAATTTCACCTAACATTTCGCTTCTTCGGAGAATTGAACGAAGAGGAAATCTCGAGATTACTGACAGAATTTAGAAAACTGAAACTTAAAAAATTTATCCTGAGAATTTCAGGCCTCGGATGTTTTCCTGAGCCAAAGAAAGCGCGGATTCTGTACATGAACGTGGGCGTTGTGGAGGAGATACTTTTCAATTATGACCTTATTGCGAAGATAAATATAGGAAAAGAGCCAGAAGAGAGAGCTTTTGTCCCTCACATAACAGTAGCCAGATCAAAGAGGCCAAATAATTTAGAAAGTATTGTTAAAATATTCGACCATATACATCTGGAAAAAACTATAGATCATATGTTTGTGTACCAGAGTATACTCACAGCTTCCGGACCGGTATATAAAATGATTGAAGATGTTCAACTGATATAGGTGGTTTTATCCTGTTCCTCGGACTTCTTCTTGGATAGCAGTTCCTCGTCGCCGAACTCAATAGCAATAAGGCCGGAAACTGGTATAAGTCTGAGAAAGGATCTGCTGTCTTCGCCTTTCACCCTGAAGCATACCGCACCCTCTTCACCAAGAATTGTATATCCCACAAATTCACCTATAGTTTCAAGTGGTTCATCCTTTCCACTGTTCGAAATAACCTTATACTTTCCACCTTTTTTGATCTCGATCATATCCAAGTTTATCATCGTTCCTTGAAGTAACCTGATTATCTTAGAAAGGCCAACCTTCTTTTTCATTCTGCAACTACATCCCACATAGGCACATTCCAATCTTATCGGCAATCAATTCTTTTCTTTCGAATGATTTCTGGGTTACTTCCCTCTGACCTTTAATTAGTAAGTTATATTTTAGCGTTTCATGAAGACCGGAACTAATTCCGTTTGAAATTGCAGGTAATAATAAGGATTTCGAAAAAGATTATGCTCTCCATTTCAAAAAAAATCACTTGGAGGAATCTATGATCTCCTGTATATGTTCCACTGTTTTCCTGTAGTTATCGAGGGCCATTTTCACATTCACCTCGACCCAGTTCCATGCTTTTAGAAGGTTCCCGGAACGCAAGCGGTATTTCTTTGTCTTTCCCTCCTGTATTTCCTCAAGTATGTCGAGATACTTCAACTTGTTCAGATGCCTGTAGAGAGTTGTCCTGCTAGTTGCCAGATATGCCATCATTTCGTCTCCAGTCCAGTATCTGTCAGGATTCAGTAACAGACATTCCTTGAAGAGCCTGAAATATGCTGACCTCGTAATACTCTGCATATCCGTGGTAGGTTTGAGTCGTGGTATATAACCGATATCTGAGAGAAAAAAGGCTATGTTCCTGTCTAGATCGTTATCGAGCACCCTCGTTGGGATTGAAACAACGGCTAATTTAAACATTGTTGTCGATCTATAACATGCAGAAATTTATAAATGTATCACAGAACAATCTCCCGCATGTTCAAGAGAACGATAAAGTCATACACTCGTGACTATCGAAATAATACCGGTGGCTATGAAATCTATTGCGAGAGACATAAGGAGGATACCCATTATCCTCGTTATAATAAGTGAACCAACTCTTCCCAGCCGATCAAATAATGGAAGGGAATATTTT
>JAKAYB010000136.1 GCA_021826925.1 Thermoplasmata archaeon | reverse complement strand
GTTCAAAATTTGAACTCAGAATATTAAATAATAATCTGAAAAGCATTCACATTTTATGTCTGCAATAATTGGAATAATGAAGTATCAAGCCACAATAGATATGAAGGCAGGGAAGACCTATGTTGCATTTGGTCTTGTATCTTTTCTCGCAATAGCTTATGGATATCTGATTCCAAAGTTTGCATCTGGAACCTTGTTCGAATATACTAAGAGTTCACATGTATGGATGCTAACAACGTCCAGCATCTTTGTAACAGTTGCTGCGGGCTTAGCCGGGTTATTTATTGGTGCATTCATAGGATCTGACGTCATTGCTCAGGAATTCGAATCAGGGTCCATAATCAAGTTATTCTCTCTTCCGATTCGTCGAAGAGATATTTATATCGGGAAATTCATTGAAAAATTAATATTCGCACTGATCTTGTCGCTAATATCTGTAATAGTTGCTATAATTTGCGGATACTTTTTTTCTGGTTATCAAAGTTATTTTCAGTGGTTACCCGCTTTTATAGGTGGCTTAATTCTCTTGATTGCAGGATTTACGTCTATGGGTTTTCTTTTTGGGCCGCTGGTCAGGCAATCATCCTTCGTTTTTGGTATAATGTTTGGCGTCTGGATATTTTTCGCTGTAATATTTGGGATTCTTGTGATGAAGGTCGGTTATAGTGATGGAACATTTGCAATTCCATTTATGAATATGACCTCAGTCCCGTCATCTATCATGAGCTATGCAGTTAATCCATCGGGAATTTTTCACTTGCAATACGTTTCGCTGGGAACTTCTAGATACTTTAGCATATCAACGTGGAAATATATGATTCTGAATGTTGTATTTGCATTAATTGAAGTTCTGTTCGTTTTTGGTTTGGGGTTCGCCATATTCAGGAAAGCAGAAATAAGAGGTTGATCACTATGGATGCGCTTGTTGTAGAAAATTTAAATAAAATATACTCAAACGGAAGAGGAATAAGAGAAATAAATCTGAATGTCCAGAAAGGAAAAATACATGCCTTACTTGGTAACAATGGAGCAGGGAAAAGCACAACAATGAAATGCATTACTGGAATAATTTTCCCTGATAGTGGTCGAATAGAGGTCATGGGGAAAGAACTCAGGGATAATGATCCTAAGGTAAAGTCATGTGTTGGTTATTCCCCTGAACTTCCTTCTCTCCCAAGGAATTTGACGGGAAGGCAATGTCTGGTTGTATATGGCTATCTAAAGGGATTAAGTAAAGATCAGGTCAGGCTGGAATCGGAAGACCTCCTGGAAAAGGTGGGGCTTCTCGAGGCGTCAGACTCAAGGGTTTCTCAGTACAGTAGAGGCATGCTGCAGAGGCTTGATCTCGCAATAGCATTGGAGGGAGGTCCAGACATACTGATTCTCGACGAGCCAACTGCGGGCCTTGATCCATCTTCTGCATCAAAGTTCAGGGCTCTATTAAGAGAACGAGCAGCAGAAGGTCAGACCATTTTGCTTTCCGATCACCAGCTTTCCGAAGTAGAGAGATTATGTTCAGATGCGACAATTATAAATGAGGGGCGAACCATAATTCAGTCAAAAATGTCAGATTTATTAAAGAAGGTAAAGGGGAGTTTCAAATATGTCGGCGAATTTTCTTCTGTAAGTGATAAATTAATTCATGACATCGAAAAGATAGACGGTGTTGTTCATGTGGACATAGATCATAAGGGAGGCAACACTCTCACAATATATACTGATCGACGGGATCAGCTAAATAGTGAAATCTCAGGAATCGCGAAAGAGATAGGATGTTCGCTGTACTCAATGACCGAGAGTAAAACAACACTGGAAGACATATTCCTGGCTCTTGTAAACACCGAGGAGTAGCGTTAAATAGAAAGTTTCGTGAGCATATCACTTTCCTGCGAGACGCATATAATATTAGAGCGAATAGTAATGTTCCAACAATTTGAGAATACTGGGATAGAATGTAATAGAACATGAAGGAAGAATTAGTCTGGAGATGTAAAGCAAGATGGAAGATGATTTAAAACTTAAAAAGGAGCTCCTAAAATCTGTTGAGCAGATTAATAACCGTGTTCTTGGTTTTCAGAGTTACATGATGCGTCGTACTTGGGGAGTGCTTTTTGGAATCGTTGCATTTCTCATTTTGGTAGATTCGCTGTCGTTTCCTGTAATTAGATACTTTATTTCTTCCGCTTATCTGGCGGGAATCATCAACATTATAATTCAGGTAACAGTATTTCTCTTTGCGATTTTTTACTGGTTTAATTTATTTGAGAACTCAGCGAGGATAGTTAAATTAAGAGATTGTGTCACAGCGAATCGTTCTTATCGGTTCAGGGACAGGGCGATAATCTGGAGAGATGTTATTGTCACATTGTTCCTTCTGTGTATTTCCGCAGCATTAGTAATTGACAGTACAAACATCCCTCTGAAAGATGTAATATCAAACTTAATTTTCCTTCTTGTTTATTTGGTTCTCGATATTATACTCATTCGCGGGCTTAAAAACACATTTGTGAAAATCCCTTTTGAAGGATATGCAGTCTTCTTTTCGTACATATTTTTGGTTATTTTCAGTTCTGTTACTTCTATTGTTAGTGGGTATGTTCCAGTTCCAAAAACGCTTGAAGAAGTGTCATATCTACTACTTGGTATTGTTCTCGCGATCCTGCTGCTGAGTTCATTTAGCTTCATTTATCACGCCCCGGACTATTTGGAGGAACTCAATGGGCAGTAGTCTTACCGATGCGGAAAATTTTCGGCGATTTGTCCTGACCCAGCTCGCAGAAGAGATAACAGACACCCCTTTTAAGTCGTCAATAAGACTTATAATAATTATGTCTCTGGGTGTAAGCAAGAGAATGAGACTCACTGATCTTATGAAACTCACCGGATGTGGAAAAGGAAGCATTTCGAACCATATCGATAAACTTGAGAAGTCTGGTTTCGTAACTACGCATGACGCTTCGTTCTTCACTTCTCCGCGTATTGTAGTTGAAATAACGAAGAAAGGTGAAGAATTCTATGACAGCTACCTCAGCATGCTTGAAAAAATAATATACAGTCAAGTGCACGGTGATGGAGAGAACTCCACGGCAGACTCGAAAACAGAAGACAGTTCGAATCTGAGTTGATTCATTTTGACAGGTGACCCATAGATTTTCAACATCTGTTATCTAAGAACCATTTGTATCACCTGTATCTCGTGCCTGCCTTGGAACAGACAACAGCAAAAACACCAGGGCTAGAATGCTCGAGACCAGAACAAAGTTGAATGAAATTTCAATGCTTATAACAAAAATTATCGCAAAGACCGTGCTCCCAAGAAAACCAGAAATAGCTTTTCCTGTGTAAAAGATCCCATTGTTTGAGGTAGAGAACTTTGAACCGAATACGTCACCGATAAGAGCGAAATACATCGATATCATAGATCCACCGAAAAATCCAATAAGAACAATTGAAACTGGAAATATTCTGAGAACCAAAAACAGGGCGCCCATTATTATAGAAATATCTATTATGATTAGGGTTTTCGTTCTTCCTATAAAGTCCGAAATATATCCAAGTATCGGTCTGCTGATCCCGCTCAGAAGTGGGA
>JAKAYB010000135.1 GCA_021826925.1 Thermoplasmata archaeon | reverse complement strand
TCGTTGCAGGTGATTCAAATGCTAACTCAATGCCAAAATTAGGGCACATAGCAATAATGCAGGCTGATGTTGCATTCTCTTCCCTTGTAAAAGAGATAAAGGGCGCTGGTTACGTAAAGGAATTTAAACCAGAAATATTCTGTATTATGAATAGGGGAGGATCAGATGCAACTTTGATACTTTCCGACGTGCTTTATGGTGGAACAACGGATGTTACTTTGGACGGTTCTATTGCTCGTACAATGAAGTGGGGTTTTGATTCATATTATTACTACATGAGGGGCCGCATGCCCCCAGAAATCCTGCAGGAACCGCTGGAGAGGATATTGAAACTGGTGAAGGAAAAAGGGACATGATCAAATTTCATGCATTTGACAGAATTTCTCGCCTCTTTCGAAGATCACGTTCGCATGTTGGACAACATGCATAGTAGGTCCTGCCACTAACCTCAACTGTTATCGGCTTGCCAGTTATGTCATTTCCACAGTAATCACAGTGCAGGTGAACTAATCTTCCGGGGTTATCGCCCAGAACCCGTGTTCGCACTACTTTGACGTCAAGGATAGGCAGTTTCTCGATATCCAACAAATCCTCGTAATTCATCACTAGCATGAAAGTTTGGTCAATCAGTTCAAAATATTCTACAATACGGTTCAACGGGACTCCTTTTAAATCATTAACATGAACAAGAAGCATATCGCGTAGATCGTCATCAACAGTAACTGTAAAGTTCTTTATTTTTTTCTCTGTGATGAGGTTGTCCAAGGCCTTTTTAGCGGTAATCCTGCTTATTCCGAGCTCGTTTGAAAGGTCGGAAATGCTCTTTCTAGAGTCTCTTTTTAAAATAACTATCATTCTTTGCTGTATTTCTGTAAGGTTTCTTTTCATAATGTATAATTCACTTCGCCCATTAATACATTTTGTATAGTTAACTATTATTAGCTTATCGACAATGATGTAGATATGGCAATAGATGTTATATGTGGAATGAAAGTGAAGGAAGACACAAAGTTTAAGAGTGAATTCCAAGGGAAAAAATTCTATTTCTGTAGCCAAAGATGTAAAGAAGAATTCGATAAAAATCCTTTGAAGTACTCAAGATGATCTGAATGCCGACAGATCCTGTTTGCGGCATGTTCGTTCCAGAGGATTCTGATCTTTTCCTTGAGGTCGATGGTCAGCGGTACTATTTTTGTTCTAAAACATGTCTCTTGAAATATTCTTCTCCTGAGAAAGAGTCTCGAAAACTTAAAAATAGGTTGATTGTCGCGTGGTCCTTGGCGATACCGATCATAATTATTACATATGTTCTACCAAACACAGTTGTTTTTCGTGACTATTTATTGCTGGGATTGGCTTTGCCAGTTCAGTTCTACTCTGGTTATGGATTTTACGAAGGTGCATATCACTCATTGAAGAGCAAATCCGCGAATATGGATCTTCTCGTGTCCCTCGGTACGCTCACTGCTTTCGCGTTCTCTGTGTTCGTTACTTTTTTTCCAAAAGTAATTCCATCGTCAAGTGTCTATTTCGATGCCTCGTCGTTCATAATTACCCTAATACTCACAGGTAATTTCATCGAGAATCTAACTAAGATAAAAGCTAACAAAGCTGCAAGTAAACTTATAGAGATAATTCCAACCACTTCGCACATTATTCAGGAAAATGGAGAAGTCACTGATAAGAAGACAAGTGAAGTGAAAGTCTCTGACAACATTCTTGTGAAACCTGGAGAAATTATTCCGGCGGACGGAAAGATATACGAAGGGAAGAGCGAGATTGATGAATCCATGCTCACGGGTGAGCAGGAGCCAGTTGTCAAAGCCTCTGGAAATGAAGTATCATCCGGAACGAAGAATCTAAACGGAATCCTGAAAATAAATGTTACGAGAACAGGAAGAGACAGTACCGTCAGTCAGATTTACGAGCTTATACAAAGAGCATCCTCTGGAAGAGCGAAAATTCAAAGAGTTGCTGACGTTTTTTCATCTGTTTTTGTTCCTGTTGTCCTGGCAGCAGGCATTGCTTCCCTATTGTTCTGGTGGCTCTATCTCTCGAGTATGGGCAATCCCATTTCTATAGAGATTGCAATCCTGGCATTTGTCTCGGTTGTTGTCATAGCGTGTCCCTGCGCTATAGGACTGGCAGGGCCAATCACTCTTTTAATCGCATCAAATATATCATATGAGAATGGAATTATTATCAAGAACTCAAGCGCGCTCGACAGGCTTTCTAAGGTTACTAGGGCCGTTTTTGATAAAACTGGAACCATAACGGAATCTGACCCAACGGTTAACGAACTGCTGGTTATTGGCAGCAATTCTAAAGAAACTGTGCTCGCTTTAGCTGCTTCGGTCGAATCGTTTTCTAACCATCCAGTTGCAAAAGCAATCGTCAAAATGGCTACAGAAAACAAAGTTAAGGTGCCCGAAGCAACAGATATTAAAGAAAATCCTGGAACAGGTATTAGTGGAAGCGTAGACGGAAAATCAGTTCAGATCTCTCGATCAAAACATAATGGTGTTTCGGCAGTTTCTGTAAGTGTCGAAGGTGAACACATAGGTTCGTTTGTGCTTTCATACAAGATAAGGGAAAGCGCAGCCATTGCAATAAACGAATTGAAGGCCATGGGCGTTAAAGTCTCAATGATCACTGGCGATTCAACTGAAGAGGCAAAACGTGTTGGTGGAATCGTCGGCATAGATGACATTCACGCTGAAGTGCTTCCTGATCAGAAATCGGAAATAATTAAGCAATTTCAGATGGATGGAGACTATGTCATGTTCACAGGTGACGGAATAAACGATTCAGTTGCTCTGGAGACGGCTGATGTAGGTCTTGCTATGGGGTCCGGCACAGATATCGCACGGGACAGCGGTGACATAATCCTTCTCAATAACGATCTGGAGAATGTCGTTAACGCCAAGATCATAGGAGAAAGAACCATAAGAAAGATAAAGCAAAATATAGGCTGGGCGTTTGGGTACAACACTATCCTGATACCTATCGCTGCAGGAATATTAGTACCTGTATTTGGCTTCTCTGTCTATTCCATTCTTCCCATGCTAGCGGCACTGGCTATGGGAATGAGTTCTACCTCCGTGGTTACGAACTCCTTGCTCTTGAGAGGCAAAGTGACTCGTTCCCTCAAAAGATCATCTGAAATTATAGCGCGCTCAACTGTAACGGTATAAGATCCCCATGAAAAGGAACAGTGATGATAAAATTGGAATTAATGCGAACATTAGAAAGAATCCGAATATTAGGAAGATTTATTTTTATCTTCTATCCCTTTTTCTCTCTGTCATCTTGATCCTTATCTCGATAACGATCCTTGTCACCGTGATCTATTTGGATGGACATGTAGGTGCAACGGCGCTTTATTTGCTTCTTGCCATTGTAATTTCCAATATTCTCATAGCTGTAATTTCACTAAGGGGCATAACTATAACCTATTCTGAGTTGTCTTTTGCAAACAAAGGAACAAACGTAGTCGTGGTCCAGAACTCTGACAGGCATACCTTTGCCGAAAAGGTTCCGGGAAAGGAAAAATTAACAACTGAATTTTTCACAGAAACGGAACTGGAAA
>JAKAYB010000134.1 GCA_021826925.1 Thermoplasmata archaeon | reverse complement strand
GATAACGTTTAGAAATGTTCCTATAAACGCGCCCGTCTTCCCACCTGCAGCAGACGCTCCAGAGCCAAATCCACGCAGCTTTGTTGGAAAAACTTCCGGAGGGTAGATGAAGGTGGTCACGTTTGGACCAAATTCTATAAAGAAGTAACTCAATCCATAGATTATAAGGAACTGCAGAACAAACGCGCTTGTTAGCAACTGGTTGAATATTCCAAGAACTGCAAACGTTATTGCCATGGCAGTGAATCCGATTATTTGGATCGGCTTTCTGCCTATTCTGTCTATAGTAAACGTAGCTAGCCAGTACCCGGGAAATGCAGCGAAACCAAAAATCATTGCTGAGTAGGTTGTGGTAACTATCAGATGATGCAACCCAATTACAGAGCTTGGAACTAGGGCAGAGAGCATTTGACTAGACATGATTGAATTTCCGTAAAGTGCCCAATCCATTAAGAACCACGACCCCGCAGTTCCAATCAATGTGAGAACAAACTTTTTTTGTTTGAGGATCTGCCACCATTTTTCTTTTACAACCTCTCCTTGAGCCTGAACTTCAGCGTTCATACCCGTATACTTCTTCCAGTTCTCTTGGGCAGCCTTTGCATCACCCTTAACCCGGAGTGAATACCTTGGAGTCTCTGGCATTTTCCTTCTGTAGTATACTACAATTAAAGCAGGTATTGCGCCGAATGCCAGGAGTAGTTTCCATATCAATGACAAACTCATACCGGAATATATCAAACCGAGTGAGATTAATGGCCCTGCAAGTAATCCTAGCGATTGCATGGAAAATACCATGCCTACCAATTTTCCCCTGCTCTTGGTGTTGGAATACTCTGTCATTATTACAGAGCTCGTTGCGTAATCTCCTCCAATACCTATACCAAGTATAAATCTCCATATTATCAATGTATAGACGCCATTTACCGGAGTTAGAAATGCACTGCCAAGGGCGCCAATTACCAGTATAACTAACTCTATACCATAGATTGCCTTCCTCCCTAATTTATCCAGAAGCCTACCGAATATCAATGCACCTATAACGGCAGATAACAAGGCCGTTGAATCGAGCAATGAAGATTCCAAGGTCGAAAGCTTGTTCCATCCAGACAAAACCAATATGCTGGTTACCACACCAATGATAAACAGATCATAGGCGTCGGTGAAGAAGCCCATCCCGGAAATCAACCAGGTCTTATAATGGAATCCGCTGGTTTTTACTTTATCCATCTCACTTATCAAATTGCTGTCTTTTGCACTCATTCTTTCCAAGAAAGAGATTTTGGAGCATACTATAAATATTATGTAAATACTCTATATTGGTCTCTATATGTATATATACTCTATATTTAATATATATTACTACCATTCTTGAACGGCCGAACAGAATGTCTTTTCATAAAAGATAACAACTACAGATTTTCTATAGCGTTACAGGCTTTTACACAAGTTTTGTGTGCCTATATGGTAGTGATGATTAATGGAACAATCATTTCTTCCCTGAGAAGCCCGCCGTGCATCCCAACCATGTTATCGTGGCTCATCTTTGGATCCAGGAAAGTAAGATTTGAATCTATTATGCCAATGTTCCTTCTTGGAACCATTATCAGATCTCCGAACCTGTCGTTAATGTTTGTGTTCTCTTTCCTGTCCCCGAAATAGCCCTCTTTCAACATTTCAAGAGAGTTGAAGATCTCGTAGTTTTCACCGTACCTTTCAATCAAATGATTCCTTGCCTCATCCATGCTGCCGCAACGTATCCTTAGAAAAGCAGCCCTTGCGTCTCCGACAACAGGAGCCCTGAAGGTATTGTAAAGCTCCCTGTCTTTTGAAATATCAAACAGGTTGCTTGTTCCAACATTGACATGGCCGTGATCGGCAGATATCAATAAGGTAGTGTTTGTTGAGATCACAGATTCCTTTAACATGTCTATATTGTAAAATATCGATTCCAGTTCAAGAGCGGTCTCCTCTGTTCTTGAACCAACCTTGTGCGACATCGTATCCACCGAAGGTACGTATCCAATGTGAATTGATTTCCCCCTTGCCTCTTTCACATCCCTGGCAATAGAGGTAAACATGTGCGATGTTGAATAATACGATCGAAGAGTTGTTTCTGCGGCCGTTATCTTAGACATACCGCTCTCCTTTATCATATTAGGGAGATAGATGAAGCTCGCCGTTCCGCTGTCCGAAATCCTTTTGGCGAATGACTTTCGTCCCTTAAGTGGTTCGGGCATCCACCCTGCGCTTATCAAATCGTTCTTTCGATTTCCGATAGGCGACATTGAAAGCATGTTGCAAACCGTTCCCAGTTCGCGAATGTACTGCGTATATCCAATTATCTCATGTTCCACGGGCTGCAGCCCCATGTAAACGGTGAACAAAGCGGTTGCAGTGGTGGATGGAAAAACACTTGTTATCGGGAAATAAGCAGATTCTCGGAGAAGTGATCCTAGATTCTTCATGGGATATTTTTCGGTGGCGTACATGAATAGGTCATGACCGAATCCGTCAAGAATCAGAACAATGACATGATCACTATCCATCGCATCGATCGGAATCTTTCCATTAAGGTTGGCTCGTTCCGTTCCGTTGATCATTCCTTCAACAATTTCCGGTATATCTGCTATGCAGCCTCTACCAAATGCCGGTTTAATGAATTTTTCGTGCTTCTTATCGGCATATCCTTCAATGATGTTATCAAAATTTGCACTATTTATGTTGTAAGTACCCATTTCATCCATGTAATTCAACCTCTGCTTAAATCAATTCCCTTACGGTTTTTACCTCGAGAATATTTACAGTTCTCGGCACTGCTTCGTTTTTCCTATTGACCCATACTGCCTTTATTCCTGAATTGATCGCGCCCATCACGTCATGTGTCCATGAATCCCCGATCATTACGCTTCTTTCTCTCTTGGTGTCAAATGTGGATATTGCATGATCGAAGAGCGGAGTGTTGGGCTTCATTTCTGTTTGTGTCTTTGGAGTCAGGATCATATCGATCAGCTTATCAATCCTGAGTTTTCGTATCGTCTTCAACTGTGTTTCCCGATCGCCGTTGGTTATTATTGCTGTAGGTTTTCCTGTGTCATAACAAAATTCCAAGAGCTCGCGTGCTCCATCGCACATTTTCATTCTGCTTTCAAAAGCGCGGACATATACAGTTTCAATCTTCTCCATTTCATTTTCTGAAGGCATGTATCCATGGAGCATAATCAATCGTCTTAGGCGTATCTTCCTGTATTCCCTTGGCGTGATCGTTCCTGAAAACACAAGCGGGAGGTTGCGTCTGTCCAGGTTCCATAACTCCTCCTCAAGAACTGTTGTTTCGATTCCACTAAGGCACTCTACTCCTTTTTTCATCTGTTCAAGGCCGTTTCTGCTTGAAAGCCTGAATTCGAAAAGAGTCTCGTCCAAATCCATTAGGACGGCATCATATTGCTGTATTCTGGTTCCCGCCTTCATGTTTTCCTTGAGATTCAATTCAAGGCGAAATACCGTAATTACGTATAATATTAAGCAATATAGAAAATATAGCAATAAAGAGTGGTATTATGTCTATATATTTTACTTCGACAATTTTAAAATGGCACCACTGCATAGATATTCAACATGAGCTTTAA
>JAKAYB010000133.1 GCA_021826925.1 Thermoplasmata archaeon | reverse complement strand
TCCACATCTTTCTAACAGCACCTATGAGTGTGCAGTATCCCTTGTACTTCATAGGACGCCTGAATTCCTTGAAGTATACCAGAGGGAAATAGCGAAGAAGAAGAAACCAACTCAAGCCTACATAGTAGTAGGCAAGAGGCTTCTATCGCATGTCTATAGTATCATGAAGAACCAGAAGCCTTACAGGGAGAGGCTGCCGGGAGGAAGTAGCGGATAGTTCCAACGGAACTTCACCTGGGGTAGCTAAATGCAGAAGGTACTATTCTACCGCTTCAACATCGTCATTAACGTTTTATAGGTGTCAATTATATCCGAAGCCGGGGAATATGTTGGGAATGCGATTAATGCATGTCTTAATAATTTTGATAAATGCCCCGAAGTTTCAGTTGTTGGAGGGACTGTCCAGGCAGGAGAACATTTCAAGAACGCAATAGAAAAGGCTTCCAAGTGCCGTCCTAGATTTTTTCCAGGATACGATGTATGCGTTGGGGGTATAATGATCGTGAGCAATACTTTGGGAAACAACATTTCGGCCGAGGAGAGAGATAAAATTGTGACCGAACTTGAGCATGATATAATGAAAAAACCAAAAGAAAGGTTAAGGGACTCGCTAGGCGTTATCTGAACCAAGAGACCTACTGTAATGTTTAATCACATAATTTTGCCATGCCCATAGAACTTCCCTTGTCGAAAATACCCCTAGAAATGTTGATGCTAACATAACAATGAGTGGAGTTCGAATAAGAACATGGCCATTTATTTCTTAAGCATCCTTAGAGCTTTGTCTAGATGGAATGTATTAACAACACGACCGGGTTCAAGCCAGCCTCTCCTCGCAGTTCCAATCCCGTACTTAAGAACGCTGTAGTGTGATATATTGTGTGCATCAGAGTCTATTGCGTAATTAACCCTGAATTTCGACGTAAGCATTATGTCTGTATCCTTCAGATCGAGCCTGGTTGGAAAAGCGTTTATTTCTAAGACCACATTGTTTGATTCCGCAGACTCGGCGACCTTTTCCAGATCGATCTGAAATGGTGGGCGTTCATTTATGAGTCGACCTGTCGGGTGACCCAGTATGTTTACATATCCTGATTCTAGGGCAGTTGTTACCCTCTTCGTCATCTCATCTTTGGCCATATTGAAATTAGAATGAACCGATGCAACAACGCATTCCATATCCCCAAGCGTTTTGTTATCAAGATCAAGGGACCCATCTTTCAGTATGTCTACCTCTGCTCCCTTCAATATATGAAAATCTTTTCCCAATTCTTCATTTAATCGATCAACCTTAGAAAAATACTCGGAAAACCTTGCTTCGTCCATACCCCGTGCAACCTTGAGACTTTTCGTATGGTTCGTTGTTGCTATGTACTCGAGACCGTACTTTCTCGCATATTCAACCATTTCTTCAAGTGTGTTTGATCCGTCAGTGTCTTTAGTATGTGTGTGAAAATCCCCCTTCAGGCTAGAGTATTGTATAAGATTTGGCAATTTGTGTTTCATGGCCAATTCTATTTCTCCCCTGTTCTCCCTCATTTCCGGAGGAATCCAGTCCATACCAAGTTTATTATACAATTCCTGCTCGCCTACACCGGAGACCATGTTCCCAGCACGGTCATAAAGTCCGTATTCGTTGAGTTTGTAACCCTTATTGATTGCAACTTTCCTGACCTGAATATTATGATCCTTGCTTCCCGTAAAGTACTGCATTGCAGCCCCAAAGCTGCCTGGCTCAATAACACGAAGATCGCATGTTGTCCCGATCTTCAAATAAACTGTGGTTTTTGACGGACCCTTAACAACTGTTCTCTCGACGTCTTCCAATCCTGTAAAGAGATCCATTATCTCACTGCTGCTTGTGCCGATGGCAAGTATATCTATGTCACCGATCGTATCTCGCATCCTACGGGTTGAGCCAGCTATTTCTACTTTCTCCGCGAGACCGCTTTTCCTAAGTCTTTCCACAATGAATTCTGCAACGGGAAGTGCCTCAGAAAGAAGAAGACGCCCTTTGCTGGATTCCAACTGTTTTATCCCTTTATCCAGAAGCTCTTCGCTTTTCTCACCAAATCCGGGAAGTTTGCTGATTTCGCCCCTGGAAATCGCATCCTTAAGATCAGCGATATTTTTTATTCCAAGCTCCTTGTATAGGGAAAGAGCAGTCTTTGTCCCGATGCCTTCTATCTTTGTAAGTTCCTTGAAATCTATCGGATACTTTGCCTTGTATTCTTCGTATTTTGCAATTTTTCCTGTGGTGAGGTATTCTTCGATTTTTTCAGCGATAGCCTTTCCTATGCCTGGGATCTCCATTAGAGCTTTTACACCGCCTTTCTTGTAAATTTCGGCGATATCTTCCTGGAGAGAATCCAGGATTCCAGCAACTTTCTGATACGCCCTGGTTTTGAATCTCGCATTTTCCGATTCTTCAAGAGACTCAAAAGAAGCCATCTCTGTGAAGATATCGGCAAGTTCTCTATTTTTCATTTTTACCACAAACCACTCTTTATAATATAAATCCAAGAGGAGTATTTAATGATGCATTGTCTTTTTTTCCCGAGCGCTAGAATAAGCCAGAAGCAGATGCTTATTCGGGAATTATTGTTGGCTCAAGGGTCTTCCAGTCAATCCGGTACCCTAAAGCCTTCAGGAATTGTTCAGGATCAAAGCCCTTTGAGCGAATAATGTCCATAACCGCATTGAAATCAGAAATTATCGGCTCAATTTCCTTCTTGATATCCTCCACCTGTCTCTTACTGAGTTCCGGAACGCCATTTTGCATTCCACGTTCGTCATGTACGGGATATACTTTGTGTTCAACCTGATCCACAAAAAGTGCATCCCATGGAATATCCCCAGAAAAGCACGTAAGGCCCTTTTTCTTCTTTTCTCCCTTTTCTAGGCTGTAGACAAATAGTGATTTCCTTCCGTGCTGATCCAGATGTGTTTTTAACTCCGTGTCCGAATCAAGGTATATCAGTCTTGAAATGAAAAGAAGTATTTCCTCTCCGTTCCTTGAGATAACATAGTCAGGGAAAACAAAACGACCGCCAACTGCCATCGGATGCGCTACGAACGCGTAATTTGGCACGAAAGCTGGTTCATCCTGTGGGAAATCCGGGAACATGTCCGAACCCGCGTAAGACAGAAACATTTTGAATTTCCCATCGCTTCTCTCATCCTTGAATTCAACGTCCGCTTCAAGCCTCCAGCCTTTGAAACGTAAAAGTACATGAAGCAGTTGAGCTATCCTGCTCCCGTATCTATGCGTATTCTCGTTTATTGATGCGGGGCCGCTTACATAAATTGATTTCAAACTTTCCTTTTCCTGGTTAACATTGAACAGCAATCCAAGCCTGCGGATCCTCTTTATCAACAGCCCCCAGTCTTCTATTCCGGAAATCAGGACTCCTGTCGACTTCGAAAGCAGTGTTTCAGCCTGTTCCAGATTATAGAGTTTTGATACTTCTTCAAAGGGGATTTTTGGAATCTCCGATATTATCTGTTCACCCTCCTTGTCTGCATAGAGAGAATCTTCAATCTGTTTTGGAGTTATGTTTAACTCCTTAGCAATGGCTTTCAGTTTATCAGCTCGCTCATCTGGTGATGGAATCCCGTTCGGGAACCTGAGAAAGATCTTGTTCCTCAGTTCAGAAGGTTCAATTGCGGTGAGTTTTTCGC
>JAKAYB010000132.1 GCA_021826925.1 Thermoplasmata archaeon | reverse complement strand
TCCGATCTTTCCGAATTTGTTTCAGACGACATCGCGCTTACAAAACTTTGCAAAAAAGAGGGGAAGGGCATAGCTTACGTGGCAAATTCCAGGCCAATTATCAATTCCCCGGATGACTTTCGAACGTTCATGGAATGGTCAAACAGGCAAACCTCGCTTTCGGTTTACGCTACAAGGAACGTTCTTTACTATGGCATTCTCATCTATTCCGCAACCCTGGCCATCTTTATCCTGTCCATAGTGCTCTCGGTGTTACTTAATCCAGTTTTTTTAATATTCCTGATCCCGACGGCCATAAACGCAGTGAAGGCCATGAAAAGAGCTGGAAGAAACTACCCTACTACTTTCCTGGTTAGTATTCTCCTCCCATTTCTTTACATGTACAATCTTCTGCACGCCTTGAAGTCAAAGTCGATAAACTGGAGAGGCAGAGAATACTCTCTTATTAGATAACAGGAGGCGGCATCTTACCTCGTTCATGGGACTCAACATTATCTGGCTCTCTTTTTTGATAACCATCCTTCTATGGTTCCATTAACCTTTAAAGTCCTCGTTTGAGGTATTGCTGAAACTATCTTCTTCTTTATCATATCTTTCAAGATTACGGCTCCGAGGAAGCCGCCCAGGTGATAATCACGTTCGGAAACATCTCTGCAGCCGTATGCAAATATACGTCTTCCAAGTTCATAGAATCGAATACTGATCCCAAGTCTCTCCAGTTCTATGGCCCCGTTGTCGGTCAACCTGTAGGTTGGTTTCTTGGTGTCGTCAACTACAATCCATGATCTCTGTAGTAAGGAGTGCAGGAGCTCAACTCCAAGTTTTCCGGCGAGATGATCGTAGCAGGTTCTTGCTTCTGAAAAATCGTGACTCTTTTCAGATTTTATATTTTCAGAATCACATATAGAATTTATTGATTTTGATCCAGCAAGATCGTCAAGCCATATAGAATAGCTCTCTAAAGGTTCTGGAATCAATGAATATCTTATTTCCCTTCCAGATCTGTGTGAGGAAACAAGGCCAACCGAATGGAGCTCTGAAAGATGTGTGGATACTTTCGATTGGGAGATTCCCGTGCTTTTTACTATAGAACCGACGTTGTGCGTTCCAGATGCCAAAACCTCAATGATCATTGTTCGTTCAGGATTGGAGAGCGCTCTCGCAATGTCGTTTTTAATAGATCTTTGTTTCATGCTTCGCTTTCAGACATATACAGCTGGACATATTATCTTTTTCTGATATTTCCTGCGTCTTAACTATGTCTTGATCATAATGGTATCATGGAAAAAATGAATCAAGAACTCAATAATACCTTCGATAGAAAGGATCTGATGTACATAACGAAGAACCTTCTTACGATGGATGAAATAATTGAAAGATCAAAAGTTTCTTCTTCGAAAATCACCGAATGGATGGAACGCGGGGAATTCCCGGAACCAACCTACGTGACTTCTAACGGTAAGAGATGGTATCCGAGGTACATAGTCATCCTAATCCAGCGAAGTAATGAAAACGGTACTTCGCCAAAGGATGAATTCATAAACGACGCAAAGAAAGTAATAGACAAATCAAAGCTTGTCTACAGATTCGGCAGGGTGGAAGAGACTAATGACAGTGATGATGAGTTGGAAAAAATGTGGACTGATTTCAGATCTGGACTGTATGGAGCGTGCCTCCGAGTACCTGATCCAAAGAACATACTGTCAAAAGGTGAACTTATAAGCAAGATACAGAAGCTGCTTGAAAAACCGGACCCATCTAACGCGTCATGGTGCGATTCACTAGAAAAATGTGTGAATGAACTTGATAAGGTTGAGGCTGAGTTCACCAGTTATGATCGCGTGCGATTTGGTGGGCAGGTCTCAAGGGATATTTTCGTCACTGATGTAAAGAAGAAATATCCACAGATATTCAGAAAGAAATGAAGGTTTAAGGAAAGGAACCCGCCTTTTTCAAAATAACTTTTTGTCATCTAAAAATTATCGTCGAAATGAAATGCAATGCAAATTTATCTGATTTCACCATGCGTATCGATCTTTCGCTTTATCCTGACATATTCCTAAATCAACTTACAAATTTTAAGGGCATGGAGTGGAGATGCAAAACATAATGGGAATATAAGAGAAAAACGAAATTAAAATAATGCATTTGTATCCATTGCGTATGGCAGAATTAAATGAAAAGGACTTCCCGCCACTGTTTGGAACCAATGGCATAAGGGGAGTTCCAAACGATGATCTTACAGTTGAATTTTCTCAAGCAATTGGAAAATCAATTGGGACGTTTTTTGGATCGAAGATAGCAATGGGCAGGGATACGAGGGACACAGGGCAGATGATATTCGATTCTGTTTGCTCGGGCATACTCTCCTCAGGGTGTGATCTTATCGATCTAGGCATCCTTCCGACTCCAGCAATTCAGTATTACTGTAAAATTAACAAAATGCCTGGCGTCATAATAACCGCGTCTCACAACCCACCACAATTTAATGGAATAAAATGCATAGCTTCCGATGGAACTGAACTTGAGAGGGAATCTGAAAGAAAGATTGAACTCATATATTATAATAAAAAATACTTGACAGTAAACTGGGACAAAATAGGGCGAGCATTTCAGGACAACAATGCGCCTGGGATGTACGTTGCAGGTGTGATGAGCAAGGTTGATCGCGATAATATACGGTCCAGGAATTTTAAGGTCGTTGTAGACACAGGGAATGGTGCCGCATTCTCCACAACTCCAACTCTCCTGAGGGAGCTTGGGTGCAGAGTGGTTACGCTAAATGCGAATCCTGATGGAAAGTTTACGTCAAGAAACTCGGAACCAAGGCCTGAGAACCTAACAGAACTTATTTCCGTAATGAAGCTTGGAAAATTTGATCTTGGTGTGGCACATGACGGCGATGCAGACAGGGCAGTATTTGTTGACGAGAAAGGTAATTTTATTGATGGCGATGTTACACTGAGCCTCATTGTGAAGAACCATGTCAAAAAGGGAGAGAAAGTCGTTACGCCTGTGAGCAGTTCCGATGCACTTTCCGAAATATGCAAGGCAAAGGGCGCTCAGCTCATTAGAACACGGGTAGGTGCACCAATTGTTTCAAGGACAATGATTAAGGAAAAGGCACTACTGGGCGGGGAGGAGAATGGCGGTGTAATTTTCGGCCCTCACCAGTACTGCAGGGACGGTGCCATGACATTATCCCTTTTTCTAGATCTCATGGCTTCCACCGGCATGAAGCCTTCAGAGCTGATAAAGACGGTTCCAGAATTTCATATGGCGAAAGAGTCCGTCAAAAGAGATAAGGAGTGGAGCGTCTTGGAAAAAGATATTCTGAAACAATTGGGTGATGTGGCCCTTGACCGAACAGATGGATTGAAGATCATGCTTGTGAATGGTTGGGTACTTCTCCGACCTTCAGGAACCGAGCCAATAATAAGGATATATGGTGAATCGAGGGACGAGAAAACGGCTAAAGAGATCGCTAATGACTACAAAGAAATGATAGAAAAACTCAACAGACATTGATTCGGCCTTATACGGAGTTAAATCAGAATGAATGCGAGAAAACTGCAATGCTTCCTGGCTTTGAACAAACTATGCACTTCTTCTTCTCGTTTGATTCATATGGTATTCCCAGATTACCGAGGCCAAATTTCTCCTCGAGTTTATCAGAGCATTCTTT
>JAKAYB010000035.1 GCA_021826925.1 Thermoplasmata archaeon | reverse complement strand
ATATCTCTTGTTTTTAATCCAAAAGTATTGAATCCAAGAATGTAAAAACAAAGGCTTGACAGTTTCTTTGATAAATATTTATTAAATTTGCTACAGCTTCAACATGAAGTAATCGTAGGAGTGCTTTTTCGCGCTCTGTAATATGACAAGTTACGAATCAATTTATACGCCAATAATATCCACCTAAAGTGAGATCATTTAAATTAGACAAGCTTGACTACGATATTCTTGATATCATCGAAAAAGACTGTACGATGACATACAATGAAATAGCTAGGAAAACTGGTAAAAATCTCTGGACAGTAAGGGACAGAATGAATCTGTTAAAACAAAGAGGCATTCTTAAAGGGTGCAACGCTAACATTGATTATTCGAAGATTGGACTTGGTTGTAAAGCGGTAATAAATTTCAATGTAGCAGCTGATAGAATTGATGAGTTTGTAGCATTCATAAAAAAGGAGAAGCGCATCAAGAAACTCATAATCACTACAGGAGCGAGACGATTTACAATCCACATAGTCGGTGAAGAGTGCAGCGAAGTAAGAAATTATGCAAGGACTTTGCTTCCAGAATTTGGAATATACGATGTGGATTTTGAAGTGATCTTGGATGAAATCCCATGATTGTATGTTTCGAATCAGCATACTAGCACTATACAATGTAGATACGACCACAATTTTTGCTGCAGATTAATAAGAATCTGTTAATTTTTTGCCAGACATCATTTAGTAAGATTGTATTATGCACCGTTTATGGCAGACGAAATGGAAGAAATAGAACGGTTTGCGAAGTCCACACTTGGTGGAATGCCAGAAGTGATAAAACTTCTTGGGCGTCACAATGTTGAAATGGCTAAGGAACAATTCAGAGAAAACATGGCTATGTACCTTGGGAGAACGGCCCTTGGAAAGAAGATGTTGGCTTTGACAGCGCTTTCGGTTTCCTTGGTAAATGGTCAGGCAGATTCTGCTATGATTCATTTTAGGCTTGCAAGGAAATTTGATGCAGGAATGCTGGAAATACTTGATTCGATAAAAGTTGCAAAGATGGTGTTGATGTCCTCTACTATGTCAGTCATGGACGCGATAAAGCCTATAGTGGCGGAGCATGGAAAATCATCCGCTAGCAGCACAGAATTAAAGAAGATTCTCGGCCAGATTCAAACCGAATCTGGTCTGGCATCACCTCCTCAGAATTTGGTTGCTCTTTCATCAATTTCATTCGACTTATTCGAAGAGCATCTCAAAGAGAAGGCTGAACTACTATCACCTTTTGTTGTTGATCAAAAGGATATTTTCCTTATGGCTTTTGCCGATAGCGTTTCAATAAGGTACGATGAATGCGCAAAGACCTATCTGATTCAGTTTTTTAGAAAAGGCGGAACCAAAGCGGAGATGGAGGATGCATTGTATCTCACAAGATTTGTCACTGGCAACAAAGCCTTGACTGCTTCTATGGAGATTCTTAAGTGGTAAAACATTTTATCACGCATTATAACAAAGGAGAGATAAAATGAGAAAAAGCATATTGAACCTTTTCGGGTCGGAATGGTTTGGAATGGCTATATCTACGCTTGCACTTGCTCAAGTCTATATCCTTGCTTTTGGTGAGACGAAAGGCATATGGTACAATTATGTTGCAGAGGCGCTTTCTCTATTTGGAATTGCTATATTTGTAGTGATATTTTCCATCTGGGTATTGCGTGCTTTTGTCTTAAGAGATAGGGTCTTTTCACACTGGAACAATCTTACTAGGCTGAGTTTTACTGCCCTTATACCTATTATTGGTTTTGTTGCAAACTACCAGCTCATATACTTCTTTGGAATCTCAAGTTGGACCGCAAATCTTTCCGCAGTAAATTTCTACGGCGAGTATCTCTTTGCTCTTGTTCTCGGTGTGCTTCTTGGGTACAGACTTTATACGAAGGAGATAGATCCGCGTGAGATGAATTACGCCATAGTTATCCCGCCACTTGCAATCGGAACAAGTGTGTTTTTGGCTGTTCCTCTGATGGGATTCTATGGAGGTTTGGAAGCACAGGCTATGTATTTTCTCGTTTTGATGGGATTGGGGATATTTTTCTTCCTCTACATCTTCATTGGATCACTTGCATTAGCTGGGCATGTAGCAACGAAAGAACGGGGGACCCTTCCAACAACAATGCTTCCTGTGGGAATAGCAAGTCTCATAATCATAAATCTTTTTTCGATTTCTGGATTTCGAGTAATCGATAACATTACGCTTTCACTTCCAACAGTTGACCTTCTTTCAGTGCTTCTCTGGGGATTTGAAGTTTGGAATTTCCTTGTAGTCTTAATACTGATATTCATGAAACCAGCTAAAGGAACGCTTAGTGTATGGGCCTATGGATTCCCACTGGGACTTTTCGCAACATCTACGGTCAGGCTTTTGGGTTTTACAAAGTTTCCAGTGCTCTTATGGGCATTTGTTGGAATATCCGCTGCACTGAATATATTGTGGGTTTACGCCTGGATAAACACAGGACTATTCTTAAAATCCAAAATGCATGAGGAGACCGTGGAGAAAAAGGCGATTCCGTTAAGCAAAAGTGGGAGTAACTAAAAACAAGTATAGGGAATGGGCTCGACCGGATTCGAACCGGTGACCTCCTCCGTGTCAGGGAGACATCATACCGCTAGACTACGAGCCCATTAGAGTATCAGACGCTACCGTTTATCATTGGTTCGTATATAATGATTATTTCTGAAAGCGTTTGATTATGAATTTTAATGAAACAATAGGCAATTAAAAGCGAGATGAAAATCAGAATTACGTTGTGCGATTATGAATTCAAATTCTTATCATAAAATATATGCTTTTATGACGGATTCACACCAATATAGGTTTTGTTCTTTTGCGGTTGCAAACTATTCTTAATGAAAGAAAAAAAGTAAGAATGGCGGTTGATTGGAAAGCAAAAAAAGTTAAAAGCAGAATCATAATATCGAACAATGGGTATAAAAGCTGTTGTGATGGCTGGTGGCAAAGGGACACGTCTCAGGCCAATAACATATTCGATTCCAAAACCGCTTGTCCCTATAGCTGGAAAGCCGTGTATAAATTACATTCTGGATTCATTCTATGATATCGATGTGCGCAATGTCATTGTAACTACCGGGTACAAATATGATGCGCTCATAAATGGCATAATGAAGGCCAAGCATCAGGATCAGAATATACTATTTTCCGTTGAACTTGAAGCTGCGGGCACGGCTGGTAGTGTTAAATTGGTCTCGAGGTTTCTGGATGATACATTTCTTGTCGGAAGCGGAGATATCCTGATGGATTTTAGGTTAAAAAAGATGCTTGACTTTCACAAGAAGAACGGTGCAAAGGTGACTGTCGCGCTCACGACCGTAGAAGATCCGAGTCAGTTTGGCATTGTTGAATTACGTGATGACAAGATTATGAGATTTCAGGAAAAGCCAAAAGCGAGTGAGGCTTTTTCCAATCTCGTTAATGCTGGCCTTTACATAATAGAACCGGAGATAATGGATCTTGTTCCTCGCGGAGTTCCATACGATTTCGCTAAGGATTTGTTCCCCAAGCTACTCAGCAACGGAATTGATATCTACGGTTATAAAGGTGAAGGGACATGGTTGGATACGGGGAGGCCGAACGACATGATAAAGGCAAACCAGTTAATGACTGAAAAATATGGCCTGGAATTTAACAATCCCAATCTGTCCGGTCATTTAATCATGAACACAATATACGGGAAACTAAGTGCCTCCTCAATTGTAGGACCCTCTTACATCGGTTACGGTGTCACTCTCGGGAATCATTGTAAAGTCTCTGGCTCAGCTATATACGATGGCGTGGAAGTTGGGGATGATGTCATTATTGAAAACTCGATTTTGATGGATGGTGTGAAGGTCATGGGATCATCCAAAATTATAAATTCTGTTGTGATGAACGGGACCTCATTAGGCAAGATGTGTGAAGTTCATGACAGTGTACTTGCGCCAAGGATGAATCTTCAAGAAAACTCACGGGTCTATAACCTTGCCCTTTCACCAGAAATGCCAGAGGAATAATACCAAAAGGAAAATTGCTAGGCCAGCGGTCAGGAAAATTAGCATAACCTTTTTACCAAAGCCCAAAACAATAGGGAAAAAACCTAGCAATATAACAGTCCTAAATCTTGTTTCCGGAATATTGTTTTCGTGTCGTGGTTGCTCATGTTCCAATAAGGCCTGGAAATGGGTAGAAAGGTATAATGAAAGCACAAAGAAAATACCCAGGACTATCAGGGCTATCCCGAGGATTCCCATAAAATCCCTAGCTATTGCTGCATTCGTTGTATACAGCCTATAAATCTCAAATCCAGAAAACAAAATTGTGGCAATGGACAATAGCCAAAGTAATAGATTTATTATTAGGTAGTGGCTTTTACTCATACCCTTATAGGAAGCCTGCCTTTTGTAAAACAAGAAGATCTTCCGTGGTCAACTGTTCGCCATTCTTGAAACGGTCAAAGAGCGTTGATGCCTTCTTTTGTAATTCCCCTTCTTTTTCCTTCTTTTTTGTAGCTTTCGCCTTCGTCCTCAGTGTAGAAATAACTTTCTCGAGGTCTCTAAGGTCATTTTTAGCCTTAATAAATTCTTCATGCTCTTTCGTTGATTCTTGGCTAAATTTAATGAATTGCTCGTGAAGTTCATCAGCCTGTTTCCTTGTCTCATCAATGTTTGTCAGCTGCTCATTGATTTCTTCGCTTAGCGCTGTAATTGCAGCCGAAATAGTGTCAATCTCTTTCTTCTTTGCCTCTGCCTGCTTACGTATCTCAGTGATCTTATCTATCAATTCCTTCGTAGATTTGTTGGAGCTTAGTTCCTTCTCTCTCATTTCCTTAAGCTTTATGATCTCGTTGTTGAGTTTTCTAATCTCAGAGACTACTTTTTGCTCTTCTTTCTTCTCAAGCAGTGTTGTCTGTTGCTTTGTTTCAAGCCTCTTCAGTTCCTTTTCCTTAAATCTCAATGTCTGCCGATCAATACCCTTAACATCTATTTCGTCCCTGAGCTTCGCATACTCACGCTTCAGGTCTGAAAGAGTTTTGTATAGATCTTCCTTCTCAGTTCTTAACTTTTGTACCTGCTCAATTAAATCATTCTTCTCAGCAATTTTCTTCTTTGCCTCTTCCCGCATTTCGTGAACTTTATCATTAAGAATGTCTCTCTGCTCTGCAAACTTATGGCTTTCGGCTGCAGCCTCGTCTCTCTTTTTAATATGCTCTTCGACTTGGTCCCTAATTGCAGCATGTTTTTGATCAAATTCTTCAAGAAGTTCTGTCATTTTAATCCGTCACAGAAGTAAAATCTGCATAGCCGAATCGAATAAATACCTTTCGCAATAAAATGCCTGGGTCGTCTAAGTTGTAAAATGATTGATGGTTATTCACTTTACTATTTCTGTGTTTATTTCATTGTAAAAAATGGCTTAAATTGTCTATTTTACACAAAACTACCGGATTTTTCTGGCATTCCTTTCAGACTGATGCCATGATACTAATTTACCTTTAGGGGTACCTACGAAAAAATAAGGAAACGCAAATGATGCTAAATCAAAAGAATTATTTGTGGAGTGATAATGCGCAGGTGCAGTTGAAAGGACGTAAAATTGTTCAGGTTATTGGAACATCATCGGATTCTGGGAAGAGCACTATAACAATGGCTCTTTGCAGGGCATTGTCGGACCTTAACATAAGGGCATATCCATTCAAATCTGTTAACATGTCACTAAACTCGATCTCTGTTAACGGTGAGTATGAAATATCCCGATCCCAATGGTTACAAGCTATTGGAGCACGTGTCCAGCCTGTCCCAGAAATGAATCCCATACTTATCAAGCCAGAAGGCAGAATGAAATCGCAGATCATCAGCCTTGGGAAATCCCTGGGCAAGATGTCATACTACGAGTACGGAAGATTTCTCAGCGAACGAGCAAAGCCGATTATACGAGAAAGCTTGGATAAGCTCCTGGAATTGGGTGATGTCGTCATTGCTGAAGGTGCTGGATCTGCAGCCGAAATAAATCTTTATGAAAGAGATCTTGCCAACGACTTCGTATCCGGTATTTATAACACGCCAATGATCTTGGTATCCGATATCGAGCGGGGAGGCGCTTTTTCATCCATTTATGGTGTAGTCAAATTGATGCAGAGGCCGGACCTGCTCAGATGGATAGTCATAAACAAGATGCGTGGAGATAAATCTCTGCTTGGTGATGGGATCAGGAAGATCGAGGAAATGACAGGTAAAAAGTTGATAGGTGTGGTTCCATACTTGGATTTCACATTGCCCGGAGAGGATTCACTTGACTATGAAAAATCGAAGTTACAAGGCACAAGAGTATGTGTTGTGAGATATCCATACATGGAAAACTACAGCGATGTTGATCCGTTTTATATTTCTGGTATCGGTATTAACATGATTGACCAAAGGAATGTGAACGATCTGAAGGAGTGCGATGTTGTCATTTTGCCCGGATCAAAAAATGTTGAAGCTGATCTCAGGTATATGCGAGAAACCGGTATTGATCGTCTGATACTTGATGCCAGTTCTGAAGGTAAAAAAATACTCGGCATATGTGGAGGATACCAGATGCTTGGCAAGGAAATCGTTGACAAAAGCGGTGTAGAATTGAAGAACACGAATATTAGGGGATTAGGCCTTCTAGACTGTAAAACGTTATATGGCGAAAAAAAGACCGTAAGGAATGTCAATTACCGGCCGCAGAATGACTTCTTTAAGAGTGAAAAGGGAATGAACGGGTATGAGATACATTACGGCCAGGTTACAACAAAGGAATACCCTGCGTTTTTAATCGAGGGGCAAGGGGAAGGCTCTATCAGCGCTGGGGGGAACATCATTGGGACAAATATTCACGGCGTACTTGAACATCCCACTGTCCTATCATACATTTTAAGCATGAAACAAAATTTTGATTTCATGGATCTGGTTGAAGAAAACATAAAAATGTTCACAAAAAACTTCACGCAAAATACTGATCTTAGTGAAATTCTCGAATATATTCATGAATAGTGAATTACCGGAAACAAAGGAATCCAAACGTGTTTAGGGTTAAAACACCAAATTCAATGATTAGGCCATACCCAAGGCGCTCCATATTTCCTGGTTGATAGCCCTTGTAGAAGCAACAGGATCCGACGATCCGTATACCCCCCTTCCAACGATCACATAATCCGCTCCCGCCTCTATCGCCATTACCGCCGATCCCCCTTGGGCTCCAACTCCCGGTGTCGCTATTTTTACGTCTGGGGCAAGATCCCTGATCTCTCTTAGCATCTTATAATCGTTTCCAGGCGCGATCATCCCGTAGACTCCACAATCGGTCGAGACTTTGACAAGATCGTGAACGTGCTCCTTCATAAACTCGGAATATCCTGGATGGCTCATAGCGACCACTGAAAAGACCTTCATATTTCCTGCGGCTTCAACTACTGCGGAAAGCGAATCTCGGCCAAGAAATGAATGAGTAATTATCCCCCATGCATTCGAGTTCGCCACTCTGCTCGCTATATTTGAATTTGTATATGGGATGTCTGCAACCTTGAAGTCACACAGAACCCTAGTTATTTTAGAAAGTTCCTTTACGACAGAAATGCCCTTGTCCATTACAGTTATCCACTGTAGCTTTACAGCAAATACCTCATTGGAAATTTTTTTTGCGATTTCTAATACCTGATTACTGTCTGCCAGATCAAGTGCAACGATCAACCTAGAATCCATATACGTCTTTATATCACGCTTTTTATAATACTTTTCTAAAAACTTGAAACGTGCTAAAAAACAAAAATATGCCAGTAGTTGTTTTATCTTACGAATTTCTTACATAATCATTATTAAAAGATTAAAAAATTAAGTTGGGAGGACATTACTGGAGATATTCATTTGACGAATTCCACGGAACTTTCGTCATTTCCTACCCCTATGATCTTCTTTATAGCCCCAACTTCCCTTCCGCCTGATATCATATACGGTGACTTCACACCGGTCAAGAGCAGAAGGACCTTTATTGCATCCCCCATCTCAGGTTCTGCAGAAGCTCCCCATATTATTCTTGCGTCCTTGTCGATTTTATTCTTGATTTCTGCCATAGCTGAATGTGCCTCTCCTATAGACATATTTGGCCCTCCGACCACTCTGATCAGGCAGTTTTTAGCCTGTGATATATCCGCCTCGACGAGTGGAGAAGCTATAGCTTCGTTTAGCGCATTGAGAACCCTGTTTTGCCCTCCCTGCGACATACCTACACCAACCATTGCAACGCCGCCATCCTTCATGATGGTTTTTATATCAGCGTAGTCAAGATTTACTATTCCAGTCTTGGTTATTAGTTCAGTGATCCCTTTCATTGTTTCTGCAAGAACTGAATCCGCAAAGTGGAATGCTTCCTGTATCGGTTTAGTTGGAACAAGCTTTAGCAGCCTGTCATTCGGTATAACAACAACCGTATCTGAGTAGTTTGAGATCCTCTCAAGGCCATTGACAGCGTTTTCCATTCTCACTCGGCCCTCAGCAGTAAATGGCAATGTAACAATAGATATTACTAAAGATCCAGCATCTCTCGCGCTTTTCGCGACAATTGGTGCAGAACCAGTCCCGGTTCCACCTCCGAGACCACAGGTAACGAACGTTATGTCTGCCCTCTGAACTAGTTTTTGGATTGTCGGAAGATCTTCCATTACGGACTCTTCCCCAATTTGCGGAACTGCACCGCAGCCTAGTCCCCTGGTCGTCTTTTTTCCGATCAGGACCTTGTGTCGAGCCTTTATCGTTGCAAGGTGCGCCACATCAGTGTTGACGGCTATAAGCGAGGCTCCAACAATTCCCTCAGAGCTAAGCCTGTTTATTGTATTGGTTCCACCACCCCCACATCCTATTATCTTGATCCTCACACCGAGTTTCATAGCCACTTCGGCTATTTCCTGATCCTCCGGTAAGATCTCTTCGGTCTGTTGAACAGACGCCTTTTCACCCGCATTTTCTGTATTTCCGAATGCCGATTTATAGAGCAAGTCTACAATATCTCCCATAATTTCACCATGTCCTCCATGTGTCTGTCAATATTAACAAAACAGTATATATACATTTTGTCGCTGAAGTTAATAATATATGCCAAAATAGGATTTTTGCCGAAAGGCGTCATTTGTCTGACAAACATCGTATTATTCCGCATTCTATAACTATAACATCAAAATTTGTCACTTTTAAAATTGAAATTTAGGCAAAAATTACCTTGTTGAGTTTATAGAAAAGGCATGATTTCTTGATCGGAGACCAAAGGAAAAATTAATAGCATTTGAATTATCGCTGTGAAGAGAATTTGGAAAACAAAAGCAAAACACTTGCGTCAGCACTTTTGCGAGAGAAGGCCGTCAAATTTGGGGACTTTATCCTAACCTCTGGAAGGCATTCTGATTATTATGTCGATATAAAAGACGCCTGCGCGGAACCAATGATTTTACACCTTATTGTTGAAATCCTTAAAGAAAAAATTGTGGAAAAGAAAGTGGCAGGCGTTGAACTCGGAGCTGTTCCCATTCTAGTTGGCGTATCCTATGCCCTGAATATTCCTTATGTTATAAAGAGGAAGGAGATTAAGCATGGAACCGGGAGACTGAATATAGGCGTAATAAACAATGACGAGCCCATTGATGTGATCGAGGATGTCGTGACAACTGGCAACTCATCACTTGAATGTGTAAAATATCTAAGGGAGAACGGAGCCTTGGTGTCGCGTGTTTTCTGCGTTGTTGATAGAGAAGAGGGTGGAAAAGAATTACTTCAAACAAATGGAGTCAAACTTATTCCAATTTTAACAATATCCGACCTAAGATCAAGATAGAACATCGTCAATCCTTCCAATCTCAATCGGTGTAGTTTCCCTTCCGATAAATACGCCCTTGCTGTTAGCTATGATCGATGACCCAACATAGGGATTCCCGAAATTTGCTGTACCAGGTTCAACGGGAACCTTGAATATGCTCCTTAATTCCGATAGTTCTTCCTCAGTTGCTTCGGACGTGACCAACATGCCCTTTGGTGTAAGTACCGCGGCACTTCCCACTGTCTTTATTCCTCCTATCGTCCCCTTTATCACTTCGACGTCCAATGCGTCAGCAATTCTTTTTATCGAACTGGCCGTGTATCCTTTGTGAACCATTGCAACCTTGTCGTTTGTAATTATGTTGTTTCCAACAGCATTTAGTTTATCTTTTAGAAAAGTAACTTCTCTTTCAATACTTTCAGGAAGTTGAAAATCTGTTCCCGTAAAACCTATGATAATGCCTCTGGAATTCATTGAAAGAAGAGTACCAATAAGATTAGAATTGTCTATCTGGACCTCGAATGTTCTCACTCCAAGCCCATTAGCAATCTCGTTCTCTTCTTTCTGTTCAATGCCAACAGGGAGAAATGCAACATCCTCCCATACCCTTGCGTATACTCCTATAAAATCGCTCCGGAGAATTGAGATCTTCTTAATCATAATTTTACGGAAGCAGGACTTCTGCTGTGCCATCCTGGAGCTTTACAACTTTGACCGTTAGTTTTGATGGTATCTTGGTCTTTCCTTTTTCCCATATCCTGTTATTCACTGTTGTGTCAATCCAGATCTTGGACATCTCAGTCTTTGTGTTTTTCGAGACAAATGTCTTTAAAACATTAACCGCAGAATCAGCTCTTCGACTTCTTGACGAGAGCTTTGCTTTACGAAGCGGTACATTGAGTATTATTTCATTTTGTACTTCAGTTTCTACCATATTGATTCACTCATAGTTTTAGGTTTGATCTTCTCCAGCTCCTACGCTTGGGATTCGTTGTGACTTTTCTGTCAGTTCTCATCATTACCCACCCAGGTACTCTTCTATTCGCCTTTATTCTGTTCATAAGCCTATTCTTTCTGCCTGTTTCTTTATTCCTACTCATCCTTATCTCCTTTCTATTTTTGTTTCTCTCTGCGTTCCGGTTAATTTTGAAAGTATTCCTCTTATATCTTCATCAGTAAGGGGATTCCTGATCCTTCCCATTCCTGCCAACTGTATTAACTGATTTTCCACATTTTCTGCCAATTCAGGTTTGACCAGTCTTACGTTGGCAAGCCTCTCTCTTGCTTCAGGCGTTAATATCTGTCTAAGTATTTGCTGCCTCTTGGCCCTTTCTGCTTCCTGTTCCCTTTTTTGTTCTTCCAGCTCCTGCTGATCTTGAACCCCACGTTGCATTTCAAGAAGTTTTCTTCTTCTTATCTGTTCAAGTTCATCTTCATCGTCCATTTTACCTCACTCATAGATATTTTTGAAGAGCAGGTGTTTTTTCAGAAATGGATTTCATCAGTTCTTTTGATGTTTTCTCAACTAATGAAGTTCCCTGTGGTGTTAAGCTCCTGCCGCGTTTCTCGGTCTTAACATATCCGAGTTCTTCCAGTGTTTTTATTGTATGCCTAATTATGAATCTGCTTCCATTTCCGGGATGATATCGTTTCGATCCCGCATCAACCCTGCCTCCATACTCACTGCTAAGCCTCGAGACTCCTATTGGACCATAAACAGATATCTTACGAAGTGTAGATGCCAACCTTCTGTAAAACCAGTCAGTTGTTTCCCATTTCTTTTCTCTATGCACACCTGCCTTCAGGTATCTTGTCCAGTCCGGGACCTTAATTCTTTCATCTTTCTTGAATATCTCTGTTATGCGTTCAATAAGCATATCTGGCGGAACTTTCAAAGCATCAGTCATTTACTATCACGAGTTGAGGTAAATTTAAAGAGTCCTTATAACCTTAATGGTCTAAATCATACTTTATGCCGGGTTGCCCATGACGTACTATAAACGACATGGCCTCTGTCTTATCTTTTGATCGGCGTTATGGCATTCCAGATGAGATCACAGGATCGAGATATGGAGAAAGATGTGAAACATATACGCCACAGCGAATGAGGCAGCAGCTGCCAGAAGAGCAAGAAAGGCAGCTTTCGTCGCTTCCCTAAAGACAGTCATATTCATGGTTAGTGCCACGATCGCGTTAGAAAACCCTTGGACAAAGAAGACCAGAGCGGCAGAAACAGCAAGAGCATAATAAGGAAGCAGGAAAATATAAGGTATTATGGGAATTGCAGCCCCTATTATATAGAACACGCCAACATTTCTTGCAGATATTGTAGAACCTTTATTGATAGATTTTATTTTCTGTAAATCATCAGATTGGTTCTTGAGTATGGCATGCCGTTTTACCATTGAAATTCTGTACTTTGATTCCGTGTCAGCAGAAAGATAGGCACCGACGCTCATACTTATGGCTCCGCTGATTGCAACTACGAGCCCGCCAAGGGCAATGTAATAATGGTCTGTTATTAGCGCAGTTAATCCTGCAAGTGCCGCAAGAACCTCCACGAGCCCATCGCTCATCCCGTAGACAATGTCTCTGTTCCTTGAAACAAGTTTCTCGTTTTCTTCCAACGAATAACTAAATATATCCTCATGTTCAATTTCGTCGTCGATTATCCCCTCAATGTCGGTTTTGAATTTTTTGTTTTCCTGGGGGACATCAGCAAAGGATCTGTATTTTGCCACGGTTTCAACTTCGCCATGCTCCATTAATTTGACAGTAATTCCAGTACCGAGAATAATGTGAAATATTAGCAGAAGGCGGATTTTTAGATTCCTGGGCTTTATGTGGGTAGTCGAAATTCCATTACGGTCAAGAAAGTCTTTCCAGAATTTTGAATGCTTCTCTTCAACGGAAGCAAGCCTGGAAAGTTCTGTCCTTAAGCGTTCATCTGAAACACGTTCAGAGAGTTTCCTGTAAAATTGCATGTCGGTAAGTTCGTCTCTGTAGAATGCCCTGATTTTTGCAAGCTGCTTGGAAACGTCCACGTAACGGTAACATCTTCAAAATAATAAACTTAGAGATATTACTTTACGATATTCGTATTAGCAATACGTTTTGCATTTAGAAAAATATATATTATTAATTGATATAAGTAGCTTATGATGGAAAATACAAATTATGAAAAGCTGGAAAAAATTGATATGAAGGTTACGCCACCGGGCCCAAAGGCAAAGCAGGTTATTGAGGATGACAAGAAGTTTCTTGCCACCACGACAAAGTCGCTACCAGTCGTATGCGACACAGCAAGTGGCTCCTTTGTTAGGGATGTTGACGGAAATGTATATCTGGATTTTGCAATGGGGATTAGTGTCACAAACGTTGGGCATGTTAATCCTGAGGTTTTAAAGAGTGTAGAGGAGCAACTGCACAAGTTCTGGCACTTTGCAGGTACGGATTTCTACTATCCCCAGCAGGTTGAAGCCGCTAAAGCAATTAGCTCAGTGACTCCAGGAAAATTTCAGAAAAAGGTATTCTTCAGTAACAGCGGGACCGAATCAAATGAGGCGGCAATCAAGTTCGTAAAGACTTATACGAAGAAACAGGAATTTATTGGTTTTATCGGCGGGTTTCATGGGAGGACCACGGGGGCGCTCTCTTTCACTTCGTCAAAGGCAATACAGCAAAAAGGGTTTTTCCCATCGCTCCCAGGTGTGTTCCACGCGCCATTTCCAGATCCATACAGAAACCCGTTTGGCATAGACGGTTATGAAGATCCCGATGAACTAGAGAACCGTGTCATGGATTTCATTGAAAAGTTCATGATCAAGACATTTATTCCCCCTGCCAACCTTGCAGGATTTCTCGTGGAGCCGATTCAGGGTGAGGGGGGATATATAGTTCCTCCAAAGAACTTCCACAAAAAATTGAGAAAGCTTGCAGATGAGAACAACGCTGTAGTAATAATGGATGAGGTTCAGACTGGGTTTGGGAGGACTGGAAAGTTCTTCGCATCAGAGCATTTCGGCGTTGAGCCGGAGGTAATTTCCCTCGCAAAGTCGATAGCATCTGGTATCCCCATGGGAGCAGTTGTTGTCAAAGACAAACTCGATTTCCCAGAATCTGGATTACACTCTAATACGTTTGGAGGAAACCCGCTCGCAAGTGTTGCTTCGGTTGCCACCATAAAATACATCCAGGAGAATAATCTCTTAAAGAATGCTACAGTTCAGGGAGAATACCTCAGGATGAGACTAAGGGAACTCATGGACAAGTATATGAACATCGGTGACGTGAGAGGCCTCGGATTGATGGTGGGTGTAGATTTTGTGAAGGACAGGAAGACGAGAGAACCGGATGCCAAGTTCAGGAACAGCGTCTTGATAAAGTCCCTTGAGAATGGTCTTATTCTGCTTTCTACAGGTTCCAGTGCAATTCGAATCATACCGGCATTGAACGTGACAGAAGCACAGATAGACATGGGAATGGAAGCTTTTGAAAGGGCCATAAAATCTTCCATTTAAACCATTTTTATAATTTTTCTATTTCGTGATTATACTTCCTGATTTACATAATCTATTATTTTAACCAAAGGCATGCCGTCCCGCCACTTTAAAAAAAAGTTTCCATTTTTTGTTATACCGATCTTTGGAATCCTATCGTAGAGTTGCCTCATCCTGCCAACTGGCTGAGACGGGGTAGAAAATATTCTCCAAGGATCCCCAGATGCATTCTTTATTCTGAAGGCGTAAATTACGAAAAGGCCTGCCCTGGCGCAATTTGCCATAAGCCTCTCTGCCTGCTCCTGACGCTGCCCAGAAGCTTCTGTAAACATCAGTGTATCTGAGATGGAAGATTTTACTTCAATTACAAAGGAAAAATCAGATCTTAGAGCTATTAAATCTGCTCCGAGAGAACCGGAGATCGG
>JAKAYB010000131.1 GCA_021826925.1 Thermoplasmata archaeon | reverse complement strand
GACATACTTCACTGCCATGTGCTACAACCTTGTAAGGGCAAGATTCCTTGACAGGATAGCGTGAGCCATCGGCATTCAGGAAAAATACAGTAAGAATGGGGATGAAATTGCCCCCATCAGGGTGAATTTGAAGCTATTCTGCCTGAATTTCACAATCATTCCGATGAATCATTGAAAATTGGGTGGTTTTGGGAAAACCTCATTCTAAAGATTTAGAAATTGACGGCAAAATGGACCGGTCGGAATTTGATTTAAGTTTTAAGCAAATACGAAAGTGATGTATATAACAGTCTGAACAGATGTAAGGGTTTCCTGCCTACAGGAACTCTCTTTGTTGTTGGATTACATATCGTATTACAGGAACTTAAAATATATGTAATGAATTATGTAGTATGAAAATGTATACCACGATATCTGCAAAGATCTCAGAAGAAGAGAGGGAGGAATTAAAGAAACGTGGATTGAACCCCACAACAATTATCAGAAAGGCGGTGCAGGAGGAAATCAGGAAAGGCAGAAGTAAGGATTTAATTGAGAAAATGAAAAAAGTAGCTCCTATAATCTCGAAATTAAGGTTAGATGAAATAGTGTCAGACCTCAGGGAAGACAGGGAAAGATGAAACTACTGGACGCTTCTGCAATTTTTAACCTTTTTCAGAGTGGTAAGTTCAGTGAACTCATTGCCGGGGCAACGATCCCTCTTGCCAGGTACGAGATCGGCAACATTATTTGGAAGAATCATAAAATTAGAAATAGGATTTCAAAAGATGAAGCAAAGGAATCCGGCACTGTTCTATTTGAATTGATTGATTCAATGGAACAGATCGTGCCTTCACCGGCTTCTGCGTTGAGCTTGTCATTAGAGAAGGGCCTGACATTCTACGATTCATCTTATCTCATATCTGCTATTGAATCAGGTTACGAGTTTGTAACTGATGATTTGAAGCTGTATAAGATTGCAAACTCGAAGATAGCGACACGAAAGAGCTCGGAACTGTAACGGCCCATTATCACTCATGATTACAATTATGGACCGGTCGGGATTTGATTAAAGTTTTAAGCGAATACCTTAACGGATAATTTCAAGACAAGCGATAGGAAGCAGTAAGTGAAGTGTATTGGCTGAATTATTTCCAATGCCAGTTAACCGTTAAATGTTTATATGGCATCTTGATCGACATTCATGGTCAAAACCACGATTAATCTTGACGAAGGAATCTATGCCGAAATCGTTAAAGAATCTATAGAAAAGTATGGAAGTACCAAGAATATATCAAAGATTATTAACCAGCGCCTTAGGAACAAGAAGACTGGTGCAAGGAAACGTGGAAAGCGTATCACGTTCAAAGCCCAAAATAACCTTTCATCGCTGGATGCGGACAATGAGATAAGAAAGGGGTGGGAGGAGAGCAGTAAATGACAATGCTGGTTGACACAAACGTTCTGGTATATGATGCTATAGAGAATTCCCCAAATCATGACCGTGCAAGTAAGCTCATCGATGAGTCTGAAGACCCCCTGATAAATTCACTTTCGATTGTTGAGCTTGGATTTGTGCTTCCTAGGTATGGGATAGATAATGACAGTGTTCGAATGAAGCTTGAAGAATTATTCAATAGTGATTATTTCACAGTTTCCTGGCTATCTGAAAGCATGCTTGAGGGGGCGTCTGCATTTATGGTTGAAAACGGTCTCAGTTTCAGGGATTTCAACGATTGGATAATTGCCTTTGACGCGCATGCAAGAAATGTACCCTTAGTGACTTTCGATAAAACACTATCCAAAAAATGCATGAAGCTGGGCGTACAAGTTATTGAGATGTAATTTATAGAATGGGCCGGTTGGGATTTGATCAGATCCTTATTGGAAAGTCCTCTTGAATAACTGGCATTAAGTGGCATCGTTAAGCAACTGAATTTTCCTCATTTTCAGTATAGTTTCAAAGTCTCACCTCCAGTAAATCCGACTAACAGAAAAACTAATATATATTGTGGTTATAATGGTGATATTGGTGATTATGATGACCAATAAACAAAATCACGATATGAACGATAACTTCCAAAGAAATTTAGAAAGGGAGCTCAGAGAAGTTGAAGGAAGAAAGTACAGAAAGAACATAGAAACCCTCCTTCATGAGTGGGAAGATCAAGGATACGGGGCTGAAGATTTGGCGGTTAAATTTTTTGGCTCTTACCTGGGTGCTATTGTGATCGTATTGGGACTCTTAGTGCTTCTTCATGTTTATGGTGTGATTCAATTTTCGTTCTGGTTTGACATTGCCGTGATGTTAGTCATGATTGGAGCGTTCATTATTCTGGCATCTTTTTTTGCTTCCCAGGGTAGTCCATTGCAAAGAAAGAAGGGTAGGAACAAAAATGACTGATGTTACAATAAGAGGAATTGATGACGAGATTTACGCGCTATTTTCGGCGGAAGCCAGAAAACGAGGTGTTTCCATTGGTGAACTTGTAACATTGGTTATGAGAGCATTCTTAGATAAAACGAATGAGATGGAGCAAAATGAGATTAACTCAATTTCATCCATAGAGGTGAGCCAGAAAGACCTTAATGAAGTTGAAGGAAGAGTTGGATTTTCAAGTATCCCCAAAGTTGAGTTCATGGACGATGTGACATGGGATTTGTTCTCGAAAAAGGTGGCCTATGTGAGGAACGTAGCGAAGCTAACTGTTCCCGGTAATTTTCCTAGATTGGGGGTATTGGTCCTGTGCAAACACGTTGGGAAACTGGTAATGAGGTGATTTATATTGAATGTGATTATTGAGGCTAAAGGATTGACTAAGGAATATAAGGATGGTAAAGAAGCTTTAAGAGGGCTAGACTTTACTGTTGAAGAAGGCAAAATTTTTGGACTCCTTGGTCTAAACGGTGCCGGGAAAACCACTACAATGTCCATTCTCACTACTATGATAAGGAAAACTCAAGGAAAGGTTATCGTTGATGAGATAGATTTAGATGAGAACCCAAATGAAATAAGGAAGAACATAGGAATTGTTTTTCAGGAATCAACCTCTGACAATCAGTTGACTGGAAGGGAGAACTTGCAATACATCGCAGGTTTGAGCGGTATGTCTTCTCAAACCGCTGATCAAAAAATTAACGAGCTATTTGAAAAGATGGGCTTGAAAGAATCAGCGGATATCCTTGTAAAGAGGTATTCAGGTGGAATGAAAAGAAAACTCGAATTGGCGGTAGCCATGCTTCAAAATCCTAGAATCATTTTCCTTGATGAGCCCACGCTGCAACTTGACCCAGCGAGCAGAGCGGAATTCTGGAATTACATAAAGAAACTAAAAGAAAGAACTGGGATTACCATATTTCTTAATACCCATTACCTGGACGAGGCAGAAAAGTTATGTGATGTGATAGCAATAATAGATCAAGGAAGAATCATTGCGAAAGGTCCGCCAGATATTATTAAAAACACCGTAAAAGGGGATATAATAAAGGTTAAGGTAGAAAATGAAACACCTTCATTCAATAAGATCATCCAAGACGTTCATGGAGTGCTGGAAGTTGTAAAGAGCAACTCTTATTACTTGATCAAATGTGAGAACAGCAATCAGGTGGCCCCTTCTGTGGTTTTGAAGATTAAACTCTAACTCTGGCTATTTTACATAATATATTTTCTAAAACTCGCTTGTTAGATGGATTCAATGCAAAGATCTTTATACATTGATATTATGTATATTTATAATATGACTCATCCTGACTGG
>JAKAYB010000034.1 GCA_021826925.1 Thermoplasmata archaeon | reverse complement strand
TTTTTACGTACTTTATACATCTGCTCATCATTCGATCCAAGCAGAAGCGTTATACTTTCTTTATTTGTGTCAAATATTGACTGATCGATCATTAGGCCTCTTCAGAGTTCAATCAGATCTCTCGGAGCTGTGCTTATTATTTCGCAACCATCTTTCTTGACAATAACGTCGTCCTCAATTCTCACACCGCCAAAGTCTGGTATATATATCCCCGGTTCCACGGTAACAACCATGTTCTCCTTAATTGGAATATCGAAATTTGGTGAGAAAGCCGGATGATCATGGACATCCATGCCAACACCATGCCCAAGGGAATGAATGAATCTCCCCTTGTACTTTGATTCGTCGATGACTGTTCTGGCTGCGAGGTCCACGTCCTTGCCATTCACATTTTCCTTTATTTTTGAGAAGCCTGCTTTCTGGGCAGCAAGCACAGTGTTGTATACGTCTTTCTGCTCTTCCGTGGCCTTGCCAAAAACCATGGTTCTTGTAACGTCTGAGCAGTATCTCTTATATCTTGCACCATAGTCGATAAGAACGAAGTCCCCTCTCTTTAACTTGGCATTTCCAGGACTGTAATGCGGCATGGAGGCATTCTTGCCAAATGCAACAATTGTGCTGAACGAAGGCTCGCTCGCTCCCAGGCGCATCATCTGGTATACCATCTCTGAAGCAAGTTCCGTTTCCGTCATGCCTTCTTTTATCCTTGGAATCACATTCTGAATCGCTTCGCTGGCAATCTTTGCGGCTTCCCTGATTCTGTTTAGTTCCTCTGTATCTTTCAAGCGTCTCGACTCTTCTATAGAACTGGAAATATTGACAAATTCCTTATCTGGCACAATACGCAGAAGATCCCTGTACTGCTCCAGAGTCAGGGAGGTATAATTTAAACCGATTGTGTTAAGTCCTTTAAGGTTCTCGACGATCTGTTTTTTCAGATCTGCCATTCCTTTCGTTACGATGACATCCATTCCGGTTCTTTTTGCGATTTCCTCCTCCAGCTGGCTCGTGAGGATCTTTACGTTATCTGGCTTCACGATAAGGGCAGAAGATTCAAATATTCCGCCATCTGGATCAGTTATATAGAAAAAAGTCTTGTCAACGGAATTTTCGTCTCCCTGCATAATTAGGAGAGCGTCCACGTCTTTTGCATACTCAAATATTTTTTTCAGCCTCTGCTCAAGAAGTTTCTTTTCCATGTGATGACTATAGCTAACCCCAATTTAACACTTCCTTGTTCGGATGTGCCCTAGAATACTGAAAATGAAAAGTCAATCACAGATCGCCTATTAACACCCGGAATTAAATAATGATTGTATCTCTAATAAATATTCGAGCGAAAAGCGATATGCAAAGAACGGTATCATCGCATCGCAATAAATCTGATCTTGGAAATGCAATAAAGATATATCCTATAATTTAATGCTAACGGGTTGTTAATAACCGAAACGTTTCACAGCATACAGGGAGAAGGGACCATGATAGGTGTCCCGATGTTCTTTGTACGCACAAACGGATGTAACCTGAGATGTAGATGGTGTGATTCCACATACACATTTTCAGGGGGCAAAGAGGCAGACGTGAAAACTCTTCTTGACTTGGTCTCCCAGTCGCAGGAAAGATGGATTTGTTTGACTGGCGGTGAACCCTTGATACAGCGAGATGCTCCAATGTTTGTGCATGGAGTAATAGACCTGGGGAAGAGTCTTCTTCTCGAGACAAGCGGATCTCTGAGTATATTGCCATACACCTTTTCAAAGAGAGTCGTGATCGACATGGACATAAAGACGCCATCATCTGGAGAAGAAAGGCGATTTTTTACGAATAATCTCGGTTATCTGAGAGATACAGATTACGTCAAGTTTGTCGTGACAGATGATATAGATTTTGAATTCGCTCGAAAATTTATCACTGAGCACAATCTCCCGTGCGAGAAGATCCTTCAACCTGCCTGGGGAACCGATATGAAATGGTTGGTCGAGAAAGCTCTTGATTTGAAAATGGATGTCCGTGTACTCCCTCAGCTGCACAAACTTCTATGGGGTGAAAAGAGAGGGGTTTAAGTCAGAATAATTTGATTGGGAATAGAGAAATTATCGGCATGGCCCCCACTCATGAGTTCTATCCTGATTTGATATTACGACCTGGATTTTTCTTTCTTTTTTCTCCTCTATTGCGTAAGTGAAGCCATTATGTTTTATCCTGTTGAAGATAGTATAGGCCCTCATTCAAAGAATTCGTTGTTGAAGCTTAATTGTATAAATTTTTGCAAAGAGAACATGAAATCTCCATCATCTAATGTCGAAGATATAGTTGCCCTCGTAAAGCAAAGATTAAAACCATATCTTCAATCTTCATATATGGCTTCGGAATTGGTTTTTTCCGGCAATTTTTTTGTTGATGGGCGTTTCAGAAATCTCGAAGTTGGCGTTTCCGACGGCATGATAGATAGTATTGGTAAGAGTCTCCGCGGAGAAAGGAGAATCAATATTGAGGGGCCCGTGTTGCCAGCTGGAACTGATATTCATGTCCACTTTCGAGATCCTGGTGAAACAGAAAAAGAAGATTTTAAAACAGGGACAATTTCTGCATTATTCGGTGGAAATACCACTGTTTTTGACATGCCCAATAACCACATCCCTATAACTGACAGCGTAAGTTTTGAAGACAAACTCTCTCGGGTTAGATCTAAAGCTTTCTGCGACTTTGGTCTTTACTCGATGTTCATCGGGAATAATGCGGAATTGATCGATCAGAGGAGTAGCGGAATAAAGATTTATCTTGGAGGAAGTACGAACAGTATTGGTCTCTCAAAGATTGACGACAAGCAGGTTGAGAAGCTAGATTCTAATAATAAACCGGTGATTTTTCATGCGGAGAGTCAGGAGTGCCTTGATCGCTACCGCACTGCTTATGTTGGAACTTTACGAGATCACAACCTTGCAAGACCTGAAGAATGTGAAAACTTGGCAGTAGAATATATAAACAAACTTAAGATAAAGAAGAAGATAGCTGCTCACCTCAGTTCTCCAAAATCTGTATCAATTGGTTCCGCATCAGTCATAAAAGAGGTTACTCCTCACCACATATTCCTGAACGACGAGATGCCACTCGGTTCTTGGGGGAAGGTTAATCCGCCACTCAGATCCCGCAGTGTGATGAATGAACTTTTCGAGCTTTATCTTGCCGGTAAGTTTGACATAATATCCTCGGACCATGCACCGCACACCCAAGCAGAAAAGGAAGAATTTAATTATGCAGCATCTGGTATCATAGGCGTCGAGACGAGGATACCCATATTGCTAGCTTTATTCAGCAAAAAGATTTTAGACATAAATATCGTTGTGCGTACAGCTATAACAAATCCTGCAAATATTATGGATTTGAGAAAAGGAAGGATCGCTTTAGGATATTATGCGGATTTCCTAAATTTTGACAAAGGTGAGATTAAGCGTATTGACGACAGTAGATTGCATTCAAAGACAAAGATATCCCCATTTAATGGCTTCGAGGCAATTTTTCCAAAAAATGTCATAATGCGAGGGCAATTTTTGGTTGAAGACCATGAATTGATAGAGGATCATCTGGGTCTGCACACCAAGGATTTAAAAGCTGCTAATCCGTGAAAGTATGTCCGCAATGCCATCTCCGTGATCCTTTTGGGATATATAGTTAGCCATGGACTTTAACTCCTGCCTGGCATTATTGGGAACTGCTTTTTTAACTGGTAGGGAGAACATGGGAATATCATTAAGTGAATCTCCACAGACCAGAATTTTATCTGGAGACAAGGAGAACTCTTCAATCAATTTTCTGATGGCATATCCCTTGTTCTGCCCTCTATTTAGGATGTGCCATGAAAAACCGCTGTCAGTCAGCTCAACGTTATAGCCCTTGGACAATTCATATATCTTGTCTACCTTTTCATCTTTTGGGAAATAGCCAACTGAGCAGTATCTCCATGCGTTGGTCAGAATCCCCTCACATAGATTCAATTCAAGGAGCTTTTTGTAAAATCGCATTGGCTCATCAATAGTGAAGAAAGGTGTGATATCTGTATTGAATTCCACTCCGCCATTTTCAGCAAACACCGGACCGTTAATGCCCAGAAATATCTTTAGCGCATACATCACCGGTATTACGTTGCCGCTGATCAGGGAAACGACAGTGCCATTTTGCTCAGCTGCCCTTATAGATTCTATGGCCTTCGTGGATATTATCCTATTCTGATCCGTTATAGTTCCATCAACGTCCAGGATCACAAGCTCGATCATGATCTCTCATAATAGCTGAAAATCTATTAATCATTTGCAGGGCCAAAGTTGCATAATGTTGGCGTAGTTTTGAGCTGTGGATATCGATTTATAACATCACATAGCCCGTGAGGCGCATCCATTCTTGTTTCACTGTCTTACGGTTTTGATATAGACAATGCGGACACTCTCCCAGTCATTCCGCAAACAAATTATATTCAAATCGCTACCACATAACGAATTGATGGAATTATCATCGCCATATTTCTGAATTTTTAGTGTGAACTTCGATTAACAAGCATTGTTTTTCCTTCACTCTAAAATTAAGGTCAAATGCAGCATGACTTTTTGTGCTTAAATTTGATGGCGTGATTCAATAAGACATGCGAAAAAACAAGAATATCAATAAAGTCGCACTAAACAGGATAGCCATTCTGAACGGGCTTATGGAAAAGAGAAAACTTAATGATCCACTTCTGGCCAGAAGATACAATATAATTGCGGAATCCATTGGGAGGCGAATAGATGTAACGCTTCCAAAGTTTGTCAAAAGATCATACTGTAAAAGATGCAAAATGCCTTATACCGTTGATGATAAAATCAGGCTGAAAAACGGGATTCTCACTGTGACCTGTTCAAAATGCGGTGATATAAGAAGAATACCTTATCGGGAAAAGTAGGAAAGTATCAATCTTGCTGGCTTAATCCATCATGGTCTCTATCTGGAACATTACTCTGAATCCTTCAAGAGTAGCTTGAATCTTGTCGGCGAACCATATAGAATCTTCAATTGTAGCACTGTTTCCCCATTCGTATATCATATCCTGCTCGCCCATCACAGGTTTAAATCCAAGAGATCTCAATCTGTTTATGACCTCACTGGGTTTCGCACCCTCACTGGAAAACGTCACTTTAAGATAAGTTTTCATCGGTTTTCGTCCATGCATTTTACGTTAATATATAGTTTTTTGGTCACTAACCGGATTACTCGGAGAAACTAATTTGTGGAATTTGACGCGCCAGCTTCTTCAATTACAACAGTAAGGTTATCTACATTCTTAACAATTACATCTGCGCCGGTTGGTATCCTGTGACCGTCAACAGACATGGCTCGCCATATCTGTTTATTACTTAGTTTCACTTCTATCAGATCGTCTGTGGATCTTACCACCACCCCTCGCATTCCAATCAGCGTTTCTTTTCCTGTTACTGGATGTCTACCGAACGGGTACCTCAGAAGTAACCGAGTAATCCACGCCCCAACAAGGAATCCGATAATTATCAACAGTATGCTGTATACTGTAACTTCTGCTCCCTTCAGTACGATATAAATTGAAAATATATGGGAAATATTGACATACATATATTCTGGTAAGGAAAATATTGTTAATAAAAATAACCATATGCAGGTAAAGTTTTCAAAAAAAATGTCAAATGCAAATATGTAATCATTAACTCTGTAGGGGGCAATTTTGGACTACGAGGTAAATAGTTGATTATTTCTAAGAATCGATTTCATTACAAACTAGCAAAATGATAAACTATCCAGTTAGTTTCTCTTCGAAAGCTTTGAAGGCCACCAGTTATATTTTTCAAGATAGAGCATTATAGACGGAACGAAAAATGGCCAGCTTACAAAAGTATCTACCAGAACTCCAAGGGCAAGCCCGATTCCCATTTCAGTAATTATTCCAACATCACTGAATACGAGTGATCCAAAGGTGACGAAGAGAAGAAGTCCTAGCGTAGTAATTACGCCACCATTCTCCGTTATGCTCGTTCTTATGCCATCAGCGTCACTTTTTCCTTTTATTACTTCTTCCCTTACTCGAGCAACCATGAAAATATCGTAATCCAATCCAACTGCCAACAAGGTTACGACGGTAAACAATGGAAGGAATATTATGATAGGATAGGAGAGGGCAAAAATGTCGATCGCATAGGCTATAACCAGCGAGATCACAACGGAAGCGAGAACCATTAGTATTAGTCTTATAGGTGTAAAAACAGAACCAAGCTGAAGCAAAAGGATAGCAAAAATAGCTATACATAGTATCGGAACCATCTTATCAAAACTGCTGGAGGTATAGCTGTATGCGTCGTTAAGACCCTGTGTAAGTCCTCCAACGTCAGACGATACGATGTTGCCACCTGCACTGCTTATTACACTTGGTAGGGAGGAAACAACCGAGGACGAAGAGCTCAGCCAGGCCAAGTCACTGAGTTGAAAATCTATCATAATGTATCTGGAATCAGTGCCAACAAAAGTGAGGGACTGATTACGGTAATCATCCACATATATGCTCGGAATGCCCGAGTAATTATAAGGAACATAAGTTCCAAATGGCATGGTTGGACCGAATACCTCACTGATACCTTTGGTTTCTATTATCTTATTTTCAATTGCAGTTACCTGGTTTATTTCGGTTGTATTAAATCCAGTTTTGTTATTATAAACTGGCGAAGGAAATTCTATCACTATAAATCCTCTGTCAAAAAAATCTCCATTAAAACTGCTGTTTACAGCCTCAATAGCTTGGACGCCGCCACTGCTTGGGATCAAGGAAAACACATTCATGTTTGTCGGTGTTGTAAAATAGAAATAGCCTCCAACCAAGGAAAGAATTAGGAATACAACAACAATTTTTCCCTTGTTCTTGATTACTGTGTGAGCGATCCCGGCCATGACATTTCTTTCTGTTTTAGTGCTGTCCTGCTTTCTGATACCAAAAACTCTCTTTTGAAAGTGGCTTATTATAGCTATTAGAAGTGTGTTTGCAACAAGTATTGCAACTACAACACCTATTGCATTTGTAATCCCAGCATCACTCATTATCGGGACATGCGAGAGGTATAAGACTATGTAAGAAATAGCAACCGTGAATCCTGAGGTGAATACTGCATGTCCTGCCCATTTTCCTGTCTCAGAAACAGGATCCGGGTTGCCATGCCGCATTTCTCTCCTATATCTTGCCATTATGTATACACTGTAGTCGCTTGAGAGCCCTAGAAGAAGGATAAGAAGTAACGTAGGAGTGACAAACGACACTGTAGCATGAAGCACGTATTTGTAAAGCAGACCATTTATAGCCAAAGAAATAGCAGCTGAAAATCCAAAGACAGTCAGAGGCAGAAACGCAGCAGTTATAGATCTGAAAAATATTCCTACGACTACTATGGAAAGAGCTATTCCTATAATTAAGGCCCTTTCCATTCCGCTTAATGTTTCTGATCCTATTTGATTGTCCAGCGCTGCCGCACCAGCGACATAAACCTTAACGTTGGACGGATCAAGGTAGCTTAAGAAAATTGAATGGACCTTATTGATCTGGGTGACACTTAGATTCACGCTTACACTTAGCAAGAATATAACTGTACTGTTATCGGTGCCGACAAACTGGCTATACACATTCTTAGCTGGTAAGATGGGGTAGTTTGAGAAACTACCATTCGATAATATTCTCGAAGTTACCAGGGCAACATTCTTCGTGTTATTTAGATCTTTTATAAATGACTGAAGATTGTTACTATTCCCTGTCGAAACAAATGGACTCTTATAAAAATAGGAATCTACACCATGAGCTACAAAAAGTGCAGTTAAATTTTGGAAAGAGTAATGATTAAAGGCACTAAGATTCAGTACGTTCTCTATGAACGAATTTGCTGAAATATTCAAATCGCTCACGATGAAATCTGTTGCTTTGCTAGGCAATGCGCGTTCGATTATTGGTAAAGATATTTCCTTGACGAGTGCTGGAATACGCTCTCCTGTTTCAGCGGTCAAGTAATCTTGGAAATTTGTAGCTCTCACTACAGAAGTGAAGAAGTATTGGAGAGTATGATTTGCTAAAATAAGTTCTGAAAAGTTAGATTTAGAGTCCGTGACCGTATAATTGATCGCCTCGCTGATATTCGTTAACGTGACGTTTGTCTTATTTAGTTCTTGAGCAAAAGATAAGGTGAAAGTTTCAGTTAACGGTGTAACTGAATAAAACATCATCTTACTAAAAGCATCGATTCTGTTGTGAGACATAGAGTAATTTTCCAAATAAATTGCTGGAAGACCAAATTCAACGCCCATTGTCATATTTACTGTGCTATTCATCTGAGAAACAGATTGGATTAGAGGGTAGGTCCCATTCACAAGGCCGAGAGCTAGTTTAGCTCCTCCAGAAAGACTGGAATTTTCTATAGATACTATTGATGTAAAATTGGATTTTATTCCCTGCGTTTGTAAATAATTTACTACACCAGTTTCAGCCTTGTTAAAACTGGCCATAGTTCCGTTCGTGGTTACGAATGTTCCGGTTGTGACAATCGCCATAGCGGAAGAATTGGTGGAATTTGATGGAAAGTACTCTGATTGCAGATTATTCGCCCTAGTAGCCATAGAATTAGGTGGCACGACACTCGAAGCAAGGTTATATGAGGTCTGACTAAATAGTAATGAAGCAAAAGGAAGGAGAACAAACAGAAGTATTAACCAAACAATCAAAACTTTGATAGAATGTTTTGAGGATATCCTCGCAAGCTTTTGAAAGGAATTCTCAAACATTAAAATCGAAATGGCAATCCTCGTTATTAAACATTCTAATATATAGGTAAATTTATTCTATATATTCCCGGGATAGCACTTTCACGATGGCATATTTTCAGGAAAAATCTCATGAATTATTAGCAATTTATTTATCCTAATCTGCATTCAATTGATTGCATGAAATTTAAGACAGATTTTGAGGACTATGACTTATATTCTTATTTTTATGGCCTTGTTTCACAGATCCCAAAGGGAAAAGTTTCCACGTATGGCTCTTTGGCAAAAGCACTTGGAGATCCAGTTTCTGCAAGAGCGTGTGGATATATGCTATCTATAAATGAACATCCGGATACAATACCTTGTTACCGAGTGGTAAAATCTAGTGGTGAGGTCTGGAAATATACACATCCTCTCGGTTCTAGAGAGAAAATTAGAAGATTGAATGCTGACGGAATACCTGTTGAAAACGGGGTAGTTGATAACTTCGAAGATCACTTCTTCGATGATTTCAACACGATTTATCCACTTAAAAAAATGCAAGAGGAACAAAACTTACTATCAAAATATGTAGTTCTCCAAGATGATTTCAATTCAGACCTTATAGGGGCAATAGACGTATCTTATGATGATTTCAATGGGTATGCAGCATTTGTGTCCCAGAATGGAGACGACATAAAAGTAACGACTGCAGTTCTTCCTTTAAGATTCCCCTATATCCCTGGTTATCTAGCATACAGGGAGTTTAGATTCATCTCCAAATTATGCAGCAGATTCAAAGGAACGCTATTGGTGGATGCAAGTGGGTATCTCCATCCAAGGAAAATAGGGCTTGCTAGTTTTGCAGGAATAATTCTTGACATACCTACTATAGGCATATCAAAATCGATACTGACCGGAAAAGTTAGTGGGAATTGGATTCTGAACGATGGTAATAAAGCTGGTTATATCATCAACAGAAAAACTATTGTCAGTGCAGGACACAGGATTAGTCTTGATTCTTCAATCAAGCTTGTAAAAGAAATTGGTTCTGGTAAATATCCAGAGATTCTGAAAATTGCGCACAACAAGACTGTTGAGGTCCGTCTTTCATTTTCGAATGCGATTACCCCGTTAAATTCATAAGAACTATTTTCAAGTAATACTTAATTTGGAGATGTTCATCCTAACCTTATTTCTTATTCATAGTTTATTTCTTAGGATGCGTTTTGCTCAAAAGTAATATGTAAGCAAAAAACATTCCAGCATGAGGCGGAGGTTGTCGAGCTAGGTTAAAGGCGATGGATTCAGGGTCCATTCCCGTAGGGGTTCGCCGGTTCGAATCCGGCCCTCCGCATTTCATAATCGACGCACTTCTAGATTTTCACGTTGATAATGTTAATAGAATGCCTAAGGAACGGGATGGTTGAAATCCACTCTTCCCTATGTTTTTTATTACAACTATTTAAAGTGACTTTTCAAAAAGTAAACTCAACAGACTCCTCTTCTGTAAGGAACAAACAAATTCTACTTGTTTGGAACACAATTTCACAATAGTTTTTCCATTGCCATGACATCAACGAAACGGCCATCTAGTTTTCCTTGATTTTTAAATATCCCTACGCATCGGTAACCCATTTTACTGTAGAGTCTCTGTCCAGAGAGATTAAATGGAAATGTCATTAGAACAATTTTGTGAAAGCCGTTGATTTTTGCAACTCGTTCTAGATCAGATAATAATAAGCTGCCTAGTCCCATCCCGCGAAATTCTCGTCTTATATAAACAGAAAGATCAGCAACACCGGAGTATGCGCATCTGTGCGAGTAAGGATTTAAAGAGGCCCAGCCCCCAATTTCGCCGGGATTAATTTCGGCTACCAGTACAGAATATCTAGTAGAGTGGTTTGTAAACCATTGTTTCATATATTCCATGTCTTTTGTGTCTTCTTCCAGGGTCGCCACACGGTCCTGAATTCCTTGGTTATAAATTTCTAGAATCGAGGCCAAATCATCTTCTTGAGCTGGTCTGATTGCTGTCATTTTAAAGCTAGGAAAAAGAATGTCATAATAAACTTTTCTCATTAAATGCAATGCACACATGTGGAAATACGTAACAAATATGACGTTAGAACAATAAAGTATTGTGTACTCATAAGACGATTTGCAAAGTTTGCTTGATTATCAGTTCTATAATGGTGCAGGTCACTTTCAGTTAACAAATGTTAAAAACCGAATCGCTGAGAGAGGATCCAAATTTTTGTCACCTATTTTTGTTAATACATCTTAATTTAACCAACGGATCTTCGATATAGTATCTGTTTTCAGATTTCTTTATAAATCCATATTTCAGAAGCTTTGTTATATGGTTATTTAAAATCGTGGAAGATATATAACCTGTTTTGGATGTCACATAGGCTCTTATTGTAGACCAGTTGTTTAACCCTGCTGCAATTGCCTCCATTATTGCCATGTATCTATCCTTGGAATAGTTTATTAATCTATCCATCTCGCTATCGATCAACCTTTTGCCATATTCAATGACATCATTCATTGAATCGTAGGTATCCATTTTCCTTACTGTGCGATTATATCCGTAGTAAGTTAGCCATCCTGCTATTCCATCAAGCACCTCTATTGTGGAATTTATTTCATTATCCTCTACTTTTAATTTAGCCTCTTCAAAACCTGATTTTAAAAAGCTATGGGACACATTATTATCAAAATGGCTAATCTTAATTTCATTTATCATACGCCCGAATAGCGGGCTTTCCGCATTTCCGATATCAATAAAATCTTCTAGAATCCCAATTTCACTTCCGGTTATTATTATATGTACATTTTTTAAATTATCGTATGCCCAGGCCAATATATTATTGTACCGTTTTCCACTATATTTAAGATACTGGGCTTCATCTATTGCTAAGAGGAATATACTGTTATTTTTCAGTGAAACTTCATTAATTATTTCAAGAATGCTATCCAACTGAAATTTTTTTGATGTATCGATATCTATTTTGAAATGGCTTATTTCGATACCGTTTATTTTGGATAAGATATCGGTAATCGAGAACTTAAGCCTTTGAGAAATTCTCATGTTCTTCTTAAGTTCGTTCAATATTTTCAAAGATATTTCGTTTTCTCTGATAGTTCCTGATTCATTGAATAATTCCCTTATATCTACTATTATGTAAGGCATTTCAATTGAGTTCAATACGCTTTTCAATAAGCTAGTTTTTCCAGTCCTTCTAATTCCATATATTACTGTTAATGGTTCTATGACGCATCTTTTTAAGAGCGCTATCTCCTTTTCTCGACCGAATAGATCTTTGATATTGTCCTTTGGTGTTATGTCAAATAGCATCAGTAATACCCCCTATTACTAAGTAATACCCCGTATTATTTAAAGTTCTTGTAAATCTATCAGAATGTACTATCCTATCACTGTCCCTTTAAGTATGATTTTTGGGCACAAGCAATCCGTCCATTAACAGGCATAACATTGTGTAGCAACTACCCCACCGCTCTGAGGTCTTAATTCGATCTTTTATTCTCTGGAATATCATATGTCTGATATATCACTTGTTGTCAGAGAAACCAATACAGTAAGAACGCAATCGGCCCTTAATTGTCTAGCACCGGAGGATTTGAATCAGCATTATGAATGAGGATCTTAGAAAGGAATTGATAGAAAAACAGATGAAGTTGAAAAAGCACGTTGAATTCATCGAATAAGCTCAAACAACTGTTCGAAGAGACTGAATCCACATCATGCTCAACATTTGACAGGAAATCTGTTATTCAGATTATGAATATAGCAGCAGATAGCAAAATGCTTATTGCAGTTACGATAGAAAATCTTAAAAATATATTCTTTTTTGCTGGATTTTTTAAACTTGATATTGTCTTGTGGAGTTCCTTACTTCCAATGATTTCGCTAATTGAGTTCAGGTCATCCATATTCTCGCTCAATGGTTCAAATATTGGTTCTTCTTGATTCTTTCGTATCAGCACTTTACCAATAACTTTACCTGATACATTCTCGATTGGAGTCCATGGATCTTGAGACGAGTGGGCATCGCCTTTCGTGATGATCCTTGAATCTCCGATCTCAATCAACCTGTGTGCAATATACCTTTCCATAGTAAGGCCAGCCTGAGTGACTCTCGGAGTAAATACCACTATGTCGCCTTCCTTAAGTTTAGTACCTTCAGAGGTGTCACGAACAATCAAAATATCACCACCTTCTATGGTTGGAAACATGCTTCTTCCAGAAGCTAACATAACTTTTAGTCCGTATTTAACTAATTTTTGACCGCTAATGCTACTTCTTCTTTTCTTATATTCAGTAAAAATATCAGAAAGTAAATAGAATAATGAAAAGAAGATAAAGACAACAGAATAAATCGGCAGAGAGTGATGTGATTTAAGAGATGGATAGGTAACTGCGATCATTATCGATGGAAATATAAGGAAAAATGAAAATCGCATAATGTTAACATACTTCTCCCAAATCATCAGGAAAACAATATAAATAATCCCAGCGATTAGAATCAAATCGGAAGCTATTATAATTCTATAGGTTAGGATGGGAGCAAAGGTATGAGGTTGTGTATAACCAATAATATTAAAAAATTCTACACCCCAGGCTAATAGGAATAATATTAATATGACAAAAAGCAGGTATACAGCTGAATTCATTATAAATCTGAGACGTTTTCTGGCCTTAAGATCTATATTTTTCTGCAAAGAAGCCACGAGATAATACAGCAATAAGAGTCCAACCTGTGTACTAATGAAAATGCCCGCAATTTCCAACAGTCCATTAGGAAGTATAAGATAAAAAACTTCAGAAGGTCTGGAATAGATTAAAAGCGAAGTAAGAAGAGCTGAGTTCGACAAAAGATTCAAAAAAGACCCTGTCAAGAGTAAAAATGATCCAAATATTAGTATCGCAACTAACGAAATATTTGTAAATATAATCATTTTTGCAAGACTCTCAGGTGAGTGTGAGGTCTGAGGATAGAGGAAAGTTTTTGTGTAGTGAGGGATTGGAACCAGCGTGAAAGAGGTGAATTTACCTACAAGGAATATTATTGAGTATACTAAAAACATCAATAACGGCAAAACAAAACCTAAAACTAGTACACGGGCATGGTGTTCCTCAGGATTGCCTTTTGATCTGGCGGCGATTATTATTCCACCTATAAAAGTGATCCTTGCTATTGTATTTATTAATATATGCGGTTCATTTCTTCTGTAATAAGCTAAGAACATTCCGATATAAAATACAATAACCCCCATGGTTATTCGAGTATAGTTTGCGATTCCTTGCTTCAGCAAAATTACTTCAAGTACGTATATTAGGAAGAATATTGAGAAAAATATAACCGAGTAATTAACAATCTCATAACTAGCAGATTTACTCAATAGATTTCACCGCAGAATTATTTTTATCAGAATTTGGATTTTATCACAAAAATTTTTATATTTTGTTTCAAAAACCATGAAATCAGCATATAATGGAAAAATATAAAGCACTCGCTTAGGGACATCTATGGGTCTGTCCGGATTTGGACCGGAGTTTCCAACTCCCGAAGCTGGAAGGATACCAGGCTACCCCACAGACCCATCTGAACGGTGAATTGATTTGACTTATAAGGATATTTGGAGGTCACGGAACAAATAAGTCTTAGATCTTTGAGAGAGAAGAGGAGTCAGAACTAGCTTGTTTTTTTCCTCATAGATTCTGCATTTGTCGAACTCGATATCCTATAATTTCGAAATCTTTTAAATATATTAGCAGATAAACCACCACAATAACAACGCATAATTTGCATCATCTTCGTGTGACCCATTCAGAGGTATGGGTATGGAAAAAATTAGCATAACATCAATAGATCGGTGGATAAGAAAAGTTTCGGAACTTGCCAATCCTGATCGCGTCTATGTTTGTGATGGCAGTGAGAAGGAATACAAGTCCATTCTGGATCAAATGGTAAAGGAAGAGGAGATTATAAGACTAAACGAGGAAAGATATCCTGATTGCTACCTTTATAGAAGCAATCCACTGGATGTTGCTAGGACAGAAAAGTCTACATACATATGCTCCGAAGATCCTGAAGATGCCGGCCCACTGAACAACTACATGTCTGTGGATCAAGCTGACGAAATATGCAGAAGACTGATCAAAGGAAGTATGAAGGGAAAAACTATGTATGTGGTCCC
>JAKAYB010000033.1 GCA_021826925.1 Thermoplasmata archaeon | reverse complement strand
TTCCGATCTGACGCTTTCATCAATAAGATTCGGTATTTGTCTTACAAGTTTGTCTCTTTCGTCCTCTATGTCTTTCTGCTTGTTTTCAAGCTCTATGATTCTTGAATTAATCTCCCTTACAGAGTTCTTTAGGTCTTCTGTTTCCTCCCCTTTTTTTGACAGATCAGCAATTTTAAGGCTGAACAAATTTTTCTGATGCTTCTGGTCGTTAATCAGCTTCAAATTTTCCCTCCATTCCACGTCAAGGTCAAAGAATTTGTCCAGAACCCTGGTGTCAAAGCCTCTTGCCTTGCAGGATTCGTAATAGACCTTGGGGTTGCTGCGTAAGGATTTTACATCAATCATCATGTCGCGATGTGTAGTTATTTTAAAAACATATCGAACTGATTTTGATTGATTTGCTGGCGATGCTTTAATGCTGGTGTTCTTTAAATCTGGGGAATCTTCGTCGAGATACGGAAAAAATTAGTATCGGCGAAGATTTGCAGCTGGTAGCAGGAAGTTTATTTATTTGAAGGCTCGAGGTGGGATCTTCTGGGAATCGGATTCTCCTTAGGATAGAGGCGTTTTATCTTCCACGCTAAACAATCACGCTTTCAGCATACAGGAATGTGAGAAGCAGTATGCCATCTAATCGCTACCTCTCATTATCATTTTTTTGGCTAGGATGAACTCCCGACCTGCAAATTTTAAAATAGGAGTACTAGATACCGTGTGGTATGAAAGCATGTAGCACGGTATATGTATTACTAGGATCTAGAAAACTGGTGAATGATAAAAGCAAAGTACGGAATGTTGTAAAGGAGAATAACAAATTAAGTGAACCAACACGGACCTGTGACTCTCACGGAAAACTTCCGAAAATAGACTCAAAGAAGTTAGTAGATTTGAAGTGAATTCCATGGCTGTTTTAAGTTCCAAAAGTTCTACTGGTCTGCTAGAGCCAGCGAACAACCAGGCTGGCGGACATGAATTTTTATCACATAGAGTGTCAAAGAAGAATGATACCATAGTACAGGTTGGGAATTCACCAATAGGATCTTACGATGTCCAAGTTGCTGCAGGGCCCTGCTCGATAGATTTTGAAGGTCTTGCAGATTTTGCGGTTGAACTAAAAAAGGCTGGCGCGAATATAATTCGAGGAGGTGCGTTTAAACCAAGGACGAGCCCATATTCATTCCTCGGCTATGGTGAAAAAGGACTCAAAGATCTCCTTGAAGCCAAGGAAGCGACCGGAATTCCGATTGTATCTGAAATAATGGACAGTTCACAGCTGCCCTTATTTGCAGATGTAGACATGTTACAAGTGGGCTCCAGAAATGCCCAGAATTTTACATTGTTAAGCAAGCTAGGTGAAATTGATAAACCTGTGCTTCTTAAAAGGGGAATGGGCAATACTTTGAATGAACTTCTTGGATCGGCAGAATATATTATGAAGGGAGGAAACAGCTCAGTTGTTCTATGTGAGCGCGGTATTAGAACATTCGAAGATGCGACAAGATTTACGATGGACATTGGTGCCGTCCCCGTTCTTAAGAGGGAATCTCATCTCCCAGTTTGCGTCGATCCAAGTCACGCTGCAGGGCAGCAAGATCTCGTAATACCACTCGCACTCGCAGCTGTGGCCGCGGGGGCGAATATGCTTCTTATTGAGGTGCATCCAGATCCGAAAAGTGCAATGAGCGACAGTTCACAACAGTTAACACTGGATCAGTTCAAAAGTTTAATGAGGCGTATACGAAAATTAGAGAAAGCAATGAGGCATTAATTTGAAGAGATGCTCCTTCAGTGTCAGTGCTGTTATGTCTTATGGCATAGTGGAAAACGTATTTTCCAAAATAGATTCTCTACACGGAAAAAAATTGATTTTTTATTCCAGTTCCCTTAAATATCTATTACAAGACATCGCTGGAAAGAATATCGACGCCTATTCACTTGCAGACGGTGAGGGCTTAAAATCGTTCAACCATGTAATTTCTATAGTGAAAATTATGATGGAAAATAATCTTAGCAGGAACGACTACGTCATCGCGATTGGAGGTGGAACACTTACTGATGCTACGGGTTTTGCAGCGTCTATCTTTAAGCGTGGCGTCAGATTAATAAATGTTCCCACGACCCTTTTGGGTATGATCGATGCAGCAATTGGAGGCAAAACTGCAATAAACTTTCTAGGCACTAAAAACATAGTTGGTTCTTTTTATTTTCCAGATTCTGTTTGGGTCAACCTGAGATTTCTTGACTCCCTCCGTCAAGACAAATACAAGGATGGAATAGCTGAGATGCTGAAATACGGATTTATCATGGATCCTAATCTTCTGAAATTTATGCTTGAACGAAGGAATGATCTCCTAGACAGAAAAAAAATGACCTTGAGACATTCTATTCTTTCTTGTATTGGCGATAAAGTGAGGATTGTTGGAATGGATTCTCTGGAATCAAGCAATATCCGCATCATTTTGAACTACGGGCATACCATTGGTCATGCTATAGAAGCAGCTTCACACTTCAAGGTATCACACGGAGAAGCAATATCAGTTGGGATGGTACTAGAGGCTGCATTTTCAGAGCAGATACTTGAATTGCCAGTTAATCTGAGCGTTTCTATAAAGGAAGCTTTAGAATCATTTTCCCTTCCTGTCAGTGTTGATGATTTAAAAACAAACATGGACATAGACCTGTTGCGAAAGGCGTTGTATCAGGACAAAAAGGCTGAGGATGATTGCATTTTCATACCGATTCTTCAGCAGATCGGTAAGGCGACTGTGAGAAAGATATCTATGAAAACCCTGGAGGATTTCCTTGTCTCGAGCATTGAATGAAAAAAAACTCAGATTTGCGCTTCTGGGACATGATATTGGATATACACTCTCACCGAGGCTCCACGAATCTATTTTCAAAAAAGGTGGTGTTTTTGCGGAATACGGCATATTTGATGTTGGTCGAGACAAGCTATCCGCTACCGTCAAACTTTTAGAAGAGGAGTATGACGGATTTAACATAACCAAACCTTATAAAGCCGATGTGTTCGAGATGTTAAGTGAGCATGACCCGGAAGCGGTATTATGTGGGAACGCTAACGTTGTGTATAAAGGGATTGGGTACAATACAGACTATAGGGCTATTCTTAAGATAATGAGATCATCAAAAATCCCCAATAATGGAGATAAAGCATTAATATTTGGATCGGGTGCAACCGCAAGAACAACAGCGGTCGCTCTATCCTTTATTGGAGTGCGGGTGACTGTAGTCTGTAGAAACCAAAAAGAAGGATACGCGATTTCAGACCATCTCCTTAGCCTGGCCCTTCCGGAAATAACTGTTATACCGTTGGATTTAAGTATGGCTTGCTCCTCTGACATTGTAGTAAATACTATTTCTTCCTCAGTTCTAGATTTTCCTGCTATAAATTGCAGATACGCAATAAATTTCAACTATGGAGATAGAGGGATGAATTTTCAGAAACGATTGCAATCCAGACCAGTAATCATTACTGGGGAAACGATACTGTTGCAACAAGTCATTGAAACAGAGACTATCTGGCTAGGCAAGAGAATCGATTTATCATGGGAGGAAGCATTAAATGGTTAGCACGATGGGGAGGCACTTCTTAATCACAACATTCGGTGAGAGTGCCAGTAAATATGTTGGAACGGTTGTTGATGGTATTCCCGCTGGCCTCCCGATTTCAGAAAAGGATTTAGCCTTTGAACTATCTTTCAGAAAAACAGGAAGAAGGTTTGTTTCTGGAAGGAGGGAAAATGATATACCGGAAATTGTGAGCGGAATCTATGGGGGGTACACTACAGGTTCACCAATGACCGTTTTGGTACGCAACGAGGATCCGCAACCGTCACTATATGAAAATGTAAAACATGAACCAAGACCCGGTCATGCCGACCTTGCTTTCATAAAGAAGTATGGGAGGGAGAATTGGGATTATGTTGGAGGCGGAAGAAGTAGTGCCAGAGAAACGCTTTCCAGAGTTATAGGCGGTACGATCGCGAAGAAGCTTATTCTCCTTCGGGGAACACAGGTTGGTTCGTACTTAAAATCTATTGGGAATGTTAGTGGTTCTGCCCGTGTCACATTTGAACGTGCTGCCAGTTCAAAGCACTTTCCCACGAGAGCAGAAAGCGAGAGAACAGATAAAAGATTTTCGAAGATTGTAGAAAGACTTTCGCTTGAGGGAGATAGTGCTGGTGGAATCGTGGAGGCTATTGCGACAAATGTACCGGAAGGACTGGGAGATCCAGTTTTCGGAAAACTTAAGGCAGCCCTTGCATACGCGATAATGTCCATACCTGCTGTTGTTGGATTTGAGTATGGACTGGGATTTGACGGTGCAAAGCTTAAAGGAAGCGAAGCGTCAGATTCCATTGTTAAGAATAGCAATGGTACTATTTCACTTGAACGAAATTTGTCTGGAGGTATCCTTGGCGGCATAACGACTGGATCAAAACTTGTCGTCAGATGCGCCTTTAAACCAACAAGTTCTATAAGGATACCCGCGAAGACCGTTGATCTTGACACCTTAGAGGATCGGAAAATTTCCGTAATTGGTAGGCACGACCCCGTTGTTGCGATAAGAGGTGTAGCTGTAGTTGAGGCGATGGTCTCTATCGTTTTGGCAGATTATTTTCTTTATGAAGGGATTATACCTGCTTCGCGTATCGAAAGGGGACCTGCTTTAGAAATGGAGGAAAAATGGAAAAATTACATGAGAGAGTTCACTCAATAGCTCACGGCGGAGTCTCTGTGCTAAACGCAATCCCGCTCAACGTCGGGTCAACCGTAGCCGTAGACATTGGGGCAGAGGTATGTTCTAGCGTGAATGAGCATCCTAAACCATCCTTCGGACTTGTAAAAGCAATACTTGATCACTTCGAGAACCTCACAGGCAACAGATTCGACGCCAGAATAACATCAACAATACCTCCAGCGATGGGGTTGAAGAGCAGCAGTGCTGTATCAGTTGCTCTAATACAAGCAATATCGTCGATTTCTGGGATTAATGTTTTTCCACCCAGACTTTCGGCTGTTATTTCACGTAGAATAGGAATATCTATTACCGGGGCTTTTGATGATGCTGTAAGTGCATACTATGGGGGGTGCTTCATTACCAATAATGCATCTATGACTATAGAAAAGAGAATTTGTTTTGATCCGGATAGTGTCTTTGTTATTCTTGCAAATGGCAAGCGACAAACAATCGATCCATTGAGCCTCAAGAGTCGCAAAGAGGAGTTTAGGGATGTTCTGAACATGGCTAAAAGAAACGACATTATTGGGGCAATGAATCTAAATGGACGACTTGTTGCACAGTGCATGAATTACGACTTGAAACCTGTGCTACTAGCAGAAAAGCTTGGTGCCATGGCTTCAGGTATTTCTGGCAATGGGCCCTCAGTATTTGCACTCTTCAGAAAAGGGGAGGAGGGCCCATTGGTCGAAAAATTTTCTGAATTGGGAAGAATTATTGTGACGAGGCCTGTTGAGTTTGAATGTGAGGATTAATAGATCAAGAATCTCCGGAAAATTGCGGGCACCACCTTCAAAGAGTCATGCGATAAGACTCGTAATCGCCTCGCTATTAACGGATGTCCATCTGAGTAATCTCCCGAAGTCAGACGATTTACTTGTATCAGTTAACATTGTTCGAGAACTGGGTGTGAAAATAAGCAATGGAAAATTCTCAAGGAAAAAAAGTACGCCAGATATCAAAAAGCAGCTGTGGTTTGGTGGATCAGGAACAACGTTGAGGATGATGCTCCCAATTCTCGCCTTTCTTGGAGGGGAATTTAAACTGGATGGTGAACAAGCATTGAGAAATCGACCACTTAAGGAAGAAATCATAGCGCTTTCGGAAGCTGGACTAGAATTTTCCTCGCATAAACTTCCCTTGACTATGAAAGGTAGTTATGAAACAGATCGGTTCCGCATTTCAGGATGGGAAAGTAGTCAATCAATCTCTGGTCTGATATACGTGTTGCTGCTTCTTGGTGGCGGAAAAATAGACATAATCCCGCCAATTACTTCCAGACATTACATAGAACTTACTTGCAGTTTGTTGAGATCGCTTGGAGCAAAAATTTTCTTTGAAGAAAATACAATAACAGTGGAGGAGAGTACACTACAAAAATATTCTGGAAAAGTACCTGGTGATTATTTATTATCTTCGTTCTATGCAGCATCTGCTTACGCAACTGGTGGATCAATTGCCATCACAGATCTTCCGGAACCAGATAAATGGTGGGGCGATCACAGCATTATTTCGATACTTTCCAATTCTAATATTGAAAGCAGTTTTTCAAACGGGACATGGAAAGTCTCTTCTGAAAAAGCAGGAGACAGAATAGAAAGTAATATTTATGAAAGTCCAGACATGGCAGTAACCATTGCTTCCTTCGCCCCGTTCCTGAAAGGACGCACTCGGATGGACGGAATAGAGAATCTCAGAACAAAGGAAAGCGACAGAATTTTGTCGATCATGTCGGTGATGCAAAAGTTTGGTGTTAAATCACGTTCAGGCAAGTTTTTATCAATTTCAGGAAGGCCACCTGTAAGAGATGCCACAATTGACACCATGAAGGATCACAGAATAGCTATGCTTTCAACAGTGCTCTCTCTATATTCCGGAGGTACAATTATTAATGCCGAATGCGTTGATAAGAGCAACGGTGAATTTTTTTCTGATATGATTGAACTTGGAGGAGATCTGAGATTAATAAGAGAACAATGAAACCGATAATTATTGGATCCGTTCCCGTAAGAGAAACGAACGATGCATTGGATATTTTGTTAAAGCGTGGGCATTCATGCGATCTTATAGAACTACGCCTAGACTACCTTCCTAGTATAGACTACGGCATATTTAACAAAATCAAGAATTTCCGCGACATAGTGATACTAACTGTCAGAGCTCATGAAGAGGGGGGTGTGTACGATATTCCAAGAGATGAGAGAAAAGATTTCCTAATGGAAGCCATCGCATCAGGATTCAAAGTAGATGCAGAGATCTCATTGATGTCTGACTTTGAGGATCTTTATCCATTCATTGCATCGGCACATTTCGTAAATAGAGTGCCAGACGAAATATCTATTCAGAGGAAAATTGACAGTATAAGAGGGAAATGCAGTTATGTCAAAATTGCCTACAAACCCAACAATAGAAGCAAAGCAATCATGTTTGGCATTTTGTCGAAGAACGATAACATAGCAGTAATGGAACTCGGAGGAGAACCTATTAATCGAGTTGCATTTTCTCTCCTCGGATCAAGATTGATCTACTGCCATATTGGCGAGCCAACAGCAAATGGTCAGATGAATTGCTTGAGAGTTAGGAATATCATAGACTGTCTATGGGAGAATAACGATTAATGCTCTAGCCCTGAACATATTTTTTTTTGAGATTTTCCTAACAAGCCATCGAAATAAGCTACTAGTTTATAAAAAAGAAGTATTAGACGAATGCAAAATATTTATCAAAATCATAGCAAACAATCGAGACAACCTATCTTGGTTTACAGAATGTGGAGTAAAATCGGTGCAAGGAACTTTTTCGTTATGGTGGCTTTATTTTAGACGATTTCCGATAGCCCAGTGATTATTCTCCATTAAAATACGAAAAACTGAATACATCTCTTTTTTTTTGCACAAATTCATCAGATCAGGCATGGTTTATTCTTAATTTATCTCTTTTTTATTCTTTTTCTCCTGTTTTTTATAATTTTTTCATAGCTTACGCTATCTTACCATGTTTTTTCAATGTGATCATGGTGAGTGCATTGTAACCAAAGCAGAGAAACACTGTCTTGACCTTGTACAATCTTGCCATTGTGACAAACGTGTAAATTCCGTGCATTGCCCCCTTCATGACAGAATAGGGTCTCTCTCCAGGAGAACGTTTTCTTGATGCCTTTGCAATGTGCACCCGTATATTTCTTGTCCTTTTAAGGGGAAATGCCGGATATGCTGAGATCAACCTGTGAATCGTGCAATTATGCTGTGGTAACAACAAATTCCCTGATTAGCGGAACATCTGTTCCCCGTACAGTACGAAGCTTGTTGCCGAGGTGTGATGCTGAATTCTTCCTTCTCGATGTGCCGTTTTTAGATCTCCATGCCTTTCCATATTTACGTTCTTCCCCTCTCAGTCCTTTCTTCTCCGTATTTCTGATCTTCGCCTTTCTCTTCTATTCCCTTGTCATCCTTTTCTCTATGGCTATTGATGCGGTATTTTCTTTACCGTGTTTATCGGGATTATATCCAATGAATGGCACATCTTGTATTGCGTATTTCTTTATTGAGATGCCTCGTTCTTCCAGTTGCCTACGTATATGTTTCCATACGACCTCATCTTTTCCAATGGATGATAGTTACCCCCTGAAAAGCCAGATTGTTCTTGAATCCGGTATTATTTTCGGATAGTGAAGGAAGTTTCGGAAATCATTACGATTATACAGTTCTCTCTTCATGACTTCATCATAACAGCTGTAGGTGTTCTGCAGGAACAGGGCCTTGATCATAACGATCTCATCAATATTGGGTTTCACACCTTTGTCCGTATCATTCCTGTAAAGTTCTTTCACTATTGGTCTTAATGATTCCCAGTCTATCATGGTATCAATTGGTGCCAATTTGTCCATGGATTTCCTGGAGTTATATGCTTAACGAAGGCCGTAATATACAATATTAATCGTTGATTAAGCATTCTGATCCATGAATAAAGCTTTCCCTTTGTAATATACTTAATTCATGGCTGAAATACGAATTTTGCAATAGGTTTAGCGCAATGTATGAAGAGAGAGATAGATTGCAATAAGAATTTTCACGGAAGTTTATGAGAAAAGTCTTCAGTGAGATTTTTTTTGAGAAGGTCCTTTGTTTCTCCAAAAATAGGACAGCAGAATACTGTGTCATGTCTGTCAGAGATTCAATGGCATGTTGGGAATGATTGTGTCTTCTTCCACAAAACTACATCCTAACGGGATAAGACGTTAAAAGACTGTGATCTTTGGTAGTCAGGTTACTTTATTTCTGCTGTATGATCTATTCGCAAAGACCCACTTCATATAATCCTCCATCTTGATTTTTCCAATTTTTAGAACTGTTCTTGAATAAGGATTGTTCTGAGCTATCTCCCTCGCCAGAAGGTCCTGCTTTTTTATGCTTTCTGCGATCCTGAACATAATCTTAAAATTGCTTGTTTGCATGTTGGAGTATTCTACATCGAGAGATTCTGAAAGAGAGACGACACTGTCATAGAATGGAATGGAATACATGTGACGTAAAACCTGGACAATGGCCATTGTCTTTTCATGTTTCTCCATGCTTGTTTCTATAAACTCAAAACCTGAATCATTCCAAAATTTGGATGAACGGTTGATAGATTCCTTTGACGCGTGGATCGGTATGGCGGCAATTTTTCTCGCTTTCGATGTGTCATCTGGTCCGAATAATGGGTGCAGACTGATATAATTAAAGCCATTTTCTTTCGCAAGACCTTCAAGGATTGATATAGCGGAGGATTTAGAGGATAGAATGTCGTATACTATAGAATTTTTTACGTTGGCAAGCATTATACCGAGGTTTTTCTTTTTAAATGCATTAGATGGAATACATAAAATCACATGTCCACAGTGAGGTCTAGAAGATGAAGACGAAAATTTTGCTCCAATAGCTTTAGCTAAGTACTTCGCTTTCTTCTTGTCCCTCCCAGTGATGTACACTGTATTTCCGCTATTCACAAGGGATCTGGCGAGATTTCTGGCCATGCCACCATAGCCTATTACCATCACCTTTTGTGGATTGTTGGAAATCTGTAATTGTTTGGAATATTCCAGAATTAAGTTGATAATCTTACTTGCTAACGATTCAGGGATCTTATGTTTCTTAGCATCGTTAAGCCAACGTGAATTAATGATTTCTTCTCTTTTCGGGTCAGTAACAGGCAAACCATGTAGCTCTTTTTCGTGCATTACGACTTTAACAACGTTAAACCGCTTTCCCAAAAGCCTCAGAATTTCACTGTCAATATTGTCAATTTCCTTTCTTGCGCTCTTTATGTTTTCAGAATTAAAACCGATCAAGTTGTGATTTTTACTAACCATATTATCATCCACCTCTAGAAATTATCATCGTTCCTGTGCCTAGATTCAGCCCGGTAAAGCGTTGCATCTTTTACGCGGTCTGGAAATGCTCTGTAATTTGTCTTTTCTGTCATATTGTTAGCTTTAACGGCGTCAGAGTTTATGACTGTTTCCCCTAAAGATCCAAACGTATCTTTCCATGCCCATTTCCAAAGATCTGATCCTTGGTGTTCAACAGTTTTAATATCAATGAAAGATGCTTTATTTGTATGATTGATTTTACGTATTATCCGCCGCATTTCCTTATTCTGGATTCGATATATGATCTGTGAATTTGATATTTTAGCATTGCTAGTGGGGATTGATAGGGTCAATTCTCATATTATCTTCTCACGCTCGTTTATCTTTTTCATTAGTGGCTATTCGTAAGTTGATTTGCCCTGTTCCACTACGGCGGTTCCCGCCGATATAAACTCATCTCTCCACTTATAAAGTGCAGAAGAGGTCAAGTTGTGTTTCTTACATATCTCAGATATAGATTCGGGATTCGGAAGAGCCTCCGTCACAATTCTTGCCGTTTCTTCTTTTAACATTTATGAGCGAGAAATCCCACATCCTCCAGAGATGGGTGGATGTCATCTGCCTTACTACTACTGGAATAAGATCTTTGGTGATCTGATTTCAAAGTCATGCAATCGATATTCATAACTGGGCGATTAGCTCTAATGTTGTTTAAATCTTTCTATTGGAGAGGACACGAACTTTTAAAAAATAGTACATAGCTAGTAAAACATACGCCCAAAAAATTATACTAAAAATATTCCCACCTTCCCTGGTGGCTTCATTTATAAGGAGTGGCAGGACGTAAATATTACTAAACACTAGTAGGTTAGATATAGAAATGTATAGGACAAACGGAAATAAGATTAAAATCGATATAAACACAGGACTTTTCATGTTAACATTCATCATAACACCTAGGAAATATTATATTATAGAGCAGTTAACTACATCTTTATCATAGCCATGATGACCACGCTTAAAATCTTTGCTCTTTTATTAATATAAGACAAAATGCATCTATATATGTCGTTACTGCGACAGGTACATTTTTTGTGAATGATAAAAGCATGTTTCCTTACTCAGCTTCTCCTATGAAAAAAAGTTCGTTAGGCAAATCTCTAGTCCATTTCCCCTAGACTTATCCAATACATGCATGCCGTATTAATTAGAATATGGGAGTATAAATAACTCACCTAATCATTGTGGTATACATATAATCTGCAACGGTATAAACGGCATTTAGCTATTTCCCACATCTCAGGCATCAGAGTGCGCTTTTCAGGTTCAAATGTGAATCTGATTTAATAAAAATTGTAGCTTAACGGATTGATACTTATTTAAAACCTAATGTGTTTAAAATAAAACCTTAAATTTTTTCTTATTGAAAACTATCTAGAAATTTCAACAAAAATTTCTCCTTGATAACCCTCTGTACCTGAATTAGCAGTAAGTACGTGTGCTAAGCAATCCACGAATACTTTTTGGCGTTACATCATTCATTATTCCACCAATGAAATTTTATTTCTATTACGGTAAATCCTTTCTCTTATGCCGTTATAATTTTTTCATAGAAGTCAAATCGGAAATTTTTCGCCTTGATTAGGAAAAACTTAGTAGTGATGAATGTTTGCGTAGGCTTAGATGGAATACTCATACGAATTGCACAAAAAATACTATAAAATCGAATTTCCTCGCCCTGTAAGGTCCATTAGTTCAGCTCCATTTAATGGTGGATTTGGCTATGCAGATACTTACGTGAACAGAGAAGTGCCAGAAAGTTATAATTCCGATCCGGTCGTAGAAATTGAAAAGTTTCTTCGTGAAGAAGACATAAGCGCCCTACACACGGTAGTTACAATGACCGCCGTAAACGTTTCAACGCTTGAAAGGAAAAAGAATGTTGTTGGAGCTTACAGTATGGAAATATTTTTGACAGCAGGTTTTGAAAATGCAGTTTCTATTGGCAACAGGAACCATCTTTTTGGTACGGTAAATTTATGTCTTGTTACCGATCTTCCTCTTTCCAACGCTGCCTCGGTGAATCTACTTCAGAGTATGGTTGAAGCTAAATCACAGTGCATGAACGATTTTGAAATAAGAGATAGGGAGACTGGGAAAAAGGCACCCGGGACATCTACGGACACGGTGTCAATTTTTATTTTATCTGAAGAAACTCGCATAAAGTACGCTGGCAGAATCACAGAATATGGATATCACGCGTCAGAATTGGTATATAACGCTCTAGCAAGATCAATGTTGAAGAACAAAATTTAAAAATTTATATGTTAAAATTAGATCTTAAAGGTATGTCCAGCCTTTGGAAGTTTCCTCATCATCTTCAGCTTCAAGCTGTCCGTCTCGATATTCCCTTAGGTGTTTTCCTTCTAGCCTGACTTTTGGTGCTTTTCGGAAGTTGCTGGCCATTCTCTTTTTCGCATATATAACGGACATCGCTTTCTCAGACACTTTTAGCTCAGATTGAGCGCCTCCAACGAGGCTGAATATGTTCAGAAGCAAGAGCGATCCGGGGAGTATTATGGCAAGCGATCTTATCGCAGCGTATGACGAGTATATGCTTCCGAGGACGCCATTTACTATGAGGCCAGAGCCTGAGAGGTGAAGTACACCTGCGCTGAAGTATGTGCTTGCTATAGCCAGTGGACCAGATGCCCAGGGTATCAGGGCAAGCGTGATCAGAACAATGACTGCCGTGGAAACCAACGAAGATACCAGAGCAGCAGAGGGCTTTCCAGATTTTCTTCCGCATAAATAACCTGCTATAGAAGGGCCAGCTATCGGTATCCACCAAAGAAGAATCCCGAATAAAAGTCCATAGGCAATGCCACCGTATTGGGAATATATATTCTCTTCTTTCTGTTTAGGCAGCTCAATTTTGCCCTCGTCTTCCTCTTCGTTTTCCTCCTCATGGTCTTCTTCAAAAGGATGAATTGTCATTTTTTGTCAGACACCAATCATGTTCCCGGTATTTAAGTTTTTGGCACCATTCATTTTTTATTTGTATTTACAGGATTCAGCATAGGATACGTGATAAAACAGCTCATGATATCAAAAAGATTTTGTACTAATGTGGATTGTTAGATCATTTTATTATGCACCATACTTTTCCGCTCTGTCTGACAGTTGCAAGAGATAAGGCATAACGTCAAGGCCTCTAAGATTGAGTCCAGTCTTGAGACAGGAGACTTCATCAAAGAATCTTATATGATTTCCCAGAATTCCAGAGGTGTTAAACAGTATTGGAACAGGGTCCCCTGAGTGATCCTTGACTGAGCATGGCGTTGAATGATCACCGGTGATGCATATAACGGCCTCTTCTGGTTTGAAATCCAAATCAGATAACGCAGCGTCTATCGACTCGATAGCTTTCTTCTTTTCTATGGGTTTACCGTCATGTCCGGCAACATCAGTGGCCTTTATGTTCATCAGCACAAAATCATATATTTTCAAGGCCCTGGACGCTGCCTTGAATTTGTTTTTGAAGTTACTATCAAGACTTCCTGTCGCCCCCTCTACCTTCAATAGGTCCATTCCAGCGAGCTTAGCTATACCAGAGATCATAGGTATCCCAGATATGGCTGCAGCCTTCATGTTATACTTCTCATGGAATGGTTGAAGGTTAGGTGCTTTTCCCGGTCCTCTGAGGAGAAGGACATTAGCCGGAGGAAGCCCGTTCTTTATACGTTCCAGATTGACATCATGATCTCCCAGTATTTTTTGAGCTTCAGCTAAGAATTTATTAAGTACGCTCGCAGAAAATGCAGCTTCGTTATCAAGCGCTTTTACAATTTCCGGTTTTCGCCCAAGGTCATGCGGATCCGTATCTGTGACTCTATCGGAAAGATTATCTCCACGAATCACAAGAGCAGCTCTGTGCTCTACACCCTCCTTCACGAAGAAGTCTACGCCATCTATATTCATCCTTAGAGCTGATGCCAATTTGTCTGTACCTGAATTAATCCTTCCAGCCCGTCTGTCCGTGACGATCCCGTTTTCGTCAATGGTTGCGAAATTAGCTCTAAAGGCTATATCTCCTGGTTTCACATCCATTCCAAGACCCATGGCTTCAAATGGCCCCCTTCCCGTGTAAACCTCGACTGGATTGTAACCAAGAATCGACAGGTGCGAAGTATCCGAACCAGCCCTTATTCCGGGAGTTATGGGAAACAAAATTCCACCCAGCCCTTCAGAAACTAGGTGATTCATATTTGGCCTGAAAGATGCTTGAAGCGATGTCATGTTATCGAATTCCTTATTTGGCCTATCCCCGAGTCCATCCAGTATTACAAGAAGAATGTTCTTCATATGATTCTACCACCTAAGTTCCTTCTCTCCATTCGTTCATATATCTTATCTGTTCTTCTGAGAGGTGATCGATCGTTATCCCAAGTGTCTTCAACTTTATGTCCGCAACGTACCTATCTATTTCTGGAGGAACAGGGTAAACTTTATGGTCTAATTCTTTATGCATCTTGACGAGGTACTCCGCAACAAGAGCCTGTAAAGCAAAACTCATATCCATTATCTCTACCGGGTGCCCCTGGCCAGAGGCAAGGTTAACAAGCCTACCATCAGATATCAGGTTTATCAGGTTCCCGTTTTCCAGTTTATATCTGGTGACATTTTCTCTCACACTCTTCTTTTCCATATTTTTTGCTTCAAGATCCTTGAAAGCTATTTCATTGTTGAAATGCCCAGAATTTGCGAGCAGTATATTCTTCTTAGCGACGAGCATATCATCATATGTGACTATATCTTTGACGCCTGTTGCGGTGACAACAAGATCAGCGTCCCTGATAGCCCTGTTCATTGGCATGACCTCGAAGCCATCCATCGCTGCTTCAACAGCCTTAACAGGATCAACCTCGGTCACGGTTACCAGAGCACCCATTCCTTTCATTCT
>JAKAYB010000032.1 GCA_021826925.1 Thermoplasmata archaeon | reverse complement strand
GGAATCTGGTTACCTTGACAATATACTCAATGATCTTGTGACGGCAAAGAAGATAGAGAAACCATCAAGTGGCCTTTTCGGGCCTCCACACTGAACCTATCATCTTTCTACAACTGTGCCGGAATAGCCGGATATTACGTTTTCCGCGTCATCCAGTGATCCAATGATCGCTTCTTTGCCGCCTCTCCTTACAAAATCGATTGCCGCCATTACTTTAGGGGCCATACTTCCACTTGGAAGAACACCGCTATTAACGAGTTTCTCTGCCTCATCGGCAGAGATATGCTTGATAATTTTCTGGTCCGGCTGCCCGTAGTTTATATAGACACCATCAACGTCAGTAAGGATCACGAACTTCTCAAGTTCGAGTATTGTCGCAATCAGTGAGGAACCTAGATCCTTGTCTATTACTGCGTCTACTCCTTCGAATCCCTTTGCAGTTCTCACAACAGGAATTCCTCCGCCACCGACACATATCGGTAAGAATCCGTCTTTAAGGAGCCCGAATATGGAGTTCCTCTCAAGTATATCCATAGGTTTGGGTGAAGGAACCAATCTTCGGTATCCTTTTCCATTCTCCTCACGCATAATCCATCCGCGTTCCTTGGCTACTTTCTTTGATTCTTCTAAATCATAATATGGGCCTATTGGCTTGGACGGTTTCTGGAAAGCCGGATCGTTCTTATCGACAACTGTGCGTGTTATTATTACAGATGCCTCCTTGGAGATCCCGGAAATTGCTCTCACGGAATCGTAAGCATTTGCAAGTATTTCGCCTATTAGGCCCTGAGACATTGAACCACATGAGTGAAGCGGCATTGAAGGAGTTATTTTGTTAGAATATTCGTTTTGCAGAAGTATATTACCTACCTGGGGGCCGTTGCCGTGTGTGATCACTACTTCGTGTTCGGATATAATCCGTGACATTCCCTGGAAAGACTCAAATGCCCGCCTGTATTGTGATTCATATGTCGCATCATCTCCATTTCTAAGAAGTGCATTACCACCAAGAGCAATTAATACGCTTTTCATGCAAGATCACAGGAACACACGTATTTGTATAACCGTAATAAAATCATCCCCCTTTATATGATTTTTTTACCTATGATTATATTTAAATACAGGATAATGTTATGATCTGTAAGTGTCAGAAGTAACTAAAGGCATCAGAGATTCTATTGTAAAACTCATAATATACATAGTCCTTTTTATCGCCGTTACAGCGGTTATAGATAATTTTATCATACCCCTGATTGCAAAGCTGTACATTTCTGCATATTCTTACACACGCTACGTTGATGTGCTCCTTGCAATACTCTTTGGATATCTTATAATAAGCGCCTTTTCCCAGATCGTTTACTGGAACATGAGGATAAAGCATGATCATGGAGCGGCAGCGGCTGTCAGAAATGTTTTCAGGATTATTGGGGTTGCTGCCCTTGTAGCGGCAGTGGTAGGTTCATTTGCAGGTGCTATTGCTGGTGTGGCACTTGGCGGATTCCTTGGGATTGTGATCGGAATGGCACTCGCCTCGACTCTCGGCCAACTGGTTTCAGGCCTAATACTGCTGATCAGCAGGCCATTCAAAATACATGACAGGATAAACCTTCTTGGAGATGATGGTAAGGTTATAGATGTAACTGCAATGTACACTTTCGTTGAGAGAGCGGACAAAACGGCAATGGTTTATCCCAATAACATAGTCACAGCCAATAAGGTGTACGTGGAAACCAACATGGTGTCTCCGGAACCGACACAACCTAAATGAGGTTTCTGCTTTAACCACCGTGCTTGAACGCTGGATAAAGGAGCATACCACCGTCTACAACAAGAGTTGTTCCCGTTATGTAAGATGCCATATCACTTGCCAGGAATGTTACAGCCTCGGCTATGTCAATGGGTTCACCCATTCGAGGCATAGCGATCTTTTCCAACAGATCCTTGTATGTATCTGGATTACCCCAAACAGCCTTGTTTATTGGAGTTTTTATTGCACCCGGAGCTACAGCAACAACACGGATACCAAAATCTGAAACTTCCTGAGCCAATGTTTTGGTGAACATTGAGAGCCCCGCTTTGGCACTGCAGTATGCAGTATATCCAGACCACGGTAGATATTCGTGAACTGAGGTGATGTTAATTATGACACCGTGTCCAGATTTCTTCATCCTTTTGACAGCTTCCCTTGCACAGTAGTAGGGTCCCATGAGATTAATTGCTATGACCTTCTCCCAGTCTTCAGTATTGTCGTCCCCGCAGAGCTCTCTCTTACCATCAATTCCTGCATTGTTGACAAGTATGTCTATGCTTCCTAGTTCTTCATCTATGCTATTGAATATTGATTCTACTTCGCTCTTATTTGAGACATCCCCGCCAAAAACTACGGCTTTCCCTCCATTTCCGACAATATTCGCCGCTACCTGATCCGCTTGCTGTTTCTCCGAATGATAATGAATAGCAACTGTTGCTCCGGCCTTTGCAAGGTACTTAGCAATCTCCATACCCAGGCCGGAGCTGGAGCCTGTGACCAGGGCAACCTTACCTCTCAAATCTATGCCAACTCTAACGCCTGGAACCTTATTTGCATTTTCTTCAACCATGGTATATCACACATTCGATAATCCAATTCAACTAATTGCTTTTTGCCATTTTCTGCTTCAGCTTGCATGTTCTTGATCTCTTTCTAGTTTTTCCGCTTATTGAGACTCACGAATGATCCGAATGATGATGAAGAACTTACAGCGCATCAAATATTTTAAGACGACTCAATCTCCTTGAATATACCATTCAACGATGCGATGCATTATTAATTTGAACTGGATCGATCTTTTTAAGAGAAATTAATGAAAGACCATAATGTGGGAGTGTAATCAATGTGGAACATTGCACTTGATCTCATTAGGACCAACGTTTGAATGCTAACAAATCTTCTATTGTTTCGACAAACTCTGAATAGGAACGAGTATATTCTTAACTAAAATTCACATGGTTTTATGAACAAAGAAACATAGGAAAGAGCATATTATAGACCAACATCCAGATTATACCTTCATAGAAGAAGGGTTTGCAATCAAATAACTTTCCCTGGGTAATTTTAGTTAGCCTGCCTTGTTAACAGGATGCCTATCAAAAAAACTGTTAAATGTCTTTGTCCTAGAGTCACAATACTGTGCTTCTGATCTTCTGGGCTCGAAAATAAATGAGCGACCCGAGAAGAGAAACTACTGCAGAAATTGCTATCATTATTGAAAGGCCATCCTTCAGAGAGTCTGGAATTAGGATTACCGAAAAGATGGGAGAAAAACCGCCTAGGATTCTTCCCGCAGATAGCACTATGTTGGTAGCTGAAGCACGTACCTCTGCGGGAAAGGTCTCACTTGACCACACTCCTATAAATCCAAAGAAACCAGATGATACGTAAGCCAAAACAAGGAAAAGTAAGAGCACGGAATGGAGGTAGAAGATATAGAGAAAAATGCCGGAAATTAAAGCTAGGATAGAGAAATATATTGTAATATTCAATTTTTGAAACCTATCTGAAAGATAGCCTGCACATGCAAACGAGGCAAAACCTACGACTGAAAAAATGATGATGAATGAGTTACTTATCTTAATTTCTTCAAGTAATGTTGGGACGACACTCATTAGGGTAACACTGATCATGAAGGCAGCTACAGCGATCAGAGAGAGACTCACGGTGTAATAAACCAGATTGCCTGACAAGCAGTGCCTTGGCTTGCTTGGAAGAGTTCTTTTTTTTGTCTCGATTATCATCAAAGTGGCAGGCAATGCCAAAACCAGCGAAAATATACCTGATATTAAGAAATAATGCTCCCATGAATGCACAAACGAAAAGAATACAGAATCTAGTAAGAACCCGAGAAAATACGTTCCCTGCATGACTCCACCAATTGATCCTGTTGATTTTCTTAGCGTCTCCACTATTATGGGATAGGAAATCCCGTTCTGTGAATTTACGCCAATCCCTATAGCAAACCAAAGAACGTATAATTCATACAAATTTCTAATGAAAGAAGCTAGTATTAGGCTTATACTAAATATGAGCACAGAAATTATCATCATAGGCTTTCTTCCAATCCTATCAGCACTTCTTCCGATTATTATGGAGCCTACAGCTCCACCTATAAAATCAATGGGAATGGCTATCAATATTACAGACACTGGTACATGAAAAGCCGATGAAAGGCTCTGTACGACCATTGAGATCGAAAAAACAGAAAATGCCGACAGCATAAAGGGTATAACAGTGCCAGAAACGTTTCGAGTTACAGTATGGTTCATACTACAAAATATTAAGATTATCTATTAATTTTATTTCCTACTGATTAATGTTCCAAACCTCGACTGCTTCATAATACGGTGGTGCCATAATCACATATGGACAGAGAATAAGAACAAAAATTTATATTAAAAAACGTATATACATATTCATGGAGAATAGAGAGGATAAATCAAAAGCGCTGATTGTATTTGGTATAGTTGGCCCTGTTTTCACTCTTTTGCTCATATGGATTAATATTTTTCTTTTTCCTGGTGGCTTCTCGTGGTACAAGAATGCACTGAGTGACCTTGGTGTCCATACTTATTCTTACCTTTTCAACTACGCAGTGACTGCAGGAGGCTTGATGATAGCCGTATTTGCCTACGGAATGTATAGAAAAGGTTTTTCGAATGTACCGACAACCGTACTTTTAATAATCGGAGCAATAGGGCTTTCTATGGTTGGGCGTTTCAATGAAAATGCCGACCCACACATACACCTTATATCAGCCCTGTTCTATTTCCTGTTCTTTCCAATAGGGATAATATATTACAGCCTGACATATGCAATGAAACATTTGGCGCTTATTCCTGTTGGGCTCGTCATGGCAGCTATATCTCTTATTGCCATCATCACAGGCATAATACAAAGTGTTACGAGTTTCATATATACCGGATTTGGGCTGGGGCTTTTCGAGATGATAGAGGCAGTGGCACTTTCGGTTTGGATCATAGTAGTCTCTGTTTATTTCCTGTCCCCAGAAAGACCTTGAGTTACCTTTAACTGATCAAGATCCACCACAATTTCCTTTAGTTACTATATCGTTGAAAAGCTGAACATAATCGGCTGAACAGTCATAATATGCGCTCCTCACTGTTTTTGGGTTTGGCAGAAAACCTTTCAGAGAAGTCCCTGTTTGTTCGTCCCAGTCTACGACCTGCTCTTTATCGTACAGGACACAGAATTCGGCCGTTCCGTTGAAGCTTACAGGATAAGCTACAACACCGGTCGGTTCTGCTCCCTGGAATCCACCCTCAAGCATGGACCACACCTGTCCAGGGGATAGTGTAAAAACAAAAGCTACTAGGTATTTTCCATTGAAATTTACAGGAGCAACGGGGGCTGAATTTCGCTCAATACCAAGATCCTCAAGTGGCTTGTTGTCCGACCACGATGTGTTGAATCCCTTGTTTGCGAGGTAAATGGGAAAATAAGCATTTCCAAAATAGTAGCCGGATCGATAAAGTACTACAGATCGTTCTTTCTGCCCAACGTTAGAAAATGTGTACTCAACCGTTCCGTTGGCCTCATCATACCATTTCCATGAAACTGTCACACGGCCAAGAAGTGGCTTTATTCCAGATATTATCAGTTCCTTTGCCATAATGTAACATGTAGGAGTATCTATTTTATATTTCGGCTTTGAAGTCCTTTCTTACCGAGCAATGTCCTAAAAGGAACAGGATAATTGAAAAAACATCAAAATGTCATTGGGACGAAACCCTTGTTCATGAAGCCGGTTATCACTGGCCCGATGGGATCAACCGAGAAGCCAAGATGCTTGAGCGATTCTGTTATATTGTCCTTTTGTGCGATGTTTGAACATGCGATAGGAACAATACCTATATCGCTGCCCTCTTTAATCAGACCTTTAAATTCTTCGTCTTTGGTAGCGAGTTTCTCCGACGGGCCAAACAGAACCACTTCAACTTCGTCCATCCATTTGAACTTTTTAGATAAAACCGCGAATCTCAGTCCGGTAACTGCTTTTTCTCTTGCCTCTTCTCCAGATGAAATTATTACCAATAATTTTCCAGCCATAATGCCTGCAATCGATTAAAGTATAAAATTGCAATGTAGCCAGTGGATAATAAATAATTCAACCACTTGATCATGGATTACAAAAATTATAATTCCATGGCGAAATACTTATCCATGGTTTCCAAAGGACTTAATTGGGTAAGCAGGGAAATTGAGGAACTGAAGAGTTCAGGAAGATTCATACCAATAAAGATATTACAGAGCTCTCAGGGGGCTTGGGTTAAGATTGACGGAAAAGACATGCTGAACATGTGCTCGAACAACTATCTTGGCTTAGCTAATGATCCAAGAGTTAAGAAAGCGGCCATAGACGCGATCGAGGAATATGGTGTCGGTGCAGGTGCAGTAAGATCTATTGCTGGTACAGAGGAGATACATATCAAGCTCGAGGAGAAGGTTGCGAAGTTCAAACATATGGAGTCTGCACTTGTATATCAGGGAGGATTGCTTGCAAACACTGGTACCATACCCGTCCTTGTCGGAAAAGAAGATGTTGTTTTCAGCGAGGAACTCAACCATGCAAGCATAATTGACGGTGTTAGGTTAAGTTCAGCCCAGAGGGTTGTGTATAAGCACCTTGATATGAATGACCTTGAAAAAAAATTAAGAGAGGCACCCAAAAATTCCGGGAAAAAGCTGGTCATATCCGATGGAGTTTTTAGCATGGACGGAGATATAACACCGTTACCGGAAATTATCGAAAATTCCGAAAAATATGGTGCCATGAGTTATGTTGATGATGCTCATGGGGAAGGAGTTCTCGGAGATCATGGAAGAGGTATATGTGACTATTTTAATGTTTCAGACAGGATAGATATTGAAATGGGTACCTTTTCAAAAGCAATAGGATCAATGGGTGGATTCGTGGCTGGCAGCAGCGATCTCATTGAGTACCTCAAGAGAAAATCCAGGCCATTCCTTTTCAGCAGTGCGCTTAATGCAGGTGATGCGGCGGCGGTCCTAAAATCAATAGAGATATTGGAGAGTGATGACTCCCTTGTCAGAAAACTCTGGGATAATTCTGACTACCTTAAGAGGGGCCTCAACGAAGCTGGATTTAACACAGGACACAGTAAAACGCCGATTACTCCGGTAATGGTTGGGGACGAGAAAAAGACCCTAGAATTAAGCGATCGTCTTTTCAGGGAAAAGAATGTTTTTGCATCGCCGATAGTGTATCCCACCGTACCGTCAGGAACAGCCAGAATAAGGTTGATGCCTTCGGCTCTGCATTCAAAAAAGGATCTTGATTATGCGATCTCATCATTTTCCGACATAGGAAAAAGACTTGGCATAACTAAATAATTGATCATAAGTCTTAAAATTATTTTATGCAGAAAAAAACAGGACGCAATTCTTTAGTAATCATTTTTAATGTCTGGAATCATGTTTGAACGAATGAAAGCTGGCTGGAGGCTGGCAAGGCAGGTAAGGGAAAGCGTATCCAGAAACAAGAATGTACTTTACTATCCTCTAGTATCAGGTATTATTGCAGTAGCTGTCTTCGCGTTTACATTCGTTTCTCTTTTTATATCAATCCCACTGAACTTTTCCACCAGTAGTTCTGTGGCAATTTATGTATTGTCCCTTCTAGCCGCCTATATCATTGTTGGCTTTGTCTCGACACTAATTCTTCTTGCGATGCTCATTGCATATCGTGCTCATAACTCAGGGAATCCAATATCAATGAGAGAAGCTTTTGGCAGGGCATGGGCTTACAGACTCCAGGCCCTAGAATGGGCACTGTTCTACACAATGCTGGTAGTCATACTCAGGATAATTGAATCACGTTTCAGAGGTATCGCTCAAATCGTTATAGGTGCTGTAGGATCAATAATGATAGCGATTGCAACATTTTTCGCCATACCATCGATACTTGACAATAAATCTGGGCCGATTAAAGCCGTGAAGGAGAGTGTATCCACCATCAAAACAAACTTTGGAGCTACGTTTGGAGGTGTCGCGTACGTTGATCTCTACACGATGATATTTACTCTCGGTGGCTTTGCCCTGTTATTGATAGGAATTCTACTTCTAGCTGCTGCGCTTCCGATCTTTATCGTGGTGCCGCTCATAATAGCAGGGATTGTGTTGATCGCTTTTGGCGTCGTCCTTAATTATACTTACATGAATGTTCTTAAGTTAGTGCTCTATGATTACTTAAACGGGAAGGGCCTTCCTGAAGGTTTCAATGAGGACGATTTAAAGTCTGCAATAAAGAGAAAAAAATCACGCTCTATGTTCAATTTATCAAGCGGACAATCGGAATTTTAACCTATATTTTACTTCGATAAAAAAACATACAGAATCAGACATCGCCTAATTTTAGTTGGTCTTTAAGATTCCCTTAGTATTAGGTCTGAGTCATCAAAGGACTGCAGACTTGTTCAGTTGAGTTTTTTTGTGTACACTGCCATCTAAAGGTGATTGAGGTCTTTGGGCTGTATTATCTGAAAGTCAATAGTCTTAGAATCAAAAAAGTTGAAAAGTATTTTATTGATATAGGTGATACTCATTTTTGAAGGTCAGTGAATAGTAAGATAAATAACTCAATGCTTTTTCAAAATTCTGGAGGTACCTATTCTTCCATCGCCTATGATCAGATGGATGTGATTCCATGAAGCGTTTTCTTGTACTTCAGGACGGATCAATATTTGAAGGTACAGGATATGGATATACGGGCGAGAGATACGGGGAGCTTGTTTTTACGACCTCAATGACTGGTTATCTCGAATCCTTATCAGATCCATCATACAGGAATCAGATACTCGTCTTTGCATCCCCGACTATAGGAAACTACCCCATTGAACATGGAAGAGAAGAAAGCTCCGAGGCTCAGGTGTCCGGTCTCATAACAAGGGATGCCCACGCAACCCTGAAATCTGGACCAGATTGGGATTCTTTCAATGATTATCTCATACGGAATCATGTTCCAGGGATAGATACTATAGATACCAGAGCTCTCGTCAGAAGAATACGAGACCGGGGCGTGGAGAGGGCATACATAACATCATACCCTGAACTGAAAAGAGAGTTCAGGGATCCAATGGCGGAAGATGTTGTCTCAAAAGTTTCATGCAAGAAGGCTTATGGTGTCAACACTGATTCAAAATATAAGATTCTATACATTGACGTTGGAACAAAGAAAAGCCTACTGAATGAGGTCTCAAAAATTGCAGATCTGTATGTTGTTCCATACAATTATAATTTTCCTGAGCTTGAGTGGAACTACGATGCCGTGTTTATATCCAACGGTCCAGGCGACCCGAGTCACGAATCCCTAGGGAATGTGGTAGAATTCATAAAGGATAAATCCGGAACCGTGCCGATATTCGGTGTCTGCCTGGGACACCAGCTCATTTCACTTGCGTTTGGCGCAAAAACTGTGAAGATGAAATTTGGGCATAGGGGATCAAACCATGCTGTTTCCGCCGGGAACAAGATTCTGATAACAACACACAACCATGGATATGCAGTGGATGAAGCTTCCATGAAATCCACAGGACTACAGGTCACGCAGAAGGACCTAAACGATGGCACCGTTGAAGGCCTGAAACACTCATTTTTGCCAATATATTCAATTCAATACCATCCGGAGGCCTCTCCTGGGCCGCATGATGCCAAGGTTTTCTTTGAATTTATTCAAAAGGAGGTAGCAAAGCGGCATGCCGATTGACAGGAGCATAAAAACCGTCCTAGTCCTGGGTTCCGGCCCAGTTATCATCGGCCAGGCAGCTGAATTTGACTATTCAGGATCACAGGCATGCCTCTCACTGAGAGAAGAGGGAATCAGGGTCGTTCTCCTCAACTCTAATCCTGCAACCATCCAGACCGATCATGAGATAGCTGATCGCGTTTACATAGAACCTATAAATATTGATTCTGTCCTGGATATCATAGAGGCGGAACATGTCGACGCTATCCTTCCGACAATGGGTGGCCAGACTGCATTAAATCTCGCCATAGAGCTTGACAAAAAACATGTTTTGGACACTCATGGAATAAAGGTTCTCGGAACACCGATAGAATCCATAGAGATCGCTGAGGACAGGAGGAGTTTCCACGACCTGATGAACAGACTAGGAGAGCCTATTGCCGCTTCCGTCAGGCTCAGCAAAGATTCTTTCAAATCCGGAATTGAAGAACTAAAATTTATTCCGGCGATAGTGAGGACCTCGTTTTCCCTTGGCGGATCAGGGGGGCTTATCGTCAGGGATAAGGATCAATTGATGGAACTGTGTAACGACTTCTTCTATGCACATCCCGATGAAGAACTAGAGCTTGAGGAATCCATCGAGGGGCTCAAGGAGATCGAATACGAGGTGGTGAGAGACAATGAAGGTAATTGCGTAATCGTTTGCAACATGGAGAACCTCGATCCAATGGGCGTTCATACGGGTGAGAGCGTTGTTGTTACACCCTCACAGACATTGAGCGACATAGAATACCAAATGCTTAGGGATGCATCCATAAAGATCGTTTCAGCCATAGGCATCAAGGGAGCATGCAATGTCCAGTTCGCGCTCGATCAGGAGCTCAATAAATACTACGTCATAGAAGTCAACCCGAGGACTTCCAGATCATCTGCCCTCGCATCCAAGGCGAGCGGATACCCGATCGCAAGAATAGCGACCAAGATTGCAGTGGGCTATAACCTTAATGAGATCATCAATCCAATAACAAAATCGACCTATGCCGCCTTTGAGCCGTCGCTTGATTATGTCACTGTAAAGATTCCAAGATGGCCGTTTGACAAGTTTTCCACCGATAGGACTATAGGCGTGCAGATGAAATCCATAGGCGAAGTTATGGGTATCGGAAGGACGTTCGAAGAAGCGTTCATGAAAGCTATCGCTTCCCTCGACACACCGGAGTCCAGCCGCATCCTTCTATCGAACCACGAGCATGATCTTGAGTCCTTATTGTCCCAGCCCTCGGACCTGAGGATCTACGCCATAATCGAGGCACTCCTTCGTAAAATAAATCCTGAGAAGATTGCCAAACTTTCGAGGATAGATTCTTATTTCATAGAAAAGCTAAAGAATCTCACCGAGAGAATCTCAAGAATGAAACGTGGCTTCATTCCTTTCGATCTAATTGAGGTCAAGAAGCTTGGAATTCCAGATTTGGTCATATCTGCATTCACCGGAATATCCGAGACCGATCTCGTGAAGGAAAGATTCCGCAGAGACATTCTCCCAGTCTATAAGGCCATAGACACATGTTCTGGTGAGTTTGAGGCTAAAACTCCTTACTTCTATTCTACATACGACGAACAGGACGAGTTCTCACCGCCTACGGACAAAAAAGGAACGGTCTTGATAATTGGATCCGGACCGAACAGGATATCGCAGGGCTTAGAGTTTGATTATGTCTCCGTAAAGATGATAGCTTCACTGAAGAAACATGGCTACAGGGCGGTGATGATAAACAGCAACCCGGAAACGGTTTCAACGGATTTTGACATATCGGATACACTCTACTTTGAACCGCTGACTATCGAACATGTGTCGAATATAGTACGAAGAGAAAGTCCATGCAAGATTATTGTGCAGTTTTCTGGTCAGACAGGGCAGAACATGGCTATGCCACTGCAGGAGATATTTGGCCCAGATATCTTTCTCGGTACGTCGCCGGAGAATATTGAAAAGATTGAGGACCGAACGAAATTTTCTAAGAACTTGAAATTTTTTGGGCTTAAACAGCCTGATTTCATAATAGTGAACCATATGCAGGAAGCCGTGGAAATATCTCAAAACATAGAGTTACCTGTTATTGTCAGGAGCAGCTTTATCATAGGCGGAAGGGCAATGGACATAATCACAGATAGGGAAACCCTTCATGAAAGACTCGCCAACTTGTTTGAAGATAAACCAGATTCCCACATACTCATAAGCAAGTATATAGAAAATGCAACGGAGATCGACGTTGATTTTATCTCGAATGGAAGAAAATCAGTAATATGTGGAATCCTAACTCATGTAGAGGAGGCAGGAACGCACTCTGGGGATGCAACTATGCTGATGGGGCCAGGAATACCTGATGCGAAACTTGTAAAGAGCATTCAGAAGATTGTTGACATGCTTTCCAGAGAGTATGATCTGACTGGACTTTCGAACCTTCAGCTGGCGGTTAAGGATGGCGAGATTATGATCATAGAGCTGAACGCCAGAGCAAGCCGATCTGTGCCTTTTGTCTGCAAGGCGACTGGCATAGACTGGGTCAATGAGGCATATTATGCAATAATGGAGGGAAAAATAAGAAGGATAAGTAAGAACAACCCTGGATATTTCGTCAAGATTCCAGCATTTCCTTTCAACAGATTTCTGGACGTTGACGCCGTCCTTGGGCCGGAAATGAAATCCACAGGAGAAGCCATGCTCCCAGGAAAGACCCTGGAAGAGGCCGTCGCAAAATATCTAAAATTCCACAGGATATCGCTGCATGAAAATTCTGTTGCGCTCATATCGGTCAGGGATGAGGATAAGGATCAGATCGTGAGTATCGGAAAAGAGTTTTCAGATATTGGCATCAAGATCTTCGCCACCCCCGGAACAAGAAGGGTCTTAGCAGAAAATGGCATTGACTGTGATGTTGTATATAAAATGGAGGATCTACGCAGGCCAAACGTTGAGGATTTCATACTCGAGCATAAGCCAGATATAGTTGTAAATACGCCTTCGCTTCGTTCCGGGCCGATCCGGGATGGGAACCAGATTAGGAGACTCTCCGTAAAGTACGGGATACCGCTGATAACAAACATAAAACTTGCAATGATCACTCTCGTCGGGGCGAATAGTGTTGCTACGAAGAGCAGAGAAATAAGGAGCTACTGGAACATTGAACAGGAAAAAAGCAATTGAGACGTTTCCGCAGATATATAAGGAAATAAAGAAGATGAGCCCACCTCATCATTTTGAGTTCAAAGACCCGTTCTGGGTCCTCATCACAACAATGCTTTCCCACAGGACCAAGGATGAGGTTACGGATGCCGCCGCAAGAAGCCTTTACAACAAATACGGAACTGCGGAAAATTTGAGCAGAGCAGATGTTCGTGATGTAAGGAAACTTATAGCAAGAGTCGGTTTTAGCAATGTGAAATCTCAGAGAATAATAAACGCTGCCCGCTTGATCGTTAACGAATTCGGTGGAAAGGTCCCGGAAAGGCTTGAAGACATGACAAGGATACCCGGGGTAGGCAGAAAGACAGCAAATGTTGTTCTATCAGACTCTATGTCTATTCCGGCTATTGCCGTTGACACTCATGTTCAGAGGATAAGTGTCAGAATAGGGTGGTCCAGATCATCAGATCCTGAAGAAACAGAACTTATTCTTAAAAAAATAGTGCCAAAAAAGATGTGGATTGGCTTCAACCCCACAATGGTGGAGTTTGGGAAGACTATTTGCAGGCCAGTGCACCCGCTGTGCGAAAAATGTAAGATAAACAAATATTGTGAATATTATAGAAGAACTAAACGGGATTAGGTCTGAACCTAGCCTTCGCGTCCTCTATGTTTTCCTTCACCTTATTCTTGAAGGATATGAACTCATCAGGACTCTTTGGGTAGTTCTCATAAATGGCGTTCATTTCCTTCATTTTTGACATGACGAAAACAAGGTTTCTAAAGGCGTTAATGTTGCTTGCTCCTTTCAGTACGAATTTGAACTTCGATGCAAGACTCAGTTCAGGAACAAGTCCAAGTGTTATGTCGGAAGCTTCCTTTGTTGTAAGAAATTTGTTCATTCCATAGTTGAGGATTTTGTTGTTAAGGGACTGAAGGTATATTCTGAATATTTCCATTCCGGCAGTCTTCTTTCCATATGCGTCATTGAACTCGAGGTTATATTTCCACATTCCTCTTATGCTAGTGTCTCTATTCTCCACAGCAAGGGCTGCATTCTCTCCGGCAAGAACTCCAGAAATGAGCGCAGGGCCTATACCTCCCGCGCTTATCGGGTTGGGCATAACCATGCTGTCTCCAGCACCGAGATAGCCTTCATAGACCAGGGATTCCATCTGCCTCCTCACGGCAACAGACCAGTTTCCCTTACCGTTGTTGTTTTTGTTGAACAATTTAAGGTTCTTGAAAACTGGATTCCATTTCACGTACTGATCAATCAGGCTCTGAAGGTTGTCTGAGCGCCCCATGGCTTTGTTTCTTATCTCCAAGCTTGTTTTTTGAACGCCTAGGCCTACGTTGATCTTGTTTCCACTCTTAGGAAAGACCCAGCCATAACCTCCAGGTGCGATCTCGTTGTTTAAATGGATCAGAGCATTGTCCGGATCATAGTAACTGAGATCTGAATGATCAAGCTCGAATTCATAGATGTAACGGCCAGTATATTCCAGATCATCTATGTCAACTGTTCTATCGACATATGGATTTTCTGGAAGTTTCCTCCTGATGACGGTTGATACACCTAAAGCATCAATGACAACCTTTGAGTGAAATTTAATCTCGTTTTTATCCTTATCTCGCCCGTAAACGCCAACGATCCTGTTTGATTCAATTAATGGCCCGTCTACCTCGAACTGAGGCTTGTAATCGGCACCAGCCTTGAGGGCTATGTTCAAAAGCTTTGTCTCAAACTCTGGCCTGTCAAGAGTATAGCCCACGCCGTCAAACTTGAAACGAGTGGAAAGATCAGGGGATATGGCATATACACCGTCAACTTCTCTATCCAATTCAGGTTTTCCAAAAGAAACCCCAAGCTTCTTTGTTATATAATCTATATGAGAACCGGCTACAGCATCTCCACATATCCACCCGGATATTGTCTTTCGGCCTACGTTATCCTGATCATTTCTGTCAAGAATAATTACCTTCAAACCAGCTTTAGCTGCCATTGCTGCTGCGACGGTACCTGATAGTCCACCACCCGCGACCACAATATCGTAATCATAGCTGTCTTTCATACTAATGTCCTCTCACGTATCCGAGATTTTATTTAAAATTTGTCTTTGAGAGTAACTATTCAGTCTGATGTGCCACACTTTTATGTGGATGCAGCATTATGGACCGAAAGATCCTTATATAATGAATACATTATATTAGTAAGATGATTA
>JAKAYB010000130.1 GCA_021826925.1 Thermoplasmata archaeon | reverse complement strand
GTAGATTTACTGATGGTGTTGGGGGCGTTGGTGCAAACATTACGGTCAGGAGAACATATAGCAAAATAGGATACATGTCGGAGTTCATAGAACGTTCTAAAGAGGTTGTTTACAAAGCAATGTCCTTCCATGGGAGCGTCATGAATCTTGATGGCCCCTGTGCTATGTATGATACGAAAGTCATAAAACCATTCATACTCTCTGATGAGTTCGTTCACTCCAAGGTTCTTGGCAGACCAAGCCAACTTGGTGAGGATTGGTTAATGACCAATTATATAATCAGAAAAGGATTGCTCGCTGTCAAGGATTTTGATACAAAGGTCGAGACGTATCCCCAGGCGTCTTTGAAAAAATTCTGGAAGCAGAGCGTCAGGTGGGGAAGATCGGGATGGGTTCGATTAGGCAGAGAGATCAAGGATGGCACTATGACAAAAGCGGGGAGATTCTACAGTTTTGAATTATCTTATGTTTACATATTGCCAGTCTTTACATTGGTAATGGCCCTCATCAGAGTGGGAATATTCTTAAACTTCCACCCATATTTTTTCGATCCGTTGAGACCTCATGATTTCTTGGATTTCACAGCTCTTGACAGGTTTGCCAGCCACATGGCTGGAAGAATAGGTATCGGAGTCATAGGATATGCTGGGAGTGCAGTATTTCTCACAAAGGTTGCATCACAGATTACGCCGGGTCAGAAGTTGAGAACCATTGCTTACGGATCTATAGCCCTGCTGATAATGTTCTGTTCGACCATTTATGGGCTTTTCACATTCTGGAAGAGGACAGATTGGCTCACAAGATAGTCAAATATCCTCATATGTTTTTCCCAGCTATGATAAATTTTAAAACCAAGTACGTGTTATCTGTAAATAATTATGGTAACACCAAGCATGTCTGATTTTGAAGAAGAAGAGGAAAAGATAGGTACTTCCGAGGAAGAATTACAGGAATATTTAGATAAATTAAAGGTAAAGATAAGAGTCTTTGGAGCGGGTGGAGCCGGATCAAACACGATCAATAGGCTCATGAAGGAAGGTATTGCAGGAGCATCTCTCATCGCGTGCAATACGGATGCTGCACATTTACTCAAAATAAAAGCGAATCACAAGGTGCTGCTTGGCAAGAATCTCACAAGAGGCCTTGGCTCGGGTGCCGATCCAAAGGTTGGTGAGCAGGCTGCAAAGGAATCCGATCAGGAAATCGTAAAATATACTTCCGGCGTAGACATTGCCTTTGTTGCTGCGGGTCTCGGTGGTGGAACCGGAACGGGATCGGCATATTACATCGCTTCTCGGGCCAAGGAAGGAGGATCTCTAACCATCTCAGTTGTTACCATGCCTTTCACGTCTGAAGGTTCCGTGAGGCTCAAGAATGCAATGTGGGGTCTGAGAAAACTGATCAGAGCATCTGACTGTGTAATACTCATACCGAACGACAAGCTTGTTGAACTTGTCCCTGATATGCCTATGGAGAAGGCTTTCAGGTTTGCTGATGAGGTCATGGTAAGGGCGATAACAGGCATATCCGATTTAATAACCAAGCCTGGTCTAATAAATCTTGACTTTAACGATCTTAGGACCATAATGAAGGATACTGGCCTTGCAATGATAGGTATGGGACAGGGCATGGGAGAACCTGGCACAAGGGTGAGCGATGCAGTGCAGAAGGCACTAGCCTCTCCGTTCCTTCAGCTCGATATGTCCAAAGCTTCAGGCGTCATCGTTAACGTTATCGGTGGAAAGGATCTCCAGCTTGAAGAAACAAGCAACGCTTCTGATATGATACGTAAGAGGGTCGGTAAAAACACAAGGATCATATGGGGAACGACTGTTGATAACAGGGTAGAAAGTGGAACGGTTCAGGTTCTTGTTGTAGCCACTGGCTTAACTACAAGTGTTTATCCGGAGATGGCCGGCGAAGTTGAAAGCGATCATGGCATGGACATGATCTCCTGATCTTTGTCAACAATTACCATAAAAAACATTTTTATTCTTACTGCAATAGACCTATTTGGCATATAGATTCGGAAATCTATAGCGGTGCGGTGTAAATAATAATGGAAGCCTATGACGTTGTGGACCTTAAGCGCATTTCTAATGTGATAAGACGAAAAGTAATTGAAATGGTTTATTCTGCGAAAAGCGGCCATCCTGGTGGATCTTTAAGTGCTGCAGATATACTAACAGTTCTTTATTTTAAGGAGATGAATATCGATCCACTCCATCCCGATGATCCAGATAGAGATCGATTTATAATGAGTAAGGGGCATGCATCTCCCGGCCTTTATGCGACACTTTCGGTAAGGGGATTTTTTCCAGAGTCCTTTCTTTCCGGTTTCAGAAAATTAAATTCCAAACTTGAAGGGCATGTTCACAGGGGTGTTCCAGGCGTCGAGGTATCCACGGGGTCACTCGGGCAGGGTCTTGGTGTTGGGGTTGGAATGGCACTTGCCGGAAAGCTCGATCAGCGTTCGTATCGTGTTTTTGTGCTGGTCGGCGATGGCGAAATTGAGGAAGGAAATATTTGGGAATCAATAATGGCCGCCAATAAGTATCACTTGAATAATCTTATAGCGATACTTGATCGGAACAGGATACAGCTTGATGGCTTCACCCGGGATATTATGCCTCTAAATAATATACCGGACATGATCGCCAGCTTTGGGTGGAATGTCATTGAAATAGACGGTCATGATCATAACCAGATTATTTCAGCAATAGAAGAGGCAAAGGAGTCACTGGAAAAACCCACTTTCGTAGTAGCGAATACCGTTAAAGGAAAAGGCGTGAGTTACATGGAAAATAATCCAAAGTACCACGGTTCTCCTCCGGCTTCAGAGGAAGAGTACAGGCTTGCTATTTCCGAACTTTCTGGTGGTGAATAATTCAAATGATTTCAGAGAGTTTGCGCGAAACCTACGGAGAAGAGCTTGCCATTCTCGGTGAGGGACACAAGAATCTCGTCGTTCTTGATGCAGATCTCTCATCTTCTACAAAGACCTCGATCTTCGGGAAGAAATTTCCGGATCGCTTTTTCAATATGGGCATATCTGAACAATCTATGGTAACGGCCGCCGCAGGCCTTGCTCTCAGCGGGAAAAAAGTGTTTGCCTCAACGTTCGCCGTTTTCTTGATGAGGACATATGAACAAATGAGGCAATCGGTGTGCTACAATAATCTGGATGTCAATTTTGTCGTTACCCATGCAGGCATAACTGTAGGCGAGGATGGTGCTACACATCAGATCGTCGAGGATGTTGGAATAATGTCGGGCTTACCCAACATGAAGGTCATAGTGCCGGCGGATTCTTATGAGGCAAGGAGCGTTATAGACTATCTTGTAGAATCTGGAACCGGGCCGAATTATGTGCGACTCTCAAGGGAAAAATTCCCGCTTTTATATGACGATAACTATAGTTTTCATCCGGGCGTGTCGTCAACTTTGCGTGACGGCAGCGATATTACGATCATTGGCATGGGTGTAATGGTGTCTTTTGCGCTGAAGGCCGCCGAAATACTAAAGCAAAAGGGTATTGGCGTTCGTGTGATCAACATGTCTTCAATTAAGCCGATTGACAAGAAAGCAATAATTAAGGCTGCAAACGAAACAGGTAGAATAGTAACGGTTGAGGAACATTCCATATACAACGGTCTTGGTAGCAGGGTGGCCGAAGTAATTTCCGAGAACCATCCTGTTCATCTGAAGCGCCTGGGCATGATGGACACGTTTGGGAAATCCGGTAAATCATGGGAACTCTTTGATTACTTTCATATGGGCGTGGACGATATAGTGAAAGTTTCGGAGGAATGCTTTAGAAAGGAGACATATTATGAAAATATTTCTTGATACATCAAACGTTGAAGAGATAAAGGAAGGCGTTGCAATGGGTATTGTCGATGGTGTTACGACAAA
>JAKAYB010000129.1 GCA_021826925.1 Thermoplasmata archaeon | reverse complement strand
GGCATGATCTAGGCCTACTGCATGCATGTAGTCCCTCAGCATTATTGGGCCGTTCTTCAGTTCCCCTCTACTTATGCCATAAGTAGGCGATGAGGGAGACTTCCCAAAACCTGGGTAATCGAAAGCGTACACATTCATTGAAAGTTTATCGAATTTCTCGAAAGCGCCTACATCTTCCCAGTTTTGTGACGTGAAAGACCAACCGTGCAACAACACGACACTTCTCTTGTTTTCATTGCGATATGAAAAACGATGGAAAATACTTGACCCGTTGATATTAATAAAATTCTCTTTAACATCTAACGACATACATCCATTATTTTGAACTCGTTATAAAAGATAACGAATTTTCCCCCAAGGCTCCACTTTGGACCACCTCCCAAAGGATGCGCTTGGAGACGCTAGTCTATGCTAATGTTTTTATATCACATATTTATATCAATGCAATGAGGAAAAAATTATTACTAATTGGAATAATAATACTTGTTGTTGGGGTAGTTTTTGCTGCCGTTGGTACTTTTGGCGCAGCCCACTTTACATCATCTGCGACTCTAACGTTGACAAAAGATTCTCAAGGAATATTTGCGTCCAAAGGGATAAAAGTCGCATCAGGCAATATATTCACTATTGAATCTAAATCAAGCTCAACCTATCTTGTGAGTTTCAGCGATCTCTCCAATGTAAATTCTTCAAATATTGCGAAATATGAAGTACATCCATTGACGAAAACAGTTTCTGATTCCATCACAGCCTTTGTTTACGACAATATAAGCGGAACTTTTGCCGTAGTATCGCTGTCTTCTTCTGTTTCAACAGTCACAACAGCTCTAATAACTAATTCAGGAGGCGTAGTGGCAATGGCTCTGTTATTAATTCTCGGAATCGTACTCGCCATCGCTGGTGTCATTGTTACGATACTAGGAGCAGTACTTAAACCAAAGAATCGCAATGGAATGCAAAATGAAGGTTTTAACAGATAATTCCTAAATGCAAACATAGAGAGGAATGCTTATATTTACATATAAGATGACGTGGAACTTTAGGTTAGATGTTCAATGGGAAGTATAAGGCCTTCAAATGTAAAGAGAATTGCGGAAGAACTGGTAGACAAGAATCAAGATCTATTTAATGAAAGTTTTGATAGCAACAAAGAACTCTTAAAAACATCCATGAAAGATGCATCAAAGAAAACAGTTAATGCAGTGGCAGGTTATGTCACAAGGTATGTCATCAAAAAGAGAGTAAAGCACCAGAAGGAAGTAGAAGAAGGGTCCGTCTTGAACTAATCCTTTTTCAGATCATTCTATTTTTGCAATGGACAAAATCCTGAGTTTCTCTCTAATATGAACCGATAAATTATTCTAAGATCTTCATTCATTTTGTATCCGTACCCAGTGATAATGCATTAATATATCACTGATAACTATCGGTTAACAGTGCTTCTATGACCTCCCTTCAAAATCAATATTCTAACATATTTATGCTTAATGTCTAGGATCACTCTATAATCTCCAACTCTTAGCCCATAATATGGATATCTAACGAGCTTCTCTACATACAGTTCCGGATTTATAAAGCATCCACCTTTTCATAAATTCTCTTGGAAATAGATCTGTCAAGGCTTTTTAGCTGTTTAACCTCAGAAATGGACAGATAATCTCGTATTTCATTAAAGCCCAAGATCCTTTTTTACCTGTTCATGTGTGACGAATTTCCCATATTCGATTTCTTTTCTAGCTTCTTCTATTTCTGCTATTGTCTGTTTATTAAGTTCACTAAGGCCCTCAAGCATCCTTTCGTTCACTTCTTCATAAGTCTCTCTTGGATGTAATTTCATTGACTGCAACGTCTTCTTTGTTCCATCACTTATCTGTATCGTTGAAACTACCATAGTTATCTATAGTGCTCAATAGTGTAAAGTTTTGTCTTATGGACCTGCAATATATTTTGCTTAAACGTCCTAAATTGGCAGTATAGCATGTACATTATCGTTTGAGCGCAAATAAAATACAATTACAGTAACGTGACATTCACTCGCTTTCGCAGGGAACTTACCACTTCAAAGGATGCTGGCGGAATCTTCATGGGCTTGATTTCCCCCTGGCCCGAGGGTACTCTACCCGTAATGTTAAGTATGATTTTACGGATCCAGATAAGCACGAAGCAACATGCGATCCGACCTCTTTCACTTCTCTCCTCCAGTGAACATCGTAGTTTCCTTAGTAAAATAATAAACTTTTGCTCGCTTTCATCCACTATATTGCGAAAGGGGAATTCCTGCTCTCAAATGTTAAAGAAACTGCATTAATAATTTTCTGGGAGTATCCGGCTTTATCAGGATTTAGTGAAGGCGAATTAGACGCTGCATAGTAAAGTAGTCTTTGGCGCTCCGTTTGTAAAAATTAATAGTATGTTTAAACATAAACATATGTTATGTCAAAAACTATCACAATTAAGAATTCAGTTTACAATGAGTTAAAAGGGTATAAGAAAGAGAATGAGAGTTTCAGCGAGCTTCTGGACAGATTAATCAATTCACAGAGCAAGAAGGATATACTTAAGTCCTTAAGGGGAAGCATTGAATTTGAAAGTAAGGAGAAAATTCTCAAAGAGATCGAGGAGAAAAGGTGGGAGAAGAGAGATTGATTCTGCTGGACACTGATGTCATAATCGAGATGCTAGACAAGAACTCGAATAAGGAGGAGGGATTAATGCTTAGAATCATTGAAAGTGGGAAGCAATACTGTACAAGCTCGGTGAACATGCACGAGGTGCTTTATGGCATAGAAAAATATTCTAAGGATTCACGCTTAGTTCTGTAGATACCAACACTGGGATACGAAAAAAAGACTGTATACTATCTGATGTAATGGAGTTAAGCGCGGAAAGAAAGGAAAAAACAGTCCCAAGAATAGATGCGATTATTGCGTCTATAGCTATAAACAACGGGTGCTCACTTTACACATTAGATGAGCACTTTAAAGTTTTTAAAGAAAATGGACTCAAACTGTTTAAATAGAGCACAATGAACCGAACTGCAGTTGTTCATTATTTTAAGCTAATACTAAATGTCCTCGGGAGATACCCAGAATTCCAATAATTCTTTGGCAAAAATATGTATGCTATGGATTGGAATAGGAGCTGGAAGTGATCTTTATAACATTCTACCACAAGAATGTCAACAATGAACATTTCAGCCATTTTCCCTGTCTTTGTCATGAGAAGATCAACGACAGCACCATTGACAAATACCTTCCTCCTGTGTTTCACTCGTTTTCACCTACTCTTTTATGAGAGAGGATTTTTCGCATACATATTTTAAAATCCAATGGACGTGTTAGCATTATATTAATTGTAGCGATTAACACTTATGATCTCTAAAGACGTGTACATAGTTTCTGCCTCCCGAACACCAATAGGGCGATTCGGAAAAAGCCTAATAAACACAAGTGCCCCTGTGCTTGGATCAAGGGCCGTTACTTCGGTTATAAAGGATGCGGGAATAGAACCCAAGGATATACAGGAAGTCATATTTGGAAATGTTATTCAGGCTGGCGTTGGACAAAACCCCGCCGGCCAGGTCTCTTCTTTGGCTGGGCTTCCCGACAAGACAATAAAGTATACGGTCAACACTGTTTGTGCTTCAGGAATGCTGGCTGTTGAAAACGCATCCAGAGAAATCATGCTCGGTGAAAGAGATCTTATCATAGCGGGCGGAACAGAGAATATGAGCAGAACTCCACTCTTGATCCCACCTGAAATGAGATGGGGTGTTAAGCAACTTTTGGCCAAAAAGGTAGAAATGAACGACAGTATGTTGACTGACGGCTTACTTGATGCGTTTTACTATGAACATATGGGTGTTTCCGCAGATAGATCGGCAAACAAATTCGGCGTTACGAGAGAACAGGCGGATTCTTTTGCCCTAAGAAGCTTCCAGCGAGCGGAAAAGG
>JAKAYB010000031.1 GCA_021826925.1 Thermoplasmata archaeon | reverse complement strand
GGTTCGAATCCCTACCTATCCTTTTAATTAAATAAACGGATATTTTTTATATTTGTTTGGATTATCTACATATGACACGGGAACCGAAATATAAGAAATACATTACAGAGGGTAGCCCAGATTTTAATCTACAATTGAAGAGATGGTATGAAAACCTAAAGGCACATTCAGTAATCACAGCAGACACTTATTTTAGGCACTTGCTTTTGTGGTGTGAGCGGGATAATACAAATCCAACAGAATTATTAGAACTTGCAAGGAGAGATGATTTTAGATATAGAGTCATGGACATAATCAGGAAGTTTGAGGCAGAAGGTAGGGCTGGCTCATATATTTCTTATGTAGAGAAACCATTGATTTCGTGGCTTAAATTCAATGGAGTCAATGTGAAACTTAGCATCAACATAAAAGATGAGAACCGAAATATTAGGTCGGAAAATGAGAGAGTGCCGAGTAAAGAGGAATTAGGAAAGATATTAAGAATGGCTACTCCAAGAGCAAGGGTATCGATTTCATTAATGGCATATTCTGGTTTAAGACCAGAAGCATTAGGAGATTACGAAGGGACAGATTGCCTCAGACTTTCAGATATTGAAGGCGTTAAAATATCAAGCACAGGAGTAGAATTTGAGAAAATTCCTGCAAAAATTAGAATAAGGAGCAATCTGTCTAAGGCAAGAAATGAGTATTTTACATTTCTGGGCAAGGAAGGATTGGACTATTTAGCAGAGTATTTAGGAAAGAGGGTATTGGAAGAAGAAAAACTAACAGTTAATTCCCCTGTTTTGCAATTAGACCCAAAAGGAGAGAAGAAAAGAGGAAAGGAGCGAAATGAACATCTAAGAACAGCGTTAGTAGCAAGAGACATTAAGAAGGCTATTGTTAATGCTGGTTTTAATTGGCGACCTTACGTTTTGCGAGCATATTTCAGCACAGCCTTAGACATAGCGGAATCAAAGGGGCTTATATCGCACCCTTGGAGGCAGTTCATAATGGGTCATAAAGGCGACATAGAAGCCCGATACTCCACTAACAAAAGATTACCTCCTGATATGATAGAGGAGATGAGGGAATCTTATAAGAAATGCCTTAAATTCCTTGAGACCAGAATATCCGAAGTATCCGAGGACAACGCTAAATTGTTCTTACAGCAACAGCTCTTATCGGCAGTAGGCTACAAGCAGGAAGAGATAGACAAGATAGATTTAACGAATATTAGCAACGAAGACTTTCAGCAGTTGTTAAGGGACAAGGTAGCAGGTGCGATGACGGAGAACGGAGCAAAGCAGAAGGTGATACCGGTGAAGGATGTGGAGAAATACATACAGGAAGGATACGATTTTGAAGCGGTTTTACCGAATGGAAAGGCGGTTATGAGGTTGAGGTTTTAGCAACAGACTTTAAGGTAGTCTCTTAATCCAATTGGAAGTGTAGCGTATTAGTTCGATGCTGTTAATATCACTGCTTCTTGAGTATAGCACTTCGCTTAGGGGGAGTGGTTGACCGGCAAAATAAGGTTTATAATCCCCGCTTTTAAATATACGGGTTATTCCGTGTTCTTTTAGAATAGCTTTTCGGATGGCATCGTTGAAATCAATGAGATAGCCCGCTTCTATTAAGTCATTAATATGTTTAATTGCTGTTTTATAAGACATCTTTTTCTGTTTCTCAAACTCTTTTGCGATGAGATGTTTTGATAAAGGTTTAGCTAAAAATTCCTTAGATTTACTTTTGATTACAAAGTCATAGATTAAGTTGCAGTAATAACAGCCATTAATGTAGTGCTTTAGCGAGTTCACCGTCTGTATTCCCTCATCATCAGAATTTAATTTGCCCATTTGAATACAGATTACATTACTGTATATTAATTCTTCTATGCGATATAGTATTAGTGATGAGTTTGAAAAGCTGGTTAGAGGAAAAAACAAAGGTATCAATATCAAAACTTAAACACAGCTTCGCTAAGAAATTTCCCGATTCGCCACTATTACCTATGCTAATGACTTTGCCCGATAAGATAGACACCTCTGAATTAATCGGACAGTCTCTGATTCTGTTAGAGATTCTGGATACCGAAAGCGCTAATAATCTGAACCTTCAAAGGAAAAGTAAGAAGGTGAATAAATGAAACCACACATTAAAAGCTCAATTCCGCAGATTCTAGCAATATCAACGTTATTTAGTTTTGCTATCTTCTTCTTTACATATCCTTTTTTGCATAATTTCGGCATACTTATAGCCATTTTAAGTTTCGTAATGACCCTAATAATTCTTAACAAAAAGCAGGAGGAGACACCAAAAAAAAGCGGATTATACGTAATTGCAGTTGTCAAGGAGATTCAGTATGCGAAGTCAGACGAGAAATCAGGTAGAGAAATCAAGCGGTTTGAGTTGTATCCAAGAAAGCTGGAATTAGAAGAGGATTTTCTATCACTGAAGGGTCAGAATAACATGACGATTTCAGGCGTTGCTGGTTCTGGAAAAAGTGTTCTGACCATGTTCATTATTGACCAATTGAAGCAGTTTAAAAAAATTATTTTTCAGTTTGACCCACAAGACCATTACAAAGAGATGGGCATACCTACGCTTTTCTTGAAAGAATATGCACCAAATGTCTTTAAAGACCCGAATAGCTTTGCAGAAGCATGGGAGACCGCTTTTCAGGGAGATGCAACCACCTACAGAGCAATACCCGATATTGTGAAGAATATTGCGTCAAAATCGCAATCGTGGCAGGATTTTAAGAAAATATTATTTGAAGAAATGCAACAGCATGCAAAAGATGACATAATAACAACAGGGGCTTATAATGCGATAGCAAGGCAGTTAAGCAGGGTTTATATGGATAAGGTGGCAGATTATTCCCTGCCAGACAATCTCGTAATTTCTTTTGAAGATATGGATATCAGAGCGTTTCGGTTCTATGGTGACTGGATACTCCGAACTCTGTATAAGGAACTATTGCAGAAGGATAGCCCAAGAGCAGGGACAATGCTTTTTATAGATGAGGCTTCGCAATTCAGAAACGAGGAGAAGCCTGTGCTTCCATCGATAATGGCTCTTATCCGCAAACGGGGGGCGATGCTGATGGGGACACAATTCGTAAGCGACCTGAAAGGAATCCGAGGCAACGCCAAAACTCAATTCGCATTTTATACGAACGAAGGCGAAGATTTGGATGAGGTCAAAACGTTGAGCGAAAGTTATCACTGGGCTATCCAACGACTAAATCCCTACGAATTCGTTGACCTCGCCCAGAGGAACAGCCACGATGGAATTTTCATCTATAAGCTGGTTAACCCTAAGCCTGAATTTAAGCCGATTCAAGAATGGAAACCAGAAGAACAGGAGGAGAAGGAATACTACGGGGAGGGCAAAAGGAGTAATTTTAACATAGATATTCCGCAGGAGATTATTAGGTTTTTGGATAGCCCAGCCAACCAGCAGGATTTAGCCAAAAGATTTGCAAATGAATATGGTGATAAGCCAGAATTCTGGAAGCTGAAACTAAAAGGCTATCTCAAAACTATGCAGATGAATGGTGAAATATTCGCCGACTTGACCGATTATGTCAAATTTGGTGCTGACGGAAAGGTATATGAAATCAGAAACAGCATCGTGTATCATAGGAAAGGCGACTATTCATATCATGACTTCTTAGTTAATGCGGTTGCAGACATTCTATTCCATAAGGGCTTATTACCGAAGATTCAGGCACATGGCTTGCCCCTCGCAGACATTCTCGTAGAAAAAGGAAAAATGTCATTTGAAATAGAAACAGGAAGCAAGCAGGGATACAAAATAGAGGAAACAAGGCAAAGGATCGATGGATTTGAGAAGGAGGGTTACAGGGTCTATATCATTGTGCCTAACCAAGAGGTCAAGAAAAAGTATGTGGAAGCTGGATTTTCTAATGTTTTTACCGCATTAGAATTAAAGGAGGCGGAGATATGAGGTATGAATTTAAGAGACCTCTGATAAACACGTTGCGGATAATGACATTCTTTGTGATTTGGCTATCTATTGGGTTTGCAGGTCAGGGTAGGCTGTATTTTGATGCTTTAGGTTTCTTTGTTGCGTTTATGGCTGTCTTCTCTGACCAACTTTACCGCTTTTTAAGGGGGGAACGAAGATGAAAATAACAATCTGGAATGTAATATCACTTCTTTTTGTGTCTCTTGGTGCATTCGGGCTAATGGGTTTCCTCTTTTGGAATTCAGGAATATTAGGCTTGGAGGAGGCGGTAATCTTTTCCATCATTGCGGTCATATTTTCGTATCTTCGGGCATTCCTTGTGTTTGTTTTCTATTTTATAATCGTGTCGTTAGTTATGGCTGTAGCCACGCTTGGTATATCTTACACACTTGGATTTTCTTTTAATGATATAAATAGTATAAGTGGAGCGGAGCTTTTGTTTTGGTTTTTAGGAGGTCTCACTGTGGATTTCGGGGCAAGTGCATTTTTAACCAAGAGGACAAGAGACAAGGAAAAAGAGGAGGAAATGCGGTATTACGAGGATTATGAAAGACCGCCCAAACCTGATAATGATGAGGAGCAGAAAAGAAGGGAGCAAGAAGCGTATGAGAGAGGCAAGCAGGAGGCAGAAACTAAAAATAATGAAATGACAGAGGAGGAAGCATATAAATGGCTGGGCATAAAGAAGGGAGCGAGCAAGGAGGAAGTGCAGAGCGCATACAGGAGAATATCAAAGATAATACATCCAGATGCTACACATTTGGATACGAATGAGGTAATGAAGAAAGTAAACGAAGCGTATGAGAAGTTGAAAAGGGAGGGAAAAAATGAGTGAAAAAAGGAAATCGGTAAGAAAAATGAATATTGACGAACTTTTAGCAGAACTGCAATATTGCAAAAGCGAGATTGAAGCAGGGCATAATGTTGTGATAAACCAATTTAAAGCGTTGAATTTGGCAAAGCGGATTAGAATAAAGAGAGGAGGAAGGAGGAAACCGATATGAAATATGATGACGAGTGGAAAGATGAAGAGGAAGACACCCACATTGGTTGCGAGATTGAGAGAAATAACAGAATGAGATTAGAATATTGGGTTCGGCATCTGGAGGAGTTTGTGAAGGATAATGATGACGTGAGGGTAAGTATAGAAAGTGATGCCGAAATGCGAGAGTTATATCATATTCTAATAACAAAACCCGATGACTTACCACTTACTTATGTTATGGATTTGTATTTTTTCCTTTATATCAAAGGTTGTAAATCTGCTATGGTCAGAAATACGAAGTATCACGTGCTTTTTTTACCGATATACAAAAAATTTGACATAGAACTTCAAGAAAAGATATATGTTTGGGATAGTGCAACAAATAAATACATAGAAACGTGGCAGAAAGCGGATTATAAGGGAGATGAGATAAAGCCATAGTTATTTATATCTTTACTTTCATATTTTATAAGTGTTTTAATGGGCGAGAATAAAGACATATCCGTGTATGAGGATGATGAGATATGCGTAGTGTGTGGAAAGCGTATCTATGACTGGGAACACATAGAGCATATCATTCCGTATGTGAATGTGCATAAGGAATGTGCGAAGAAGCTGAAGCATAAAAATCGTGTTATTGTGAAGAATAGGCGAGTGAATGGAAAAAACAAGAAGTAAACTATCGGAAATGGAGAAAGGGATAAGGGACATTCTGAACGGAGAACGCTCCGTATGGGTACCCGATGAGGACATCGATATGTCAGTCTTCGCAGAATATCCGAAGCAGAGGGAGGGCATAGCGGTATATTATCCTATATTAAGGGATGGAAGTTGTGCCTCACCCATATATATCCGATTTTTTAGGTCTCCGAACGGAATGAGCATAGAAATCGCAGATGAACACGAATATAGAATACAGGAAAAAGAGAGATTAGGTTATTTATTGAGGCGATGATATGCGTTGCAGAGTGTGCAAGGTCAAGATTACGGATGAGGAGTTAGGAATATCTGAAATTGGATATTCTGGTTTGTGTGTTTCGTGTCTTACGAAGTTTAGAATTATCCACTCTTTTATGCGTGTCCCCCACGATGCGAAGACCGATTAGCAAGGTTTTTTAATCCGCTTTGGATATGCTAATCGGTGGGCAGATGTGCGACAAGCCATCTAACCTGCATTTCCACCGAGATATAGACAATCCCTATATCATAAGAGGATACAACTACCCAAGGCAGTTGTGTTATCGGTGTGAAATGGAGAGAAATGAAAAAAGAAGGATAGGGCATATCCTTCGCAGGAACACAGCCTAGATACAACGGATTTCTGTTGTGGGCTTTTGTATTTTGCCCACCATCCCTTTATAGAGCGTGGAAACAACCCATCAAAATCGCTCTATTTTGAAAGTTTTAAGGCACACACGTATAATGAGACCTATTCGCTCTCAATCTCTCGTTTTAGGGCTTCGTATTGCTCTGTTTTTTTCGCTAACCTATCGGCTAACTCTTTAATCTGGTCTGATAATGTATTCTTATCCCGATATTGACGCAGGAGTGCATTGAGAACCGATGATAATTCGCGTGTCTTTATTAAGTCCTGAACCGTAGGTATGTTGTCTTCATCAACTTTAAACGATGTGGTAGCGTGCATTCATTCGCCCCTCTTTTCCTGATTGTCCTTGAGCGTGTCTATGTCCTTTTCTATGCGTGAAAGCAATACGAAGGCGTAGTATGTGCGACCGCTCTCTTTTGACACTATCTTATCTATGCTAACTCTATCGCCTATCTTTATCGATTGCTTTGCTATCTGATTGTCCATAACTGAAGAACCGAAGAATTGGATTGTCTCATCTTTGTCTTTGTCATAGTGCAGTTTCGCAGTGTAGAGATTCACATCTCTATTCTCCCCTTCGGGAGTTTGCGTTGTCTTCTTCTCTATATTTTCTAAGGTCATCTCCTGACCTATGAGGCTGTCCTTTGTTCGTGTCATCTCACGAGTTCCCTTTTCTATTCCGTATTCATTTTCTGTCATACAATCACAATTAATATTGCGAAGGAAAGATATTTATTACTATTGCTAAAGGCGAGGAAGTGATATGTCCGTGTCAGAACCCGTGTGGATACCCCGTGTATGGATTATCAATCACAAGCGGAAGCAGTAAAAAATACCCGTGCCAATACATTTTAAGAAATAAGTAATATTCATACATTAAGCTGGACTGATTACATATGGTATGAATTTTCTTTATCTCGTGTCATCTCTAAAAAAGATAGACGTTATACCTCTATATTATTATTCATACCTATGTGTATAGAGTAGAGAGAGGAAAGTAATATAACCGAATTCTAAAACATTCTTTGAATTATTCCATAATTATCATACCACATATCCAGAATATAGACCCTATGGCTTCTTTCCTAAAGAAGCCGAGCAAGAAAGGGTATTATAACATGGGCTTTCGTTCTGGCAAGAACTTGATAATAATATTGTTCCGCTATAAATTATGCTTCCTGGAAAGGTTATCGGTTTGAATAAATTAGCACCTGATTGAAATTAACACAGATTATCCAAAATTCAGATAATCTTATCAAGACATTCGTAGAACAAACCGCACAAAAATGTGAAGAGTCATAATAGATTATGAAAAATCTTGGCGATCCCCTTCAGGTATATCCACGCCGTTTCTCCCCGCATAATCCAATATATCTGCCTCTATGAACGTTTTAAGATAACAATCTGGGTTATTATAGGTTCCTGTTTTCCTGAACGCAGATTGAGTGCATCCCCCTGCGCATAATGGAAGTAGGTTACACTCCTTGCATTCTACAAAAGTTATAGGGTCTCTTTCAAGCCACCTCACGTTATTGTCTGTAAATGTGTATTTTCCTCCAGGCTCTATCCTACCAACTATGTGATTCGTTTCTCCAGCGAGAACGGGGCACCTATATAAATAGCCGAGTGGGTCAATCACAAACCCTGATTTTCTTTGCATGTTACAGAAAACATATGGTGCCCAAGGTCTTGACGCGATTCTAGTTTTTTCTTTACGGGCTGTTTCTAGAAGAAGAGGGAGCACTCTTTCCCCCCAATCTGTATCCATAAAACAAGAACTAGAAAATGAACTACAAGCTCCTGTTCTTTCTCTTAGGTGTATAAAGTTAACTGGAATATCGATACCTCTGGAATGTAGGCTCACCAGTAACTCCTTCATAGATGAAAAATTATCCTTCGAAACACATATGTTACCTTCAACGACAATTTTCTTCTCTGTCAAAAGTTCAATGTTTTGGATAATTCTATCGAATGTGCCAGTACCATCATTAAAAAATCGGTGTTTATTATGAAATTTCTCAGAACCGTCAAGAGATATAACTACGGTCGGTGAAAACCTCTGAATTTTTTCTATAATTTCATCTGTTATCAATGTGCCATTCGTATCTATTTCAATTGTGACTTCAATAGATGAATCAGTGCAATACTTATGCACTGACGATAGTATATATTCGATTGGTGAGAAGTTAGCTAAGGGTTCGCCGCCTATGATTTGGATAAGGATAGATGTTGTTTTGTGTTGTGATATATATTGCATTATAAAATCGGCAACATCTTTTGAAGTTTTTTCATTCATTGAACCGGCAGGCCTTTGTATTCCTTGACCTTGATAACAGTACGGGCATTTGAGATTGCATGAAAAGGTTGGAATTATTACGAAAGTCGCCGAAGTTTCATCAAATTTCGAGCTTAAATGTGCCTCTCTAAACTCCATTAATTCATCTTTTTCTGAAGAAATTAAAAAGCCACCTTCTCTTAGTACTTTGATTTCATCCATGTAATCTGCAAGACCAGTTTCCGTGCGATAGTAATCACCCTGGAGCCTCTTTTTTACGTCATGCGTTACGACGCTAACTGTTTTGCTCATAGAATTAAATAAAACATACCGATCCTTCCCAATAGCTACAAAAATATTATATTTCGAAGCTTTAAAACCCAGGTCATTGTTTTTCATTAGATACATTCACCTCCTTTTTCAACTTTACAGATAAGAGTAGAAATATTGCCACAATCGATGTTGGTATAGCCATCTCAAACGAATTTCTAGCTCCTATATAGGTCCAGAGAAAACCGCCTACTGGGCCGGATATTGCCACCCCCACCGTGGTAAACCCATTTATTATACCTGAAGCTAACGAAGCATTTTCCTTATCCACAGTTCTAATACCAGTAAATATAATGTAGTAGCCCAGGACATTACCCAACGAAAATATTGTGTAGAAACCGTATAGCAGAAAAATGGTTCCAGCAAATGGGAAAAGAAAAAGTGACACTCCCATAAGTCCGTACCCAAGCATGGTTACTCTTTTTGGCCCTATTTTATCCGAAATGAAACCCACAGGCGCGCTTGCAACAAACCACACGGCGAAATAGATTGAGTCGAAAAAAGCAATCTGATAACTTGCTGCGTCAAATCTTTCAAACGCGTAAAGGGTATAAAATTTATCCGCAAATAGACCAGTTGCCAAAATCATAACGGCAAATGAAGCCAGCAAAAGATACTTGTTTTTTAGAATAAATAGTAACAGTTCTCTTAACTTAATTACAGGCCTTTGAATCTTTACCCTATCGCCATGGCCGCTTCTATTACCGGAGCTACCAATTGTCAACCCAAGCATCAGAGCGGACGTTAACGTAATTCCTGCCACCACAAAAAAAAGTGTAGAGAAGCCAAACAAATGAGCAATCCATCCTGCCACAGATGCTCCCGCTATTGCTAGCCCTGCTCCAACCGAGTTAACAGTTCCTAGCGTCTTTCCTGCATTTTCTTCTTCAACATGTTGTAAAATTATAACCGGAATAAGAACCTGTGGAACGTAATCAGTGGATATTGCTATCGCATAAAGGATCCCGAAAAAAGGCATAAAGTGTATTAAAGCAAAGCCCACATAACTTATGGAGGAAATAATTATTGTGGCAACTATTACTTTAGGAGCACCGAATCTAATTCCGGCATATCCTACAAAAAAAGTTACCGGAACGGCCAGTGCGGACCCTATTCCGAAGAGTGTGCCAGCAACTACAGGAGGAATCAATAAAACTGCTAGAACGTAATAATTCAAGAGAGAAGTACCAACAACAACCAAGGAAGTGATAATACCATAGGCAGCCAATCCAGTAATCAACTTACCATGAAGCAAATAATGTGTTCTCGTTATTCCATTGCTACTTTTGCTACTATTCAAGTTAAACAGTTTCATTTGTACGTTTAAGGAGAAGTATATTTGCCTTAGCCATTTTGTAGATTAAGGAAAGAATATTTTCCCATTCCGTGCGAGGATATTTTAAAAGCAATTTATCTATGGATATTCCATTGAATCCTATATCGAGGTAAATTCGACCAGCCTGCGAGTCAAGTTCTACTGTTGCCCTAGTGATTCTGTCAAGGACGTGTAATGTGGTTGAATAATTCCAACGATTCGGATTTGGTGGGCGAAAAACCAAATAGTTACCCAGTGTTTCTTTAATATTAGATGATATGGATTTTTCGAGATTCTTAATTATCATACCATCACTATTTTGCCGTAAAGGTTTTCGTAGAAGCTCGTCTTCAACATTTCTGTTAAGCAATTTCTGAATATTTTCGGTTAGGAGGTCCTTACCTGTCTTATTGGAAACAACATTGATTCTACCAATTCTTTCTTTGCCATCTGAAGTATAATGCCAACATCTTCTATCGGAGCCAAATGCGGTATTTTCGTAAGCTAGAGAAGTCCCGCGACATCCCCCACAAACCCATTTCAAATCACAAGACCCACAAACACCACTGAAGTTATCTCTATCTCTGAATTGCTTAAAAACAGCACTATTCAACCAAATATCCATCAATGATGTTTCACTTACGTTGCCTGCAGCTATTGGCGATAGAGGACATGGGTAAACAGTGCCATCAGGTTCAATAGTCGCACTCAACCAAGCTGCAGGGCAGCCATAATATTGTTCCAACTCTGAAACGACCGGGTAAACCATAACTTCTAAAGGTTCGTGTGTCACCAACAATATCTTTTCTTCTAATTCTTCTCGCCGTTGCACGAACCACTGCACAAAATTCTGATACTGTTCAGGAGTAAGGTCAATTTCTTTAGCATAAGCCCCCCTTCCAGTTGGAACAAATTGAGAGAAGTTCAATACGGGAGAACCAAGCTCGAGAGCGCGATTTACTATGTTATCTAAGTCATCATAATTTATCCTCAATGGGGTGCAGCCAACTCCGAATGCTATATTTCCACGTTCTTTTATCATCTCAATACCCTTCACAGCCCTCGTATAAGCACCAGAAGATGCCATTATTCTATCATGGATTTCAGGTGTAGAACCATGAAGACTAACGTAAATTCCGATGACTGGGTAACCTACAAGGTCATTTATTTTGCTGGCAGTATCCAAAACTTTCTCTCCCCTTTCGCTGGATATTAGTTGTCCGTTAGTAGCTATAGTTATTTCTGGCATCTGTTGACCTGTACGTTCATATACCGTTAACATTAGGTCCGGCAAGTCAGCACGAACAAAAGGCTCACCCCCTGTGAAAATGAGGTAAAAAGGTTCAACGTCAAGGGCCTTGTGTAAAATACTCTTAAGCACCCTCGAGGAAGGGTTAAAACCACCTATTCCCGCAGAGCTATAACAGTGAATGCATTTCACGTTACATTGTCGAGTTAATTCTACAGTCACTGAAGCTGGTTTCTCAAGGACACGACGCTGACTCGGTATCAAAACTTATCCCCTTCTTCGTACTATAGTCAACGAAAAATCAATACACAATCGATTTATTTAAGCAACTAACTATGGACTCAAAGTTCTCAATAATTTCATTTTGCCTCTCATAGAATTTCCACGTTGGCAGTCCCTTTACTTGCAACTTTGTTGCTAAAGATACACCTATTTTCCATCCAGTGGTTGACATCGAGCCAATAATCAATACTGAGCCCACCATAGAGAATGTACTCACCACAATTATATAAGTGTATACACTCAAATATTAGGTTATCGTGTCAAATATAATTACGTTATAGTTTATTCTATGGAAAATAAGAAGGATTTGATGAAAATCTGGTTTGATCCAGAGAAGAAGGTTGTTGCTTTCTTTGACGAAAATCATAGATGTCTTGATATTTATCTAAACGAAAAAACACTTAAGGCTGAGCTGTACGATGGGGACGAGTTAGTTCAAGAAGGCCCACTTATAGGTGCTGAGATTTCTTTCGAAAATGTCAAAGTTGTTTTACGAAATAAAAGCTTAAATTCTATCTTGGGCAAATAATGCCGAATTTAGTATTTGCCTACAAAATTAGTTGAATTTTTGCTTATTCTTTTGTAACGAGTTTATTTAAAGCGTTAATCTCATCGCACCTTAGCTGAAAAATATGCTGACCTTCAAAGATCAAAGTTTGCTTTTACGGTCAGAAAGGACTGGTTCTCACTACAGAAAACTCACGAGTTTATTATTGCTTTTTTCGACATTGTCAACTTTCCGTTGATAAGTACCAATGATACCAGTAGGATGTCCTTAGAAGTCCCTCCTTTGTTTTGAACCTATGCTTGAACAGCCATGACTGTATAGAGAAGTGCTGTTCTGCCTTGTCTGAGGTTTTCTCTACTTCAGGATCGTCGAGATAGAGGAGGACTTCCTTCCTGTGCTTCCTTACAAAGTTGAGGAACAATCGTATGATTGAATCTTCGCCGTAAAGGCTGTCGATCTTGTATAGTAAGATCTTAACGATTTCCCGCTCATCCTTTCCCCTTATGAGTTCCCTCATGGATTCCGAGTTCCTTCCAAGAGCGTTGAGGTTTGTTTCATTCTGAAAGAACATGAACTTGATCAGTCTCTTTGCCATGTCCAGATCGTTTTCTTTATGAGAATCCTTGATCCTGTGTGCGAGATCCTTCTCAATATGGAATAAGCATCTCTGCCTTTTGATCCGTATGCCGAGAATATGCGAGGCTCCCTTTAGTATTGAGGAGTAATGGAATCCATCTGTCGTTACATATATTTCTTTACCGACATTGAATCTTGGTATCGATCGGACAAAGAAACCGATCAGTGTTTCCTCTGAAAGATCTTCGAGGATCGATTCAACAAAGTTTCCGGTCTTTGAATCCTTAAGGAGAGCCCTGTATTTCTCCTCTCCGTCAATGTGAACATACTGCTCGTCATACACAAAGTATCCTGATGATTCCATAACGTTGTACTGTACTGGCGGTATATACCTCCTGACAGTCTCATGCGATATCATGACGTTCCCGAGGATCCGGAATAGATTCGCAGCCTTCCTCAGCGATGTCTTTATCCTTGATCGGATGCTTTTCTCTCTCACGTCATCGGGTAAATGCTTTCCGTAACCGTAGTTCGGCGGACGTGCTACAAAGGAATACCTGCAGTCATTGCAGATATACCTCTGAACACGGAACTGAATACCGTTCTCCATCCTCCTGAGGCATGTGCCATTCTTCACAACGTTCCTTGAACCGCAATGAGGGCACATGGGATTCATGAAGCTGATCAGATCATTTTCTTTCAGTTCAAGATCCATCATCGGTATATTATTGATCATGAAAATAGGGGAAGATCCGAGGGATGAGAAATCGTCCAGAGATGTTGAAACCCTCTTGAACTCAGTAAAGGGCGCTTTCCGCAGTCGCATGTAAAGGAATGATTCCATCATATTTCATGTATTCGGTCACGTGTCATGAATTATGAAAAAATCAACTAATTTTTGACAATGTCGCTTTGCGAGATGACACGACTATGGCTTGACTCATTTATAGTTAAATACCGAACTTTTGATACTTATTGTATTCTTTCGGGATAAACTTCCTGATCCACCCCATCGAGTACGAATTGAACATTGAGATCTCCCCGAACGTCCTTTCAACCACGGCCTTCAGGTGCATTTCCGATGTGATCAACGTTCTGGAAACAATACGCTTGACGCTTTTCCACAGAAATTCTATTGGATTGAGGTCGGGAGAGTATGGCGGAAGATACACTAATCGGATATGGAGTTCCAGCGCTCTTTTCTTCACCATTTTCGAACGATGGGATGCAAAATTGTCCAGGATCAGGACTATCTCTTTGCCGGGGTTATGTGATCTTATTGCCTCCAGAAAGGAACACACATCCTCCTTCCTTGAATTATCGTAGAACCTTATGATGCTGTTTCCGTTGATCGTAAAATCCAAATGTATTGGCTCTGTATTTTGTGGTATTCCTGGTCTTTTCCGGTTTGTGGAAGGACCACATTCTTACGGTATTGGATGTGGTCTGGGGAGATGATTCATCCAGGAAACCGATGATATGATCTCCGATGCTTATGACACCTAAGTTTTTTTTAGGTCATTCTCTGCATCCTTCGGCCTTCGGTAATCATGCTGGTACGGTTTCGCGTATTTCATGCCGAGTTTCCTGAGTATTGTACGGACATGCTTCTGCGTAAACCTGATGCCAAATCGCTTTTCGATGAGATCCTGCACATCTTCCGTGGTCCAGTCATCCCTCTCCTCAAGGATTGACCTGAGCCTTTCCATCTTCACAGGGGAGAGCTTTGCAGGTTTACCGCCTGCAAACCTTGGAACAATGCCATCATAACCACGCTCGTTCCACCGATCCTGCCACTGGTACGCCACCATCTTGTACACTCCAACCTTTTCAGCGGCAGTTTCCACAGAATCGCCTTGGTACCTGTATCTTATGAAATACAATCGTTTGAGAACCCTTGTGTCCTTTTCAAGAGTCTTGATCCGCTTTTCAAGCTCTTCTGCACTCATTTTCCTTTGCACCGGAATTATCTCCCTTCGTCCCATGTATGGATAATATTAGTACGTATTAAAAGTATGGTATTTAACTATAATTGGAAGCTTCTTTAGATATTATCCTATGTTATTCATATCTCATATCCAAAATATAGACCCTATGGCTTCTTTCCTAAAGAAGCCGAGCAAGAAAGGGTATTAGCCCCGCCTCGCTCCGCACACGTGCGTAGCAGTCAGCCCGTAAGCCACCGCCTAACTTCCTGCACGGAAGATTAGGCTACCGCTACGCAAGAAAATTCACCCCCCCTTGCTCACTTCATTCGCAATTCCACCCCTCTTTTCTTGCTTCGCTGTGTCTTTGTCTTGACCCTCGTTTCACTCGTGTCAAGCCACCCGTGCTGACTGCTACGCACCCCACGTGTCGCACCCGTGTGCGACCCGTGTGGCACTTCGCCACTATCGTGGCTCGTGTCCCTCACCCTTCGGGTTCGGGATGCTCCGCTCGGCGGGGAGGGGTTCGCAGGAAAGCCCTTAAAATTTCAATTGTTAATAATACGGGCTTTCCTTTGCGATAACCTTTCTTATAAAGAAAGTTTAATCAAAGAACATCAATAGTATCCGGATATTCTTTATCGTCATCGTCAGGTTCCATATCCGTTAATGGTACCAGTGTATCAAAAAATGTATCATTTACACCCATCAATAAATCGACCCCGCCATCTGGCATATCCAGCACAGAGCTATATGTTATTATTGGTGTGGTTGCGGCAATTGCGGTAATTGGTTCCGTGTTTGCAATTAAGAGGAGGAAGAGGTAATAGCTCTTCTAAAATTCTTGTTTTTCACCCTATTCTGTTAGAAAAAGGACGGTATAGGAATGTATCCGCTTAATTAAATAATTGAATCCCTACCTATCCTTTTGGAGCCT
>JAKAYB010000128.1 GCA_021826925.1 Thermoplasmata archaeon | reverse complement strand
TAGTATACGTCCAGGAGTTTTTTGATCCGGTTACTCAACTTTCACAGCTTTACAACTCGTATCAATCAGCGATGGTTGGAGCTGAGCGAATATATGGCATAATGGATTTTCCCAGGGACAACAGCAGTGAGGCAAATGGTGTCCCTGTCAACTCGTTTAAGAAAATAGAATTTCAAGACGTTACTTTCTCCTACGGAGATAGGCCAGCTTTAAAGAGTATAACATTAGAGATTAAAAATGGTGAGCATGTAGGTATCGTGGGACATACTGGTGCCGGGAAAACAACACTCTCCAACCTTCTACTGAAGTTTTACTCTCCGACGAGCGGGACGATCCTACTTAACGGAAATGATTTGTCTTCGATTGTCACGAAAGATTACAGGCAAATTGTTGTCCCTGTTCTTCAGGATATAATGCTCTTCAAAGGAACTGTTTACGAAAATGTAATATTTTACGATGACAAAAAAACAAAAGAAGATGTAGAAAAACTGATAGAGCGCTTTAACCTGCAGGACATATTCAAGGGCCTACCGGATGGTATTGAGAGCGATGTAGGCGAAATGGGGAGGAATCTTTCTGAAGGGCAGAGACAGGCAATCTCAATTTTGCGTGCCTTCTTGAGAGATCCCGAGGTCTTAATATTGGACGAACCGACATCCCAGATCGATCTATTTTCCGAGAAATTACTCATTCAATCACTCAAGAAATTTGTAGAAGGAAAGACGTTAATTTTGATTACTCATCGGTTCTCCATGATATCCTTGATCGATAAAATAGTCGTTATAAATCAGGGCGAAATCGTTGAAGAGGGTTCCTATAGCGAATTGATCCGCAATAAAGGTATATTCTATAAGATGAATTCGACACAGTTTGGCAATGAGACATAGATCAGTAAACACTAAAATTTTTTGAATGATGTTTTTATTAAAAAAATGTACTTCAAAGATGTTAAATCTTTGTTTTACATTCCGTCTCAATGGACTTCTTATCAGCAAAGTTAAGGATCGTTAGTGTCCTTGTCGGGATTGCTATTGCTGGTATAGCTGTTGGTATCATTGCATTGACTGTGAGACTTGTCTGGGGATTTTCACTATCCGTTATCAGTGTTTATTTTATAATCGGAGTAATTGTCGTAATAGACATAATTCAGTGGCTTTTTTCCCCTTATGTCATCTCAAGGATGTACAGGCTCAAAGAGATCAACTCAACGGACATGGAATATTCCTGGCTGGTCCAACTGGTCAGCAATGTCAGTCAAGCCAATAAACAGAAGATGCCGAGAGTATTCATAGCGGAAGTAAATGAACCGAACGCGTTTGCCTTTGGGTCGCCTATTGCCGGAAGAAGAATGGCCGTCACAAGGGGCGCGTTAAATATTCTCAACAGGGACGAATTAGCGGCAGTTATAGGCCATGAGATGGGACACCTCAGACACAGGGATGTTGAATTGTTAATGGCCATAGGTCTAATACCGACGTTGATATTTTATTTTGGCTTTATGCTATTGTTTTCTGGTAATAACCGAAATAATGGAGGTTACATATTTCTCATTGCCATACTCCTTGTCGCCGTGAGTTTTGTTTTCAATCTGATGATACTTGCAGTCAACAGAATGAGAGAGGCTTATGCAGACATTAACGCCGCTAAGACTGTTGATGGAGGTGCAAAGAATCTTCAAACCGCTCTGGCGAAAATTGTCAGCAGTTATGGAGTGCAAAAAAGTTACAATAGATTCTCGAGACGTCAACTAAATAGCAGCAGCAGTTCAAGTGCTGGTTCATCGTTTTCCAACATGTTAATGTTTTCAAGCGCCAAAGATGCAGAATATCGTGACTACAGAAGCCTCCTAGACGAGTGGAAAAGAATGAAACCGAGTTTGATATCCACGATTTTCAGCGATCATCCGCACCCGGCCAAGAGAATACAACTTTTGGAAAGATACAAGTCATAGGTCCTTTCTTTTAGAAATAAGGAATCTGCACAAACCGCTTCCGTCAACCTGCCTGTGGGTTGATTTCACATCCATATCAAGAACAGAAGAGAATAATGAAGTTTCAAGTGAGCACGCAATTCCAAATCTATTTGATATTCGGAATATAGGGCAGTTATATTCCAGTAATTCGTCCGTCTGATTGTTTAATTTATTGTGTTCTGGAAAATAGTTTTCGTCCTCCCGTAACTTTACCAGGGCTTCTATTTTCTTGTCCTGATCAAGAGCATAGAGTTTCTTTGAATACTCGATTCTGATAGTCTGATAGCGATCCTTTAGGAAGCTCTCTATTATGTCTCCATGTCCTTTTTCTGAAATATAAGCCAATAAATCCTCCAACATTGCGTCGCTTGAATTGTTTAACAAACTTTTAGAACCATCCTTGAGGTTGAAGATAAAATAAGGCCGCCCTATTTTATTCTTAATTATTTTCCGTTCAATCATGCCTCTGGTTTCCAGTTTCTGGATTTGATTTAATATCCCCATCTTTGAGATGCCGATCCTTTGCGACAAATCATTCAAGCTTAGTCCGTTAGAAGTCTTCAATTCCAGTATAATTCTTGTATATGATGGATACTTGTCCATGCTATAGTATTTCCATGGGCTATATATTCATAACGTTTCAACTTTATAATATTTATAAAACTGCTCGCTCATCGCTCAAAAGATTATGAATAGTAAATCCTGACCAATTCTAATTCTTAACTAACTTTCGATCCTGCAAATATATTATTGTGTTGCGCTATAACCTTCTATGTTAACTATCCTTCTTGTTGACGCAGAACTAGAACTGATCCCAAAAGAGATGTGGGATGATCATTCCATTATAAAATTAGCGAAACAGCGAAAGAAGCCGGTTAGGGAAATAATCCTCGACAGCAATTATATGCACACGGCAATAGACCGTTATTACAATGGAGGATCTCGAAGAATGGGTAGGCCAGATATTATCTATAATTTCCTTCAAGTATGTATGGAAAGCATTCTTAATAAGAAGGGGGAATTGAGGATATATATTCACACTAAAGGAGATAAAATTATATCATTTAATCCAGAAATAAAACTTCCAAAATCTTATAACAGATTTATTGGACTGATAGAGGATCTTTACAAAAAGAAGGAGATAAAGAGTGAAGGAAAAACATTAATGAAAATGTCCGATGGTACATTTCAGGATTTGCTAAGTTTTGCTGTCACAGGAAATCTGTCTGTTCTTTCGCCAACAGGGAACCCAACTCTGGTTTCGAATCTTTTCGTAGGACACAGCGAACAAACGGTTATTATAGGCGGATTTTCTGAAGGAGATTATAGTTCAGATGTCTATAATTCGGCAAAAGCCTATCGTATATTCGATGAAGAACTGACTATCTGGACCACGGCAATGGAGATTATTGCCCAGTACGAACGAGACAACAAAATAGTTCAATAAGGTTGAAATCAAAATTTTAGAAAATAGGTATATTTTATTTCAATCAATATTGCCTATGCATCCACATCGTTAGCGGAAAAAACTTTTATCTATTGTATAATTAACGTCTTGTTGAATACTAAGAAGATCCAAAAGAAGATAAACCGTATGATTTATCAGTCTATCAAAGAAGAGGGACTTAAAAGAATTTCTAGAGGATCGTTTCATGTAGAAGAAAATTTGTTTCTCTCCACTGTTGAAAAAATATCGGATGTATTGGCCGAACAACAGTTTGTGCCAGAATTCGGCATCGATGGGATGTTTCTTCAATATCTTGACGAAAGAGCAGCAGAAGATGCCAAGCGAAGAATTAATGAAAAAGGCGTGAAAGCGGATACCATGCAGGAAAGAACTTCCTGGAAGGTCAAAGTAGAATTTTAAAAGTCTAAAGCGATCTATTTCTTTAAGCTTTCGGCCAGTTGTTATTCTTGTTCTATATTCAGGAAAAGTAAATATCTACACAATCGCTTTATGATAAATGACCTTCTGCAATGTATATATAATTCCACA
>JAKAYB010000030.1 GCA_021826925.1 Thermoplasmata archaeon | reverse complement strand
ATGAACTCCCGGGGGTTTCAAAGGAAAATATTGATCTCAAAGTATCTGACAGAAACGTTACACTGGAAGTAAGAGAGGACTCAAGGAAGTACTTCAAAAGCATAGACTTCGACTATGATTTGAAGACCGAGGGTACTGTTGCAAGGTTTACCAACGGGATCCTTGATGTTACCATAGAAAAGGTTGGGAAGGCCGGCACAGCGGGAAAGAAAGTAAACATACAGTGAAACGACCATGACAGACTCAAATTTAGACGAATTTGTAAGTGCTATACTCAACAACACCAGGAGGGAGATACTGAAGTGTCTCACTCTTGATGAATCTTATGCACTACAGATAAGTCGGCTGGTCGGCATATCTCAGCAAGCTGTTATAAAGCAGCTTGATCTTCTGGAGAGAGCTAACCTCATTGAATCTGTCGGAACCTTTCCCAGCGAACTAGGGGCTTCTCGTAAAATCTATAGACCCCGTGGATTTTCTACTCTTGTTGCTGATTATTCCAGAAATTTCATAGACATCAAGAAGTATGAAATTCCAGTTAACGATAAAAAGCAAGAAACCACAGAGAAATCTGGTCTTCAAGAACTTCTGCACAGTTTAACCAAAATTAACGATGATATCGAAAACCTCATGGAGATGAGAAGCAAGCTAATATCCGAAAAGGATCAAATTCTTGCGAGTTTGCATGACTTTATTATTACCTCTGTGAATGACCGATTTGCTAGAGAATTGCTCTTAGATTACGTAGATACACTTGATTTTAAGGCGGTATCAGAAGATAATGGTGTTCCCGAGGATTATCTGCGATCTCTGGTAAAGACTTACTTGAACTGATCTGCTGTTTTTGAAAACGCTTTGACAAACCTCTCTTCAACGTCATCTAACTTTGAAGGTATTATGAGGACAGTGGGCGAAGTTTCATCTTTATAATCAAGAAGGTTTCGCACATTGTCGAAGATTATTCTTTCACCAGGCTGTGAAATATTCGAAAGAACACATATCATGCTGTCTTCATTTATGGCACCCACGCGGTAGGCATCCTCCAGAGTCATGAGACCATGTACTGCTTCTTGCGGATGCATCGTTTTACCATCCTTTAGATCGAGGAGTAATAATGTGTGAAAACCTAGCTCTAGATTCCTTTTAATCTTCGCCAAAATACTTTTAGGGAGAAATTTGTCGCTAAGGAATGGCAATGAGACTGGCGGGGCCATTTTATATAGCAAAAAACCAGCCTTCGCAGGTGCAGTAGTAACAATCGACGCATTTTCAACTAATTCCACATCTATACCATTATCCAAAGCAGATAGACGCAATTGATTGTGCGTTGTAGCTGATAAGGGATCGCCGACAACAAGGATACATACATCCATTTTCCTAGCAAGAGAGAGAATCTTCTCCTCACCTTCAACGTCATCTCGCGTTATGGGCTCGATCTCAATCCCGTATCGGTCCTTTAGTGATGAAACAAGATCTACTGGAGAAACTGAGGTGTAATTTTCAACATAAATTTTATCAGACTTGAGGAGAATATCCAGCTCTTCTATTGTGATGCTCTTTATTCCCCTCAGGCCAGTTCCAAGTAGATGTAACATATTAACTGCTTGAGAGATCTTCCTCTATTCGGACGAGTTCGTTAAGCTTGGAGAGCCTTTCACCGCCTATTGTCCCGGTCTTAATAAATTTCGAGGAAAATGCTACCGCCAAATGCGCTATAAAGTCGTCTGTCGTCTCTCCACTTCTATGTGATACTGTGGTTTCCATGCCAGCGTCAGAAGCTACTTTTACGGCTTCTGCCGTTTTGCTAAGAGTTCCTATTTGATTAACCTTTATTAGAACACAGTTTGTTGAATGTAACTTTGCACCTTTCCTAATCCTATCTGGATTAGTTGTATACAGATCGTCACCAACAATAAGACTCTTGGATCCTACCCCTTTTGTAATCTCTGCGAATCCTTCAAAATCCGTTTCATCAAGTGGATCTTCAATGTAGTAGAATCCGAATTCCTTCGAAAATGATTTGGCAAAGTCAATCTGTTCGTCGCGACTCTTTACGCCTTTTTTGTATACATATTTCCCTTTTTCATAGAATGATGATGCAGCAAAATCCGTCCCTAAAAGGACCGGTCTCTTGAACTCGGACGATATTTCATTTGCTGCACTTTTTACAATCTCTACAGCTTCAAGATCGCTTACGTTTGCAGTCCATGCCTTTTCGTCCCCTAACCCGATGCTTTCCTTGGGGAATTTTTCAGAAAGAAGTTCGCCAATTCTGTGATGAACTCGAGCATTAATTAACATCGATTCGAAGAAGTCCTTGCCCTGGCCTGATACGAGAAATTCCTGGATCGTTGTTCCGTTCATAGAATGTTTCCCACCGCCGATAACGTTGCCCATTGGTCTGGGTAGCTTGTCCGAAAATGCCCCACCTACATACCTGTACATTGGTATTCCAAGCAGATATGAAGCCGTCTTGGCGCAGGCTATTGATATTGCCGTCGCAAGGTTACCTCCAGCATTAGCAAAATTTTTTGTCCCATCCACTTCCATTAAGGTAGTGTCTATGAGTTTCTGATCGAAAATGTTCAAACCGAGTAATTTTGAAGCAAGTTTCTTTTGTAAAAATTCGAGAGACGAATCCGCTCCGCCCTTAGGAAATGAAATTACTTCTGTCTTACCTGTACTTGCACCAGAGGGAGCTGAGCACATTCCGGTAAACCCGCCAGCAGAAACTTCAACCTCAACCGTAACGGCTCCACGCGAATCCAGAACTTTTCTTGCCTTAATTTCATCAATGTGTACTTCCATCATAAAACATAAGCGAATGAGATCACTTAAAGGTTACCCGCCCTTTCTGACTCCCACCACAATACATTTCTGTCTCACTTAACATATGGGTTAGTAGCTTTCTCACACTATGAGGAGATTCAAAGGATTAGGTCATCCTTTTCGTTTTCAAATATCTCAGTGATATCATCATGTGTCAGATCGAATTTCGGGATCGGCCTCTTTATTGCCTCGCTTGCGACAATGTTTCCAATTACTGCTGCATCTGCATAGTCTAAGTTCTCATTCAGACCCATGTAGAAACCTGCTCTAAATGCGTCACCTGCACCCAGTGTATCATATATGTCCAAAACTTTACGGGAACGTACCTTGGTAAGCTGATCCCCGTTGCGAACCTCAACGCCTTCTATCCCTTTTGTTATTATGAAGACTTTACCAAGACTGAAAAGTTCATCCATCTCAACTCCGGTGATCGAAACTATTTTTTCGAGTTCATGTGAATTCAAGAATGTGATATCCGATGATTTGATAAAATCCATTATGATTTTATCTGTATAGCGGTAGGAGATTTCCTGACCAGGATCGAAGACCTTTATGCTTCCTTGCGAATTCTCGAGAACATCAAGATAATCTTCTGGGGGACCCGTTCCAAAGTGAAGATACTGGAAACTGCTCCAGTCATCATTCAGTTCACTTGTAAAAGGAATGCCCATGGGACCTTGATTTACATAATATACCTGTTCGTTCCCGTCTGAAACTGAATAGCACACGGGTCCAAATGAATCTTCACGAACAACTATATCTGTCAGATCAACTTTTAATTCCTTCAAAAACTGAAGAAACTCAGAATGGGATCTCCTTGACACTGCAGATACGGGGATGAAAGGTATTCCCAGATGAGAAGCTACGATAGAAAAATTTCCAGCGGTGCCCCCAAATGATTCGTTTTCAGAAATCACGTTAACTGATCCATTTGAAGGCAAGAAAGGAACGCGCATGGTAACATCAATATTGAAATGACCGAAGAATGCTAGAAATCTCTTTTTCATTCTGTCCATTATAACTTTCAGGTAAAAAATGATTCCTTATAGTCCTAATTTCAATTGTACTTTAAGCATTGAAAAAAAGACATCTCTGTCAAAATTGATATCATCATCTGCAATTTTGGGATTTATATCAAAATCAAAAACCTCTGAATATAAATAAAGAAAGTTGTCAAAATCATTAGGAAAATTGTATACAATATATCCATATTTCGTGGCCAAGGAGATGCCGGATTTTGCTATAGCTTTTGAAATTTGGCTTTCGCCGGAGATTAGCATCAGAAACACAGATTCTGGTTTTAAAATTTTTTTGGATTCTTCAAAAATCCTTAAGGAACGAGAATAGGCCTCCTGTATCTGTTTACGCGTCTTGATCGAATTAGCATCGATAAGAACAAAGAAGCCACCATTCTCGGTGGAAATTGAAGAGATTATATTGTTAATTTGGCCCTGGTTCAATGCCTTTCTCAAAGAAAAGAAAACGACACTAGGCAACGTTTGATCCAGCAACACCGCCTTTCCCGGAAACAATCTTCTTCACATTAAGGAAGTTTCTGACGCTCGACAAGAAATTATTCTTCTCGGGTGTCTCGGTAAGTGCGTTTTCCCACACATCGCTAATAGTGGAAACCGGTATGATTTCTATCTTGTCTACATGTAGCTGATCCAGAACTATGTCATTGAAGTTCGCGGCAGGAACAATTACCTTCTTCATACCAGCCTCTATCGCTGCCTCAACTTTCGCAGTCACGCCACCTACCGGAAGCACTGCTCCACGGACGCTAAGCGAACCAGTCATAGCAACGCTTTGATCGATAGGAATGTTCTCTATAGCTGATATTACTGCCGTAGCGATAGAGACACTCGCAGAGTCTCCTTCTACTCCCTCATATGTCCCTATAAACTGTATGTGAATATCCAAATCTGAAATGTCTTTTCCACTAAGTTTCTTGAATACCGCTGAAACGTTTTGTACAGCTTCCTTCGCGATTTCACCTAGTTTCCCGGTAGCGACAACGACACCGTTTCCCTTGTGTTGAGCTGGAGTTACTTCAGCTACTATTGGCATAACTATGCCTGTGTAATCAGCCATACCTGAGTTGGCACCAACTACAGCTAACCCGTTTACCATCCCTACATATGCGCCTTCACTTCTGAAAGTCTGGTAAGTCTTCCTTATTTCAATGGATCTATCAGCCACCTGTTGCTCCAAAGGCTTGCTAAGTGCTTTTGCTCTAAGAACATGATCTGCGGTAACAATATCCGCCTTTTCACTTACCGCGATATCTCCGGCTACACGGATAAGGCCACCAAGTTCCCTAAGTCTTAGTGTAAGTTTACCTCTTCTTCCAGCCCTTTTCTGAGCTTCTTTCATTATCTCTGTCACTGCGGAAGCGTCGAACTGCGGAATCTTTTTGTCTTTGACGATTTCCTGTGCTATGAACTGAACTAATTTATGCCTGTTTTCTTCGTTGTCGTCCATTGTGTCGTTTACATAAACTTCGTAACCGTATCCCCTTATCCTTGACCTAAGGGCTGGATGAATGCCTTGTATTGCATCAAGATTTCCTGCAGCCACTAATACGAAGTCACACGGAACAGGCTCTGTCTGAACCATAGCCCCAGCACTTCTTTCACTCTGGCCAGATATTGAGTATTTCTTTTCCTGCATTGCTGTCAAGAGGGCCTGCTGGCTTTCTATACGAAGCAGATTCATTTCATCTATGAACAACACACCCTTGTTAGCCTTGTGAATGTTTCCCGCTTCTACTCTTTCATGCGCAGGAGTCTCGAGACCTCCCGATTGGAACGGATCATGTCTTACATCCCCAAGAAGTGCCCCAGAATGCGCTCCCGTAGAATCTATAAAGGGAGGTTTATCACTAGGATTGTGAGATACAATGACTTTAGGCACCATGGCCTTTTCCATTCTTATCGCAGGAGTCATTGCGAACATGAAATAGAGCATTATTGCAATCATAACTGCGAATAGGAGTACTAGTATATTATCATGAAAGATAATCGTACCAATGATTCCAAGGAATATAATTGTAATAGCTATGAAAAGTATACTTCTAGATCTATCCTTCTTCTCTCTTTCAGCCTTTATCTGATATTGCCTGACAATTTCTTTACCTTTTCCAGCAGGTAATGTTTTTACTTTTGGGCGGTTAGAATCCTCCGGATTCGGGAATACAAGAATATCCTCAAGCTCATCCTTTGGAAGAAAATCCACCATGGACTGCGCAAGCATTGATTTTCCAGTCCCTGGATCGCCGATTAACAACACGTGTCTCTTTTGAAGTGCAGCTTTCTTGACTACTTCTCTAGCCTCATCTTGCCCGATAACCTGATCGAATAACAACTTCGGGACCTGGATATCCTTCGTAGAAGTCAGATTTAGCTTCCTTACCCAAGAGCCCACATCTTCGGTTGCGTTTTCCACGTATCTCCCATTTAATATGACTAATTAAGTTTTTCTTTAACAGATGTTGGATTATTACCAATGATAATAAATTTCATGCGTTACTTTACAAAGTTCATATTATTAAATATTGGGAATTCATAAAATTGGCATTAGGAACTTAAAAACCGCTATTGAGGCAGCAATACTTGAAGGAATCGTGAGAATAATAGAATACTTCGCGGCTTTGAGTGATCTGAAAACAGAATCTATTAGTCTCTGATACGCATTTTCGTCCCCCATCCTAACTCGAGTTGTAACTGTACTTGCGCCAATTTTAACATCATCGACATTATTTTTCGCTAATCTTACCGATTTAACAATCAGCTTCACTACCTTGTCAATTTCGCTGCTCTTCCCTAATGGATTTGAATCAAGATTATTCGCATTTAATGCGTGGTTGTCCGTGGTATACACCTCAAGATTTGAAATTTCATTTTTCAGAATGTTCCTTGCACCCTCTACAACTTCCCTCAGGACGTTGTTGGAATCCGTAAGCGTAATAGCATAAAATTTACCGTTACTCTCTGTAACAATACTCTGAATCCCCATTGTTCCCAGATCAGGAAGTGGTTCGTATATACGGTAATACCCCAAACGGGCTGGTGAATCGGCAGACAGCACTCCAAGCTCGTCTACAAAAGCCTGGCCCATCCCCTCACAATTATCAAGTTCCTGACCCTTTTCTACAAAGAAATTTTGCCCATCAATAAGAGCTAACTGTTTCACTGCTTTGCTTTCGACTTGCTTTATCACACTTAGCCCTTCATTTAACTTCACATCATCAAATGAAGTCTGTTCAGGTATAATTGCACCGAAAGCAAAATTTCCAAATTTCTGGATCCCTAGGGAGAAGTTGTTGTACTCAAATCTTCTGAAAGGAGAGATCGTCGTGGTGTAGCTCATTTTTTTAAGGGATCTCTTTACACTTCTGGCAATCGAATCAATGTCTTCCTCTCCGGAGCAGTTGTTGCTGTTTGTTGTCGTTGTGTGAAAAACCATGAGGTCAGCTTGGATTTCGTGAAGTTTTGTTTGCAACCTTATAGGAAGATCGCTTGATCCAAATTTGCCAAATGGGCCTGGATGAACATATGGAAAAACCATGGTTACAAGACGGCCACCGTCTTTCTTAATCACATCTATTGTCTTCACGGGCACCGATCTTGTATTCATGTACAGTTTGGAAAAAAAGTTGATTCCCGTGTTCATATATTTATGACTATTATTATAATTTAAAAACAAATTTATTATTTTTGTCGCGCTTTCTCCATACTCTTTTGAAAATTTGTGTGTTGTTGTCTTTATGAAAATTATGCCAGCGGCAATATAAATTATTGAAGAAATTATTGCAGGAATAAGCACATACCAACTGTGATAGATGATTGTAAGAACTATCATTGATGAAAATGTGTAGTTGAGTGTTGGTATCGTCAACTTTGAAACTCTGTCAGAATAATATATAGCGAGAATTAGGACACGCAAAAGAGCAGCGGAAGAGATCGACAGAAGTAAAATAACCTCAAGATTCTGAAATATGCGGGAATAATAGAGTATCCAGAAGAAAGCCGATGAAATAAGAAAGGCCAAAAAATCTAAGTACATTATCCTACGAAAAGGGAAATATGTGCGGCTAATTTTAATAAAGAATACATCGAATAATATTAATAAAGCATAGGATCCCAGGATACCGAACAATATGAAAATGACGTTCCTAATCAAGAAATAATCCACCGTTAAGATAATAGATACTAGTATCAAGAGCTGCCACCATTTTGGTGAGCGTTTTATCATTTTGCTGAGATCTGAGAATCCTTTTGCCTTTGTTTTACTTCTGACCAATGCACCTTATATTGCTAACTCACATTATATCTTTTTCTATCTCGATCAATTTTACAGCAGCCGTACGGTTGTTCATCGTCAATGAAAGCAAACAACCTATAATACTGTGTGATAACAAATTGGCGTGTTTTACTTGCGTAAATTTTTGCATTTTCAAGGTTGCACTTGAAGGTGAGAATATAATTGTGATCAAGGCTATAATCTAATGTAATTTTTAATTTCTTTAAAATATATAAAATTGTTGGTTATTAATTATTAACATCGACTACTTGACGTTTAGTTAGACATATGCGTGGTTCTCGTTCTGGGTTGCTGCACTTTATCTCTGAAGCTTTACCAGTTTGAAAGTACCATATCCGTAAAGTACTTTTATATAACTTGGAATAGTGAAATTCTGGTCGTTGATGTCGATGTAGAGATTGTTGATACTGCTAAGTTTTTCCGTACCAGAAACGACAATTAAATTTTCAAAACCTATTTTTTTTATCACTCTTGCTGATAACTGCTTGTTGCCCCTTCCGATAAGAAACCCCTGACCTCCAAGCGGAGAAATAATTATTTTCGTTGGATTAGTTTCAGCCTCGTAAATTTCTTTCTCAGACAAATCTCTGGCAACGATTTGCTGATCTCTTATTAGATCAAAGCCGAATGTAGTTCCATTATTGGCGAACAGTTTTTTTATTTCGAGGCATGTCGAACCAGGGCCAACGATATAATTGACACCGGGCCTCATCATTTCTTGTATATATTCAACTATATCCATAATAGTGCTATCTGGATACTCTCCTTTGCAAGTCCTGACGATCATGGGGGAAGAGGGTATTTTTAACTGTCCATACGAAGAGATAGCTAAGTCTCCTGCAGCGTACTTGCTTTCGTCAATGTATATTACTTCTCCATTAACGATTTCAACTTCATCTCCAGAAAGAAGTGATCTCAACACAGAAGCAGCATCTTCCAAAGATATTGAGAACACTGAACTAAACATTTTGGTTCCTGCCGGAACACCAAGGACTGGTATATCCACGTTCGCATCAACGAGATCCTTTGCTGTCCCGTCACCTCCGAAAAATACCAATATATCTATGGAATAAGCTTTGAGTGCATTGACAAAGTTTTGAGTGTCGACCCTTGAAGTAATCTCAGGAGCATAATATATGACACGAAAAATGTCCGATGGCTTATTATAAAATGCTCTTTCACCCATGTTTCCGCTGGCGGTGTAATAAGTTACATTTGTTTCGGATATTAGATCAAGGAATCCCTCAGCCATTCGTAAAGACAAAGATTCTTGGCAATCTTTTGTAGAGAGGGAATCAGATCCTTTCAGATTAAAAAACTGCCCGCACCCAGCGATAGGATTTACTAGGAACCCAACATGCTTGTTACTCATGGAATCACTTGTATTTTTTCATAGGTTCCACTGAAGGTGGAATTGAATGCAACAATATACCAATAGTCTGGTTTAGTCAGTGGTTCCACTCTGAATGTATAACTACTTGAAACATTTATAACCAAGTTGAGTGTGAGAACTTGAAAACCAGAACTGACATACGCCGATGTACTGCTTCTGTTTGATGGGTAGAATAGAAATGACAGATTTTGTCCTCCTACGCTCATTATCCTTATGGTTGAATTAGGGGCAGATCTACTGTAACTCATAACTACAAACGACTTTTGTTTGTACAGAGGGATATTGATGGTTCTTGAAGCGATATTAGGAAATTCAACAGCGGATGTAACGTTAATCCGCAGGACCATTACATTGGTAGAACTTTGAGCGGAGCCAGATTTTACGGTAATCGTGTAGTTGGAAAACCCATAAGATAGATTTTTACCTGTAAATATTGTAATCTGATAGAACGACTGTTTTCCAGGCAGTACAGAGTCAGATATGCCAGAGACATCATACTTTATAGTTGGAGTAACACCAAAGGATGGGAATACTGTCACTGCGCCAGTATTATTGAGGCTCATGGTAAAATTTACATCCTGTTGACTGCTGTTATAAATTAAAACATCCGGATCGGAAACAGACACATGAAACGTATTATATGGAACGTGCAAGGGGAGAGGGGCTATTCCAATGACGAGTACAATGAACGCTATCACTGTCAAAGATTTTCCACTCATTGAAACATGACTCAAATTATTCAGTGGTTGGGGGCCTTTTGCACCAAACAAAAGGGCAAAAACTGCCAAAACAAGGACCGGAGGATAAAGTATGGCAAAGCCAACTATGACCACAATAGAGACGTACGATAAGATATACGAATTTTTTCCGAAGATTCCTGATGAAATTAAGCCACCATCAAGGAATCCAAGAGGTAAAGCGTTATACGCCGTTATTATCAGACCAACAAAACCTGCAAAACCTATAGGGGTAAGAGAACCCGATATCGGGAGACCGCCAAAGAGAAATATTTGCGAGATAAGCGAACTACCTATGCTGCTTGTTGAGTGCGAAATAGAGTAAAAGTGCAGGGAACTAATGGTAAAAAGTGCCCCAAATATATAGAAAAACATGGAAATAAGCAGCCCAAAAATGAGGGAATAAGAACCAGTCTCGATCATAACTTTTCTGTTTTTAAATGAGTCACTTCTCGAATTAAGAGAACCCATCGCGCCCATACCGAGAGGATTCGGAATGAGCACAGGGAATTGATATCTCATACCATTCTTATGAAGTGCGACGAACCTTCCAATCTCCCTACTTGCAAGAATCGTTAAAATGGGCATTGTATAAAGAATAAGCGAGTATCCTAGGATCGTTGGAAAACTTGATCCACCAATGAACGTAGAAGTGTAAGTGTATCCTACATAGATTACACTAAGAATTGTAGCCACTACAAGTGCTATCTTGACTGTAAAATCTGATTTTCTCTTTGGTGGCTTATCCAAAATAACTATAGAATCTGGATTTCCCTTGACTGTGAATGCTACGAATCCCATTCTTTCAACTGCATCGGACAGCCCATCAAATACGTTGTCGGGGTAAGAATCGAGGTGATCTATATCGATAGTTAGCGTCTTTCCATCATAATTTTTGTCCACGCACTTATACTTGGAACATACTAACTTCTCAATTTGTTCGGATTCCGTTTTATCCATTGATTATGAGACCTCAATTAACTTGTTGATCGAAAACGTTCCTTATTAACATTTCATTAACCAATTCTCGACTCTTAACAACAGAATTTTTACTCGAACCTGACACCTCTCCTTCGATGCGTGATGCAAAAATATTTGCAATTTTGTTACAATCTATAGCGCCGTCAGAGATGAATGTTGTTTCATAGAGATTCCCTGCTTTTCTGCTTATAATTGAGAATGGATGAAGTTTGAAAACAGCCGAAACGAGAAGTTTGTAATCGCTATCCTCAAGGGTATGGGATATGAATATCCCCTCAATGTCATTAATACGGATTTTGACCGCAGATGAGATAAGAGTTTCTATGAATTTTCTTTCGTTTTTCGTCTGTTCCTTTTTATACCGTATATTTTCGTCAATGAGTCCCAGAATGGAATCTTTGAGACCCTCCGGACCTGGCTTGATCCTGCTTTCTAAAGCCTTAATTGTGGAATATTGATCCTCTACGAAGTCGAGCGCCGCAAAGCCTGCCGAGAATATAATACGTTGTATACCTTCCTGTATTGTCTCGGTCTTTAAAATCTTAAGAAAACCCAACTCACCTGTTGATGCAACATGAGTGCCTCCACACCCCTCTACATCTACGCCATCAATCTCCACAACTCTAATCTCCTTTCCATCCGGAACACCACCCTGAAAAAGACGGAAACCGAACGTATCAATGGCCTTGTTCCACTCGATGTTCCTAACCCGTACTTTTCTGTTTTCCGTTATAAACTTCAGGCAGGTTTGCTCAATTTTTCTTATCTCGTCGTCTGAAATCTTGGCGTAATGCGTTATATCAAGTCTTGAGTGTTCGGTTCCTTTTTGCACACTGCTCTGCCATACGTGGTTTCCCAGTACCATTCTGCAAACACCTAGCAATAGATGAGTCGCAGAGTGATGGACCATGAGTCTTCGTCTTCTCCAGAAATCAACATGTCCAGAGATGCGCGCTCCAAGCTGGATGGGTGATGAGAGCCTATGAACAACACTGTGATTAAATTTTTCTGCTTTCAACATGTCTATCTTTTTATTTCCAAAGAGAAAGTAACCGGTGTCGCTTGGCTGCCCACCGCCTTCAGGATAGAAGGCAGTTTGATTTGTGATTATACTGTTTCCTTCTGAAAAAAGGACTACGGCAGTAAAATCTGATATTGATGTGTCATCATAATATAGGGGCCTGGTGTGTATATCCGGAAAGTGTTCCGCTTTACTTTTTGGAACTGTACCCTGGTCATGAATAGAGACGACAAGTTTACTAAAATCTCGTGGAATCTCAATATCTTTTCCAAACTTTTCTCTAACTATATCTGTTGATTGTTCCGGAGTTATTCCAAACGAATCGTACAGGAGAACGAGATCGTCTGGTGTGAGAGTCCCGCTTTTTCTGAACACTCGCTCTACAACGCTTCCCGCACGATCTTTAAGATCGTTATATTTTGCCTTTTCCATAGGTATTATAGTGTTGAGAAATTCCAAAGGAAAGTTCGGAATTACATCCTTCATATTTGTGCTGTGCCTGATTATCAGATCAGACAGATCGACATTTATGCCAAGGTCATCGATCATTCTGAGACTCCTTCTTATAAGAAGGCGAGAGAGATAACCTACCTTTACGTTTGATGGAATAACGTAATCCGAAAAGAGAAACATGAGTGATTTAGAATGATCAGCCAGCGTGAAGAGAGACCGAGCCCTATCAAATAATTTTTCCAACTCTTTCATGTCAACGACTTTCTTTTCACGCTTAATTCTACTAAGTGCGTTTTTCAGCAATTCTTTTTTATCAAACGGTTCAAGTAAGGCAGCCTCCATCGAAAAAATGGATAGAATCTCGTTATCTATTGTCGGATCATCTAGAAGTCCCAGAAGAAGATCTATTACCTCAGGCATCACGGCGTGGTAAACTGTAGGAGTTCCCTGAGATAACCAAACAAGACGTTCTAGCCCATATCCTGTATCAACAATTTCCATTTCCATTTTTGAGTAATGCCTTCCTTCAATCTCTACTCGCCCATTCGAATCTTCTTTCAGGTCCATGAAAACTAGTGTGGCAACTTCCAGACCGGAAACAAAAACCTCGAAGGCATTTCCACCATTCCCACCTCCAGACCAGGGCTTCTCCTTGAACGTAATAAGTTCTGAATTTACACCTAACCCAACGGTAAGGAATTCATAACAGTACTTTGTTGTTTCTTCCTTCCAGTATACTTTTTTATCTGGATAATTGAATGCATCATGACAAAGCATTTCAAAGCTGGTAAGGTGTCTGCCTGTTGCTCCCACAAGGTCAGTATCAGTCATTCTTATTGATGGTTGTGACATTACTAACGGATTTCCGGGAGGCTTAACTCTCCCAGAAGTTACATGAGGCTGAAAATCGTAAATTGATGCATTCACCAGGAGAACATCATCACGCCATCTTGGAACAACTGGGTAAGGTTTTATGAATGTGTGGGTATCCGAGAAGAAACCTATGAACTTATCCCTCATCTCCCTTAGGGAGTACGGTTTGTTAACAGGACTGTTCCCTATGAACGAATATGAATCACAGGGAGGATCTCCGCATGTAGATCTATTTCTGTCCTTAGTCCAAAAATATTTCCCGCATTTCACACATTTTTTCTTAACAAACTTTTCAGACTTAAAAAATTCAAGATCAAGGTTTCCATTTTCGCTTTCGACCACATCATTCACCGTAAGCTAAAGCTTAACTTCATCATTTACCTTTGCACAAGTCAGTACTAGGTAATCTTTCTTTATCTCCATAGCATCAAGATCGAAATTTATCCTTTCGAGCTCATATGCGCTGACCGATCTTAGGAGTTTCTGTATTCTGAGACCGGCGTCACTTTCTACAGAAACAGGGCTAAGCCATTCCCCGAAAGGAATAGACCTTCTTATAACTTGAGATTCCAGAATTTTAAATCCATGATTTTTGACCATATCGCACCACTCAGTAAAACTTAGTGCCCCGATGTGTGAAGGATCTCTCATGACTTCTATTCTGTTGAACAGGTTTGAAGCATCTTTTTCTGGTCGAACAAAATCGACTAAGCCAAACCTTCCGCCAACCTTTAAGACACGCCTAGCTTCATCCAAGAACGCATGCTTATCTTTAAAGTGATGAGCTGCTCGGCGACAGGACACGATATCAAATGTCTCACTGTCAAAAGGGAGGCGTTCTGCAGATCCAAGTACGAATTCAATATTACTTAACCCAAGATCAGATGCTGATTTGGCCGCCAAGTCGAGCATCTCTCGCGTGCCATCAAGTGCGTATACTTTATGTGCCATCTTAGCAAATTCAAATGCCGTATAGCCGGTTCCAGTTGCAAGATCTAACCCGACAGAATCGCCTGATACGTTAAGTGCTTTTATGAGCATTGCAAGATCCTGCCCTGTTCTGTGCGACTTACTCTTTGAATAATAGTCTGCATTTTTAGAAAAAAAATCATGATAATCTGCCATTTTTGAGCATTATAATGATGCATAATATACTATTGCCACTTCACAGATAAAACTACAATGTATATATGTTCAGACCGATCAAGTAATTCTCTGCATAAAAACAAAATAATTTGCCTTAGAATAGGGACGAAGATCGATTATGTCCAAAATTTTGAAATGTGGTATCATGCGTAAATTTGTTTGCAGGATATCCCGTTCTTTCCCTTTACTTGAGATTGCATTAATTTTCAATATGAGGATCGCTTTATCTATGGCAGGGAAAGCCTTGACGTTTTCATTGAATATTTGCACCTGATTCCTCTGGGAAATATCCTGATACATAACGTTTACGTCGTCCACAAAAAATTTGTATTTTTCTGGGGAATTAGCATCCTCAAGGATCGGGTATATATTCTTTCTTTGCCCGGCCAGGAATAGCAATTTTGAAAAAGGTTCAATTGCTTTTTCTACTGCATAAATTCTTCCTGCTACACATATGTCTGAAATATGGCTTACTGTCGTACCGGAAGATGCCCCAAGATAAAGAACCTTACTGTCTGTTGTAAAAGGAAAATGCGCAAAGCCTTTTATCAATGCTGCCGCAAGTTTGCTCCTTTTAGGATTCCATTCACGTACATATTTTCCTCCAGTGTGAGTGATGCTCTCTCCGTAAACCGATTTACTGTAGTTGCTTATCGTGAAAGCCCTGCCACTGGACACACCGTATCTTACAGTTTTATCATTCAATAAAGGTAGAGCAGAATATAAGTTAAAAAACTATGTATGGTTAACTAAAGAGAACTTTTTTGAGTCAAGCTGAAGTTCGCAAAACTTTAATCTTTCATAGTATTAGTGAATGATCAATATGTACTGTGAAATGTGTGGGCGTAACGTTCCAAAATTAACTAAAATACGCATAGAGGATACGGAACTGAATGTGTGTGATAACTGCCTGAAATTTGGAAAGCCTGTTGTAGAGCATTCCAGCAC
>JAKAYB010000029.1 GCA_021826925.1 Thermoplasmata archaeon | reverse complement strand
CAATACCTCACAACGCTTCGAATAGCTTCAACGCTAAGTTATGCCAGGCATGCTTGGCTATTTTCCGGAGTCTTCTATTTTTTCCTAATCTCGGTGTGAATAGCACATTTCAAAACAGATTCTTTTTATGTTTTGAAACAGTATCATATTGTGATCAAGGTAGAAAGGATATACTCGGCTGCAGGCGATGAAAAAGGCATGAGGATCCTTGTTGAGCGTCTCTGGCCAAGAGGCTTCACGAAGGAAAAGGCGAATCTCGCAATGTGGATGAAGGACACTGCTCCAACCGATACGCTGAGAAAATGGTTTAATCATGACCCGGCAAAATGGCAGGAATTCAAAAGAAAATATTACGAGGAGCTTGATAAGAATCCTGAGACTGAAAAATTGATAGACATATGCAAGAAAAACGATGTTATTTTCCTCTTTTCGTCAAAGGAAGAAAGAATGAATAATGCTGTAGCTCTCAAGGAATATATTGAGCAGAAGATCAAGAAATAACTGGATTTGCTGATAACCGTTTAAGGTTTTCAAGTTCACTCAGGGTACGTTTTCTTATTTCTTTCGGAGATTCGTACTTTTTTACGGCTTTCCCGTCTGACAGAAATTTTTTGAGCATGATCTCCATTTCTCCGCCACATTCGCATTTTTTTCCTTTGGAGCCGGACAAGGATACTTCGACCCTCAGGCACTTTTTGCATCTGAATACTTCTTTTTTTCCAGAAAACTTACCTTTCTTTGTGATCGGGGTTCCGTTTATCTGAACAATGTCCATGGCAAAATCATATGGTTTCGCGGAAGATATTGATGTCCCTATACCAAATGAAGACACGCCAGCTTCTTTCAGTTCCAGTAAGTTCTCAAGCTTTAATCCACCCGAAACCATGATCTTTATATTCCTGTATCCGCGTAAGTCGAGTTCCCACCTAACCTCTCTTACGATACTTGCAAAATTACCTCTTCTCGAGCTGGGTGTATCAAGTCGTATGTAATCCAGTTCTGGAAACATTTCCGCCGCCTTTAAGGCCATGAATTTCTCATCGCCGTATGTATCAATGAGAACAGTTTTCTTCGCCGTATCTTTGGAATTTTTTACAGTATATTCCCAGGCCTTTTCGTCTCCAAGGAGAAGGGACAGAGCATGAGGCATTGTACCTACCGGTTCCTCACCAATAAGTTTGGCGCCTAGGATCCCTGACACTCCATCTGCTCCACCTATGAACGCTGCACGATCTATCATTGGTGAGATGGCTGGATGCATTCTCCTTATGCCGAATGAAACGAATGGTGTGTCTCCGAGTACCTGCCGTATTTTAGAGGAATATGTGGAAATTCCAGTAGACTGGCATATGAAACCGAGGATTGCAGTTTCGAAAACAGAGATATCCGGATACTTGCCCTCAATACGCATGAACGGAACGGGTATCCCAGAATGATCCCTGGGAGGAACAATCGTACCCTCAGGTATGCTGTAGAGATCTATATGTTTTCCAGAAAGGAGCTTTACAACTTCATCCAGTCCGGAGAAATTTACCCATGGATCAAGTGGCCCCGACAGTGTAAACTCAACGGTAACCCTGTCATTGAATTTCACTCCAGAAACTGCCTTCATGCTCCTCTCGAAATATACGTCTGAGGCTTTTCCTGCAAGTATTTCCTCATCATTTGCAATATTGAATACAGACATCAGTTCACTTCCACAAGCAGTTCGCTGTCATTTATTAATTTCGCGTGGTAATTTCTTTCCATGAAAGAAAGGGATTCCTCGTGTCTTTTAGGATCGATGGCGGCGCATAGATTTTTTATAACATTAATTTCATAATTCCGGAAGAACGCTCCGCTCACGGTGTGCTGAACACATATGTCTGTGCTAACGCCGCATATGAAGAGTATTGAAACTCCTCTTGCCCTCAGGAAGCCGTCAAGATCGGTATCAAAAAATGCATCATAATGTCTCTTTCTAATGCGATATCCAGCGAATCCTTCCAGCTCCGGGGCGAGTTCGCTTGCCCGTGTCCCCATGAGGCAGTGTTCTCCCCATACCTTGAATTCGGGATCATCAGATATATGTGTATCTAGCGTAAAGACAACCTCCATCTTTCCTTCAGCATTATTTATAATCCTCGGGAGCCTCTTTAAGACCTCAACGGCACCCTTAGAACCAAATTTTCCCGTGACAAAATCGTTGACCATGTCCACAATTATCAAGGCTGATTTCATTCTTACTCACCCTCTGTATCTGAATACCACCATATAGTCTCGCTCCCCTGATCTTCTATGTGCACCCCAAGCTTCCTAAGTCCGGACCTTATGGCATCTGAACTTGAAAAATCCTTTGCAGTCCTGAGGCTCTTTCTTGCTGAGAGCAGGAGGCGAATCAGGTCATCACTTCTGGCCGAATTTTCGCCTTCCCTTATCACCCCTGTAAACTCGTTTACCCATTTGAGGGCAGATAGAGACAGGGAAGCTTCTCTGGAATCCATGGCATCAAGGTTTTTATTCCATTCGCTTACGTAGGACATCAATTTAGAAAACATGCCTCTGAAATCAATGTTGTATTCCAGGAATGAATCAAGCGAATTGATGATGGAATAATCGCTTTCCATGTTTTCATCCCCAGCTTTCTGTTTAAGTTTATTGTATATGGAGGACAGGGCGTTCACGTTTTTTCTGGACTCCTCCATTAGTTCCCCTGAAAAACTGAGCTGGGTGTTAAATTGGCAGTTAAGCAGGGCGTACCTTAGATCTTCCGGTGTAAAATCCTTGAGAACCTCATCTATTGTGACATAGTTGTGAAGGGACTTTGACATTTTTTCGCCTTCTATGTTAAGCATTCCGGTGTGTATCCAGTATCTGGACAGGATCTTTCTTCCGCTTACTGATCTTTCTATGGCTATTTCAGCCTCGTGGTGAGGAAATATCAGGTCACTTCCACCTCCATGTATGTCATATGTTTTCCCAAGAAATGCATCTGTTATGGCCGTATCTTCTATATGCCACCCGGGTCTCCCCTTTCCCCATGGGGAATCCCAGTATGGTTCTCCAGGTTTCATCTTTTTCCATATCACGAAATCCCTTGGATCTCTTTTATTCTCATTGATATCTATTCTCGATCCTGACCGCAGTGAATTCAGATCCTGGCCTGAGAGCTTTCCATAATCTGGAAATCTAGAAACAGAGAAGTACACACCGTCGTCAGTTTCATATGCGTAGCCTTTCCTCACCAAAGTCTTGATCTGTGAAATGATCTTCCTAAATTCCATGGTAGCAGGAACGTACAAGTTCACACTGTCTATCTTCAAGGATTTCATGATTTTGAGATAATCCATGAGATATCTTTTACTAATAATCTCGGTCGGGAGATTTTCCTGGGCTGCTTTTGTTATTATCTTATCGTCAAGATCGGTGATATTCTGAACATAAAAAACTTGGAATCCCTGGGCTCTAAGGTACTTGGCAAGAGCATCAAAGAATATGTATGTTTTAGCATGTCCTATGTGGGGGCTATCGTATACGGTTGGGCCACAGACATACATCTTCACTATCCTGTTCTTGTTCAGCCTGAATGGAACAACCTTTTTCTGCATTGTGTCATATATCTTCATCGAACCAACCGAATTAGTTTCTATTTGCATTTTATCGTAAGTATTAAATCTATTTACTTTTCTTCGGCTATATTAGAAATGTATTCAATATTCTTCTGAGTTACATAAAGCGAACCGAGAGAAAGAAGTTTTCCTCTTTCCACATCGATCATGGATATGGAGCAGTTTCTTATCTCGACACCATAACTCTCAACTTCGCCGAGGTCCATATATTTGGAGACGGCTGACCTGATGGGGAGGGCGTGGGATACAAGCACCTCTATGCCCGAGGCAGACTCAACAGCGCTCAGCATCCTTTCCTGGTGTTCTTCCCAGGTTTCAACGCCAAGTCCATCTCTTGACCTTCCCACTGCAGGGAAAGACCCAATCTCCGTGTTGTTGAACCTTCCAAGGTATGATTCCCTTAGCCTCTCATCAATTTCAACGCGAATGCCAAGTTCCGCTCCTATAGTTTCCGCGGTCTCACGGGCTCTCTGAACCGGTGAACTTCTTATTCTATTAATCTTCAGAAGAGAAAGCTGCTTGGCGGCAAATTCAGCTTGTGAATGCCCTTTCTTTGTCAGCGGATAACCCTCAACATCGCTCGATATGATCCCCTTTGTGTTTGATATGCTTTCACCATGTCTCACAAGTATAGCGATTTTCACGTTTCCGTGATTCAAGCAATGTTAATAAAGAAGAACAAAGAGATTCTGAAAATTGTACGGAATTTCTGTCCTTAGCACACATGTCTATGGTCATTAATGCTACATTGAGTATAATTACGAAGACGAAATTACCGTGATGATGCCAGAATTCACCAACAAGCTCATAAGTGAGAAGAGTCCATATCTACAGCAGCATGCCCACAATCCTGTTAACTGGTACCCTTGGTCAGATGAAGCATTCACAGAAGCAAAGAACAAGGACAAACCAATATTTTTGAGCATAGGGTATTCGACGTGCCACTGGTGCCATGTGATGGAGCATGAGTCATTTGAAGATCCAGAGGTGGCAAGAGTGATGAACGAAACTTTCATTTCAATTAAAGTGGACAGGGAAGAACGTCCGGATCTCGATTCATTTTATATGAAAATATGCCAGCTGATGACAGGATCTGGTGGATGGCCAATGAACATTATAATGTCTCCGGACAAAGTTCCTTTCCTAGCGCTGACTTACTTGCCAAAGGAAAGCAGGGGAGAGCAAATCGGACTTATTGAGCTGACAGACAGAATAAAAGAATTCTGGAAGGAAAAGAAGGATGCTTTGATAAAAGGCGGAACGGAGGCGTTGTCCGAACTAATGCGGGTGGAGCAGAAGAAACCATCTCCTTCTGTCACGCCACAAGTCCGAGAAAAGGCCTTCGCTGGGCTAACTACGATGTTTGATTCCAGAAATGGAGGTTTTGGCTCCAGGCCCAAATTTCCGACACCACATAACATAATGTTCCTCTTCAGGATCTATTTCTCCACGGGGGATAGAAATGCTCTTGAAATGGCTGTGAAAACACTGACTTCGATGAGACTTGGCGGAATATATGATCATGTAGGCGGTGGTTTTCACAGGTACTCGACGGATGAAGGGTGGGTTTTACCTCATTTCGAGAAGATGACTTATGATCAGGCACTGCTTTCCATGGCTTACACCGAAGCGTACCAGATAACACGCGATGAACTCTTCAAGGAGACTGTGCTGTCTGTGCTTCGATTCATGAGCACGGAAATGCGATCTCCGGAGGGGGGATTTTATTCAGCCATAGACGCAGACAGCGATTCGGAAGAGGGAAAGTTCTATGTATGGGAATACAGTGAAATTTTACGCGTTCTCGGTGAAAAAGATGGAGAATTATTTGCCGAGCTTTACAACGCAAGACCGGATGGCAACTATCTTGACGAAGCCACGGGAAGAAATCCTGGAAAGAACGTGCTTCATCTTAGCAGAACTCTGGGCGATGAGGCACTAAGAAAGGGGATCGAAGCCAAAAATTTCGAGCAAAATGTTTATTCCATGCTTGAAAAATTGAGCCTGAGCAGATCAAAAAGGAATCCTCCATTTAAAGATAAAAAAATTCTTGCGGACATCAATGGTCTTATGATAACCGCCCTCGCAAGGGCTTACAAAATGTTTAGCATGGAAGAGTTCCTCGATTATGCAATCAAGGCTGAGCAATTTATAAGAGATAAGATGTTCAAAGGAGACAGACTTCATCACTTTTACATGGACGGTTTTGTTTCACCTGATGGATTTTTAGATGACTATGCCAACGTTATACAATGTGAACTTGAGTTATTCTCTGCTACAGGCAAAGCAACCTACTTGGAATTCTCCCTGAAACTTGCAGAAATAACAGACAGGCTGTTCGAAGATACAGAAAATGGTGGGTATTTCTTTAGTTCTGGAGACGACACCGGCAGTTCTGTAAGACTAAAAGAGGGCTACGATGGGGCTGTCCCATCAGGTAACTCAGTTCATATGCTCAATCTGCTCAGACTTTCGCTGATAATTGGAAATAATGATATGTTTGTGAAGGCAAAGAAAATAGCAGACGCATTTAATGCTGAGATCGAAAGGGGCGCGCCTTTCCATTCATACATGATGATTGCTGTTGATTACGCTATCTCAAAGCCCTATCTCGTTACTGTACCTGACAATACTCCTGAGTTAGAAAAAGTAAGAAGATCTGTTTGGGAAAACTTCTTTCCGCATGTTGAACTTGTCTTTGCAAACAGCGATCTTGTGGATCTACTTGCAAAGCTGAATCATTTCATCGAGAAAGAAGTTACAAAGAACCAGATATCGGTATGTAGCAGGATTGAATGCCTCCTTCCACCGAAGAACGAGGAGGAACTAATTAATATCCTGTCTGGATCGAATGCAAACAAATCATAAATCGAAAATTTATAAAATATGAAGTGCAGAAATGGTTCGACATCCTATCCTCACCATTTTCATTAAAATGCATTTATATAATCTGGAGATCATGATTTCACTTAATTCCAAATCTCACGTAATTGTTCTCATGCATTCGCTTTTTAGCGATAGGGCCATACTCTTTCGGCATTTGAATTTCCACTGTGGAAGGTAATTATGCATCTTCGCCTGAAGAGATCAGGAAAAAGAATTTCTGGTCTTGTCGTACCCTACTACCGTCTTTATGAGAGAGTTGAATTTCTGATATAGATTAATGAAAAACACAACAAATCTCAGGAATCCGAGCCATTATTATATATTTCGAGAACAGCGGCGAGGTCCCTTCTTGCAAGATTTGGATCAAATGGCACTGGAGTGTCATTTTTTACGGATTCAATAAATTCAGAGAACTCTTTCTCAAATACATCATAGAACTCAACATCAGCCGGTTTTCCGTTAAGCATAAGTCTACCAAATGCCGTTTTTCTATCGGGGAATTTGAAGTCTAACTGGCTCCTGGAATTTACATCCTCATAAATGGATCCTTCAGAACCTATTACTTCTATTCCTGGAACTTGGGGCGGCTGTCTGTACGCCCATGAATAATAAAAGAGGCCGGTTGACCCATTATTGAAGTGAAATAGTGCTGTGGCGTTATCCTCGCCCTGAATGGATGAACCAAGATGCGTATCTCCGGATTCTATTCTTGAATAGTTTCCACCGAGGTTGAGCAAAGTATCGATATAATGTATTCCGCCATCAATGAGCGATCCACCACCCATATGATCGGATTCAGTCCTCCATCCCGGCTTGTCAAAGTACCGCTGATCTCTCACAATAATTGTTCCTATCTTTCCCAGAATACCTTTTTTTATTATATTCACAGCATATCTTACCGATGGGTCGAAGAAATACTGCTCGGCCACCATGAATTTAATGCCGTGCTTTTTTGAAGTCGAGATCATTTCATCGGCATCTTTCAATGATGTAGCTATTGGTTTTTCAACTATAACATTCTTCCCGGCTTCCATCGCCTTGATCGCCATATCCTTATGAATGTGGTGCGGGACTACCAAGTCTATTATATCGGCATCTGATTTTATAGCTTCATCGAATGATGAATATCTCTTTTTTATACGGTACTTTTGCATCACTTCCTTTGCGACAGAATCGTTTCTTTCGACTATGCTGATATCGACATCTTTAATGGATCTTAAGTGAACATTCCCAAAACCTTTGCAGCCCACAACCACAATTTCCATGTGTAGTTAAGAATATCAAGGCATTTAAGAAATTCGTTGCAACACCTGGAAAAACACTCGAGCAAAATTTAAAAGAGGCATGTTACATGATTACTTTTTCGCAATGTAATCACTCTCAGGGCTTTTCATGGTATTTTCCTCGGATCTAACGACTTTTGTACGCACAAGAGAACTGATGCCTGCGGCAACTAGGATGAAGAAGCTGGCTATAAGAGCAGCATGGATTCCAACAAGAAACTTTGAGGAAATCCCACCCTCCAGCTTTGTAACTCCAAGGAAGACTTCGAATGCTATGTAGCGTGGAATCGATAAGGCAGCTATGGATATTGCTATCACATAACTGAAGAGTGTTCCAATGTTGCTAAGCGTTCTCAATAATCCAGAGATCGAACCGTAGAGCTCTCTGGGGGCCCCGGACATTACTGCACTGTTGTTTGAAGGCCAGAACATAGACCCTCCAAACCCCGGTAATAATTGAACCTGCAATTACGAGATACAATGTAGAATTCAGACCCATCATAAGGTAAACCAAAACACCGCCTGCCATCAGGAATATCCCAATGCTAGCGACTATTCTTGAACCTATCCTATCAGAGAGCTTTCCCATCCTGGGGGCGAACAAGCTTGAAATGATATATCCGGGGACAAGCAGAAGTGAAGAATCTAGAGGACTGAAACCCCTTATCCCCTGAAGATACATTATCAAAATGAACAAAACGGAAAGATAGCCTATTGCCTGCAAAGTAGCCGCGAGAAGGGAAAATGACAGAACGCGATCTTTAAAAGCTTTCAGCAAAATCAAAGGATCCTTAACATGTTTTTCAATAAGTATAAAGGGTATTATAAGCACAATACCAACAACAACTAATACTAAGTTCAAGACATCGATACCATTGCCAGCTATCTCAACTGCGCCGTAAGAAATGAGAGAAAGCAATACAAGAAGGAGTATTGTCCCGTAGTAGTCTATCGTTGTCTTTGTCTTCTTGTTGTCTTTTATGTACATGATGGAAAAGTAGAAGCCTATCAGACCAACAGGGACATTAATGTAAAATATATACCTCCATCCTATGAGGGTAGTAATTATCCCACCAAGAACGATTCCAAGCGCTCCTCCAATTGTCCAGCCCATGCTTGTTATACCAAATGCCCTTCCCCGCTCTTTTGGTGGGAAATAATCTGCAACGATAGCACTACTGTTTGCCTGTATTAGCACAGCACCAAAACCCTGAAATGCCCTTGATATTATAAGTAACATTACATTCGGAGAAGCCCCAGAGGCCGCAGATCCCGCTATGAATATGAGAAAACCAATATTGAATATTCTTCCTCTTCCAAATATGTCCCCTAATCGTCCCAGCTGTGTCGTCAAAGCTGCGAGCACCAGAAGGTAAATCAGTATCACCCAGATGGTATCAAGAAATGGTGCGTGGAGTTGATCAGTAATTGTTGGGAGAGCAAGTATAACGATCGTTGTGTCGATAGCTGACATCAGCATTCCGATGAGGACGCTCGCAAGTATTAGATTTCTTCGTTCGACCATTGTTGGCACATCTTAGAGTCGGATCACTCCAGCGAGATCGATTCACCTCAGCGCCTTAGGATATATATACAATATCTTTATTTCTCGCTCAAAATAAGGCTCTGCTGTATCATTTTTTAGTATATAACCATTGATGAGTTTCTGCAAGTGACGTAATTTCTGTTGCTATCCTCATGTCTTGTGGGATTGATAAGTGAAAATATCCATAAACTTGATGAATACAGGAATCAATTCAACCTTCTCTTCTAACTTTTGTGTGGATATTCCTACCTTAAAGGTTGCTGTTGGAGTCCCTATTGGTTGGAGTTTTCTTCTCTCCGGGGGTACTCTGTACATCATGTGAAGTTATCCGACTTTAAGTTTGCAGGTACACGTGAAAGAATACACGATCATATCTCTTTAGCTTCTGTTCAGCAATGGAGAATGTGATACGTTTAAGGAAATTATATAACTTCACTACTTTTTCTCATATCTTGCGAAATGGTATTTTTCACTCGCATATGTTAAAAGGGACTTTGAACAAAAAAAAGATGAAATCTAAACATTCCGCGTCCATAGAATCTGTTCTAAAGATGCGAACGCCGCGGGAGAGATTCGAACTCCCGATCCACAAGGGAACCAGATCTCAAGTCTGGCGCCGTACCACTGGGCCACCGCGGCTTCAATAGGTAAAGGACAGGTGGATAATTAATCTTGCTTGATGTTTTCACGTGCTTGATATGATTACACTTTGAGAAGCAAGAATGACATAGCTACAACTATGGCAATCACAAGGATAGAAAAAATAACATTTACCTTTCTCTTAGGCTTATACTCATCACTTTCTATCTGCTTTTCAGCGACGAGATAATTGTAAGTGCCATAAGCTATGGTCAATGCCCCCAGAATTATCATCACTTCACCGTATACCACTGTTCCAGCTCCAAGAGATGATGAATTCTTCAGAATGTCAAGAAATATGGCAAATTTCGCAATGACGAAACCAAACGCAATCAGGGCAATGCCTGTTCGTATCCATGCTAGAAAAGTCCTTTCATTCGCCAGATAATCAGAAGGTCTTGCGTTTTTAGATTCCATTTTTAATTTTGTCCATGCAGCAATAGCCATGAAAGGATAAAAACTGTTCCTAAAATACTAATCTAGAAAAGGATTAAAGGTTGGTGATTATCTTCTAAGTCTATCATTTGCTCGTATAGATGGTCTACTTTTCGAACTTCCAGTCCTACCTGTTCTGAGACCTCTACCTTTGTATCCTGCTGACGTAAGACCTCTGTAGACCCGTCCAGTGTTCTGGGGTTCAGAAATCCAAGATATTCTAGAATCGTTTGTTATCTGGGGGGTTTCCCTGTCAACAAGTATTACTTCATAGTACTTGTAGAGACCATCCTCACCTACATAGTAGGAATTAAGAACCTCAGCATTAGGATATTTATCTGCAGCCCTTTCCTCAGCAATCCACTGTATGCTTTTCTTTGGCGTAAGTTTGTTATAGGCCATCCTTCTGGGTCTTCTCCCTCCCATTATCTTGGGTTTGCCTCTTCCTCCCCGCCTTACTCTAGATCTTACTACCAAATATCCATACTTTGCTTTATATCCAAGCGATCTTGCGCGATCTATCCTTGTGGGAAAGTCCACTCTTACAACTGAATTTCCATTTCTCCACGAAATCATTCTCTGCTTTTGCAGATTATAAATCTCCGATTTTTTTAGATCTTTCCAGGCATCCGCGACTAAACTGTAAGTATTTTTTATTTCGCTCATTTTAATTTATCTCCAATCTTATGATAACAAAGTGAAGTAACACGCAATATATAGATATTTAGCAATCGCTATCGTCCTATTTAACCCAAATGGTATGAATCATATGAGTTTGAAATCCGTATTGCTATTTTTCCTGGAAAAAATTATCAGGTCTCGTTAGCCATAAAAAGCCTTGTTGAGGAATGTATTTTACCTTCTTAGTCATTTCATTTTATTGAAAGGGTCAGAAATAAGAAAGAGATATGTGCTTGTTTATTCATCGTCTCTGGACATCGTTCTCAGGCAACTGGATTCAAATCTCGCTAAACTTGGCTGCAAGCGGAAATTTAGAAACGGCAGCTACGCCATATATCTTGCCAATCAGTATAATAGAGACCGTGTAATAGATTCGATTAACAAGGTTGACAATGTTAGAGCGGTGATCACCAGTGGCACCATTAAAAAATGCAAGAAAGTAATGAGTGAGGACATCAAAAAAAATTCAGTGTAATTTTCTTTCCGTCTTCAACATTGCCATTTCCTTTTCTGAAAGCATAAGGAGTTTTTCCGCGCTCTCTAAAAAATTTCTGTTTCTGGTCATGTATGAAAAATACCACAGATTATCGTTTACTTTATCAGAACCGGTGTGCATCAGTGTTGATAACTTTAGAAACAGGGATTTCCTGGTTTCTCGAGTCTCCCTGAGGGCTGCCATTCTCATAATGTAGCTCGGGAATTCATATTTTACATAGCTTTTATTCGGTTTCTCTATTTTAGAAGATATCCCGGCACTGATTTCCTCAGCAAAGCCCTTGAACGCATAATGCTGCTTCTTCATAACTCTACCCACAAACATATCGGATACAGAAAGGATGTCATATGCTTTATACAGATCATCGGCTTCGTCCGCTTCATAAGGCAGATTCTGATCGATCCACATCAGATAATCCTCAGTTGTAAAATCCTTGTTCCACAGATCGATAAGAATTTTCTCATAGGTTCGGTCTTTGAATGTATCAGAAATCGTGTTATATATTGATACGGGTGCATCCCTTCTACTCGCGCCCAAACTCAAAACTTTGTCATCTGAATATGGGAGGACTGAAACTATGTCATTTATGATACTCCTGATGTCCTGTCCATTCTTCTGAATCAGTTCGTCTATTCGTTCTGAAGAGAACTCAAGATGTTCGTTTGAGGCTATTTCCCTGATCCTGTCCGTAAGTTTATTTCTAAATGTTTTATAATCAAGATCCCCCCTCCTGGTGTACTGCTTGAATTCTAGGACAAGAGACCGGTTTATTATATCTCTCCCGGCATTTTTCCTTCTGAACGAATAAAAATCATTTAGTGTTATTATTATAGGGTTATGGGTTGCAGCAATAATCTTTGAAAGCTCTGATAATCCTCCAAAATCGCCACCAGTTCCGCTGTTCCTGCCCTCGAAGATGTTATCGGCCTCGTCGATAAGTATTATTCTCTGGAAACCTTTCGTGTCACCCTTGTGGTCGTTAAAAAGATCTGAATATATCGAGGCCATGAGCGCAACTCGCTTCATGGATTCGGCATTTCTCTGATCAGAGGAATTCATCTCAATTATTGGAACACCGCTTTCCCTAGCTACTGTGATCGCTGTTGTGGTTTTTCCTGTGCCGGGCGATCCCCATAATAAGAGGGCACGCTTTGCCGGGATTCCATCCTTCCAACTATCAAGCCAGTTTTTGATCTGCAAAAGGATATCCTTTCTTATTATCAGATCATCGAATGTCTCTGGTCTGTATTTTTCAGATATGGTATTCATTTGATCCTTATTCCAGAAGGCATTTCCTTGTCTGTGGTCAGCAGGCTGAGCGTCTGATCGTTTTCGGCAGAAAGAAGCATGGCCTCACTGTCAAGTCCCATAAATCTCGCCTTCTTCAGGTTGTTTATTATGATTATCGTCTTACCGATCATGTCTTCAGGGTTATAATAGTCAGATATACTGGAGATCACCTGCTTCCGCACACCGCCTACATCAACTATGATCTTCAGGAGATTCCTGGATTTTTGCACCTTTTCGCATTCAACAACCTTTGCCGTAGTTAATTCTATCCTGTGAAATTCATCAATAGAAATCTCTTCTTCAGCCATACTTTTACCCCTTTATGAATTCTCTACCAAGTGTTTCTCTCGCTATAATTGTTTTCATAATCTCCCTAGATCCTTCCGCCAGCATGAAAGATCTTACACCTCTGAGTGCAAGTTCCTGTGGATTGAATTTCGTGTACCCAAAGGCTCCATGCCATTGGAGTGCATCATTTATTGCATCAAATGACCACACAGTTGAGAGCAGTTTCGCAATGGCGATCTCCTTTGAGACCTCGAATCGCGTGAATCTGCCTTTCCTCTGCTCCTGGTCATACATCCATAGTGCTTTGTAACCGATATTTCGTGCAGCTTCCAATTTCGCTGTGTGGTCCGCCAGGCCAAACTGGATCCCCTGGAATTTGCCGATAGGTTGTCCGAAAGCTTTTCGTTCTTTCATGTACGAGGTTGCATTGTCCAGGCAATGCTGTGCTATGGAAGCTGAAATCAGCGCAATCAAGCCGCGTGCAAATTCAAACCCTTCGTGAACTATTTTGAATCCTCTGTTTATCTCGCCTATGACATTCTCCTCTGGTACCTCATAATTTATGAATCGTAGCGATCCCCATGTAGATCCCTCACGTCCCATCTCTTCAAGACTGGACAGTTCCATATCGCTCTCTCGGTCAGGGGTATAGAATAAAGAGATCCCAGCTGTCCCCTTGTCAGGATCTGTTTTTGTAACAGTCACGTAACCCCCTCCTATCTCCCTTATATCTTTAACAAGGCTAATGTACGATTTCTCACCATTTATCCAGTAAGAGTTGCGATCTTTGACTGCTACTGTCTTCATCGATCCCAGATCGGATCCTGCTCCAGGCTCTGTGGAGGCAACTCCCGTTATTATCTCTCCTTTTGCAATCTTCTCTAGAACATTATCTTTCAAAGTATCTTTAGCATACTTTGACAGCAGATATGACCACGCATTGTCAACCAGAAAAAGTACAGATATTGCCGCAGTAACGTCCTGGCGTGCAATCTCCTCCGCAACTATTCCTGTGGTGACGGCATCTGCTCCCATGCCATTATATTCTTCAGGGACTGTCATGCCTAAAACGCCAAGCTTTTTCATGCCCGCTATTATGCTTGGTGGTATCCTTTTTGTTTTTACCATGTCCTGGATTCTTGGCGCAATCTCTTTATCAGCAAACTCTCTCACAGAATCCCTCAGGATTGTCTGTTCCTCCGAAAATGAAAAATCCACCATTAATGTTAATCAGTGGATAGAATATAATCCTATTTTTCTATCGATCTAAAATTTTGGTAATAAATTTAAGATGATTAAAAGAATTGTCCTGTTTTCAGATTTGAGAGAAGTCTATTTTTCTCTTCGATGGATCTTTTGAAAGCAAAGTTACTCTGCTGTCTCTTCTGTCGCCGGACAGAACATATCCTGTCCTGGATGCAAGTTCTGATGTGAATTCAAGTATATCATCGTGAGATGGCATGTTTTCCCGGGAGAGCCTGGCTATTGACTGGCCAACATGTACATATCCCTTTGACTCTATGTAGTCTGGGCTTGCAATACGATCCATTTTCGCGTATTCCTCAATATACGGCATGTTTATGTATTTGACAAGAGTATGCCTTATCACTTTTCTTGTGTCGAGGGATGGCATCAATTCCAGAGTTCTATTGAAATTTTCCCAGGCATTGCCTATCGACGGATTAAGAAGGTCATAGAATATCTCTTTTGTCGGCCCTGCAGTGGTAACGTAGAGCTGTGTCGGCAGGGGATCAAGTCTTTCGAGAACCATAGGAAGGGTACCGTTTGTTACGAGAAATGTTGACATGCCTCTTTTCTTTGCTAGGGCTATGAATTCTCCAAGCCTGGAATATAAAGTAGGTTCACCGGTTAGAGATATGGCTATGTGTTTTGGATTCTCAGCTTCTTTCCACTTCTCCGGAGACACTTTTGGATTGCCCTTGAAACCGGATATGAGTTTTTTATGTGCTATAATCGATTGTTCCAGGATTAATTCAGGATCATCTTCATCAGCAATGTGCATCCCGTCAAATCCCTGAAATCTCCAGCAAAACGCACAGTTCTCAGTGCAAGCAGAAAGTGCAGGTGTCATCTGAACGCATTGGTGGGAATTTATCCCATAAAAATCGCCCTTGTAGCAACCACGCCCTCCTGTTAGCTCACTTTTTGTCCACTGGCACACTTTGACGGCAGAATGCTTGCCCACAAGACCGTAGTGTTGCTTCTTGTATACCTGTACATAGGCGTTTTCCATTTTTGACTGAGAATTACCAGATATATAACATTTTGCAGGAACATTACACTCTTCGAATTTTCAAATAATGAGTCTTCACAATTTCCCATGAGCAATAAGGTCAATGAGTGAACGCCAATTGCATTTACAGTTTAGTTTATCTTATCCGCCGAACGGACCAAGAGTTCCTTTCCACTGGCATCTCAAGAATAGATTCCCGCTAGGATCTTCTATTCGCAGACTGCATATGCAAGCGAAATGTGCTCGCATCACCTCAAAAGGCGCTCAAATAAATGCATGGTCATATAGCGGCCATACCCGGGAGATGTATTGTCAGCCTCATTCATAACTCTGAATTACATTGCTTCTCGCTTTCCATGGAAATAATGCAAGTGTATTGCGACGCTTAAACTTAAAAGATATGCTTAATCGTAACTGGTCAGTCTGTTGTGCTTGACAATTTCATCCCGGTTTGGCACTTCTTTTGATAATTGATGGAGCATCTTCTATGAAATTCCTACCTCTCAACTTTGATGTGTAATACACAGAATA
>JAKAYB010000028.1 GCA_021826925.1 Thermoplasmata archaeon | reverse complement strand
GAGAAAAGATACAAGACCAAATGCAACATAGGTCTTCCCTGCCTTCATATCTATTGTGGCTTGATACTTCATTATTCCAATTATTGCAGACATAAAATGTGAATGCTTTTCAGATTATTATTTAATGTTCTGAGTTCAAATTTTGAACCTACCATGGGCTTAAAGTCAAGGCTGTTAATTCAGTTAAATGTTCATAGGACACTTCGCTATAGCATTTCTGCTGATGTATTTCTTCCCCACGGTTCCATATTGGGTACCGTTAATTGGCGTCAGCTTCCCTGATTTGCTCTGGCCAATCTTAATTCTCATTGGTGTTGAGAAAGTTTCTATAAAATATGAAAGTCCTCTCCAAAGCGATGTTAATTTTTTGAATTATCCTTACTCGCATTCTTTGATCCTTTCATCCTTAATAGAAATAGGAATCTCAATTTTTGTGGGGATTATAACAAAAATGATTTTGGCGGTAGTAGTATTTTTACTCGCATGCACATCACACTGGATCCTAGATACATTAATGCATCCTAAAGATCTACCAATATTGGGCTTTGGAAAGAGAGATAAAAAGATTGGTCTTGGCCTTTGGCAAAAAGGAATGGTTGCATTTACTTTCGAATATATATTTTATGCCATCTTTGCGATTGTATTCCTCAAAAATATTTATGTGGTATCGTTTCTCATTCTTGGGTCAGTATTTCATCTTGCTAACTCAAATTCCTTTTTTGGCTTCACGAAAAAGAACCCGTTCAGGTCGAAAAGAACATACGCAATTTTTGTTCTATTTGGATTCTGTGCTTTTATTTTCTTCTCACTCAGAATCTTATGATCGCATAAAGATTCATTTTGGGAATTGGTAAATCAGGATTCCAACGAAATTTTTGCATGCTTCACGGAGAGCAAGTAAATGCCGATTGGAACAAGGATTAGCAAAAGCATGATAACAAAAAGGCAATATGAGAACAAATCGGAGGTATACATAATAGAGGTGATGACGAAAGCGGTTACAACTGCAGCAAAAATATATACTGTAATTGCAGTTTCCGCCAGTTTGCTTATGGAATCATATGTATATACCGGATATATTCCGTTGAACTGAGCGTCACCAATATCTTCCAGAGAATTCTTTCGGCATTTTGGGCACTCAATGTTGAATTTGTTTAGTTTCTTGAGCTCCCAAATGAATCCTCTTTGTGGAAAACTCAGATTGAAAGTAAAACCGCAGTTTGAGCATTTCATTATTGAATTGGTTATGGTCTGAACCACACTTCATAATATTTGTCTTCTATATTTATTTGCCTCATTGGTTTTCAATTTATGCATAATGTGTCATTTTCCATTCTAGGTCAAAACTAGCATAAGTTGTAACACTTATTCCCTGGTTACCATGCGATCTATGTCGAATTCAGACGAAAATTCATCAATTTTATTTTTTGCAAATCTGATACACCTATCAGGGTTAATTCCGGAATCTTTGCGATTCCATATCTCAAGCGCTTTTGAAATAAAATCCTCTCGAGAATTTACAAGCCAACCATTATCTCCTTCACAAACCGTTTCTAAAGGGCCCTGCTTATTGTAAGTAAGTACCGGAGTGCCACAAAGAGAGGATTCTAAAGGGATATAGCCAAAAGGCTCTTCGGTGAAAGGAAACGCCGTAAAGAGAGCATTGGAATACAGACGGACCAAGCGATCGTCACTGACATGCCCCTCAACCTGCATAAACGTCTTGATGTAATCAATAGAGATTCCTGGGGGTACTTTGGATCCGAACGTTATTATCTTAACGCCTTTTTTTGCAAGTTCAATGAGAGTCTTAATCTCTGTTTCCTTTCCTATGTAAGACAAAACGTAGTTTTCACTTAATCCAGAAGTATCCCTTTTAAATATTGAAAAATTTTTAACAGTGTGGAGAACGGAAGTGACCTTGAAACCTAAATTTTCGTAATAATCTTTTATATATTTTGAGTTTGCATAGATCTTTCTGCTATCAGACTTAAATTTCACTAGTAGTTTTCTTTGAAGCAAAAATATAGGAAACCAGAATAGTAAACGTACTATGGAAGCACTGGAGCTGCTCTCTGAAAGATTGCTAAGTGTTTCGAGGAAGGGGATGCCCTGAATGATCAGGACATCTGATTTACACGGTATAGTCGAGGATATGTTAACAACATAATCGATCTTATTGTTTGAAACAACATTTTTAACATCCTCAGCCAGAATTCCGAGCACGGATTCTACAAACCAACTCATGACCCATAAAATTCCTTCGTTTGATTTGAATCTTTTTGGAAAAAACCGGCACATTTTAAAATTCCTGCCTGAACTGACAAGAGCTACTGAATCCAAGCCGGAGACTCTATTCGGTTCTGCTGAAATGCAGTTCCAGTATACATATACTTTGAATTTGCCATTCAATTTTGATCTAAGGAAGTTTATGACGTTTAACTGTACAGATACTCCTGAACTGATTGGATCTGAGACTATCATTATTGACTTCAATGAAAGCTAAATGTTAAAAATAGTATTTAATTCATGCAAAGTACCGAATCAACATTACTCCAGAACCGTATCAAGCAATGCCTAGAGTGCCGTGATCAGGGAGGAAAGAACTTACCATGCATTATGATACTGAATGTGCCTTTCGTGAATATGCTTTAGTCGGACTCGGATTGCCATTTTCCAGAGCCTTTTCAGCGTTCATCAGGTCCTGCACAAAAATATCCACCATATCGGAAGTAAAATTCTCCCTTACAACAACTCTCATGATTGTAGTATCATTTGCCTCTGGCGGCAAAGAATATGCAGGCACAATCCAGCCCCTTTCTCTTAACTTGTAAGAAAGATCAAACAAAGTAAATTTTTTCTTTTCTTTCTGTTCGAATGTCACAACTGGGATATGACTGGCACCATTTAGCAATTTAAACGAACCTGATTTTGCAATACGTTCAGCAAGATAATGTGCATTGCCCATCATCTTGTTTGCTATTGTTGAGTAGCCGTCAAAGCCAAGCTTCATTATGTTATAGTACTGTGCGACAACCATTGAACTTCCCTCGGAGAAATTCAGCGTGTAGGTTGGCATTTCATCTCCGAGATAATTTACATAGAACTTTAGATCCTCGGGAAGGAGACTTTCGTCCCTAAATATCAGCCAACCTAATCCTGGGTAAACGAGACCAAATTTATGACCTGAAGTGTTTATCGACTTTACCTGCTCCAGTCTGAAATCCCATTTAAAATTTGGCTCGTAAAAAGGTGTAATGAATCCAGCACTGGCTGCATCAACATGAATAGGAATATCAAGACCAAGATCGTGTTTTACGTCCAAGAGCATATCGTTTAAATCTGCTACCGGGTCAAATTCGCCTGTAAATGTCGTGCCCAGAACTGCACCCACCGCTATCGTATTCTCGTCTATCTTTTTCCTAACATCATCCGGACCGATTACATAACGATCCTTTTTGAGAGGTACAATTCTTGGCTCTACGTCGAAGTACCTTGCAAATTTGTCCCATGAGACATGAGTATCTCCACCAAATACTATATTCGGCTTGTCGTGGGATTTATTTTCTTTAATACACCTCAGCTTCCAGTTCCATTTATGTGCTAGAAGACCCAGCATAATTGCCTCAGAGGATCCTATGGTAGAAGTACCGACAAAATTATAATTATCTGGAATGTTGTATAAATTTGCAAGGATATTAACAATTCTCTCTTCTATAACATTGACCTGCGGATACTCAAAATGATCGATGAAATTCTTGTGTAGGTTTTCTATTATAAGTCTGTCGGCCTCTGGCTCCATCCATGTAGTCACAAAAGTAGCAAGATTCAGATCTGGGTTTCCATCAAGATTGAGCTCATCATGAATCAATTGATAAGCAGCTCTCGCTCTCATTCCCTTGCTAGGAAAAGTAAATTTTGGTACATCATTGTCCATGTATCTATTGTAGTTTCTTTCATAATTCCTATCACTATTCTTCATTCCTTCAGGTTTCATTTTTCTTGACACCAATCCAATCACTCTCAATAATTAAAAATTACAAGACAATCATCTGATTTAACATTTGCTAGCCAGATTTTCTTTAACGTGTAAATTTTCTTGTGCAAGTGTAACAATAACATTGAGGAAACATTCTTTAGATTGCGGGTGCCGTAAATACAGAATACCACATATCATAGGTAGTGCGTCTCTATTATCCCCTAAAACTTTTTTATTTGCCCAGAGAGGTATATGCTGGTTGGCTAAAATTCAATTGGATATTGTGCAATAAATACAGTCACACTTTAAAAAGGAGGCATTAAGAATGTACGCCAACTTATCTGAAACATCTTAGAGCATAGTAAAACACAAAAAATGACCGTGGGATCTCTTAAATAGACGTTTGCAAGACTGAAATTGAGTTAATTTGTGGAATATGTTCCTTGGAAATCACTGTTATGTGGAATCCTAAGCTACCGAGCAGAAATCTGTTATCGATCTTGAATGATATCTGACCATTTCCATTAAATGTAAAGTTGTGGTAAATTTCCGATGAATTTGAGACTGTATCCAGAAACGCGGAGCTGTTAACCGCAATGGTGTATTGAAAACCTTCTGACACATCGTAAGACGTTACATTAATGGTATAATTTCCTGGGAACAATGTATTTGTGTCAAAGCTGCCATTGATAACCGTGGTTCCCGTAGAACTGTTAAATGTGTTAGAAATATAGCGAAATTTCATGCTTTCCTTTATTGGTTGGAACTTTAAAGGCGCATCACTGTGTTGCCTTTGAATAGCTAATATAGAATAAGGACCATTTTCTGCAAACACACTCCATCCATGTTGGAGATAATAATTTGTGTACTGATACAAACTTGGAATAGTTGGCGAATATGACGACCAAAAATTCGATGTCTGAATAACTAAGTAGGTGAAATTTGAGACATTTGGGACAACCGTTGGGGAGTACGGCGTGGCATCTACATTAATATAGCTTGGAAAGTACGGCTCTAAATTATTTTGAGTCAACAGAAATGCATTTTTGGGTAGTTCGCTTCCAATCTCGAAAATCAGATCTGTAGCAGGCGTAGCCTCAAAGTTTCTGAGATTAGGTAGAGGCCCTAATTTTCCTCCCTGATATATGTTGTTTGGGGAAACTGGACTAAAAGGAATTGCTATAAGTATTGCAACAATGAGAAATAATGAGATGCCGATAGAATACTTCCTGAAAATCTTCCTTAACTTTGCGCGTCTAATTTTTGGCACAGTATTCATGAGCCATAGAACAGAGAGTGCAGCAGACACGTAGAACATGGGTTCTATCATGGCGATGTATTGATAGCCGAGTTGGTAGTATGGACCATAGCTTGAAAAAACTGCGTACATAATATATGGTAAAATAGGGATAAGCGCCGGCAGATAAATAATTGATATTATCCCGGTCGTGCCTATGATGAGCATAAAGAAATAAACCTTGCTCAGATAGTTAGATTTTATAAGAGCTGCCACTTTTCCTGGAGATTTAAAAATTGATACAAGAAGACCAAGAGGTGTAGATGATGGTGCTCCTGATTCACCTGTTCCAGGAAGAAACGAAAAATGTGGAGCCCCCAGGTATACGCCTTTTGCAAAAGCAGCAAGAACGAGGTACAGGTATAATACGACGAACGAAACAGCTGTTATCTTAAGGTAATACGTCATCTTCCGTTCTGGGTTCCACTCTAGAAAGTATCCGCGTTTCTTCTGCGACATTATAAGTATGAGCTCGAATACAAGAATGCAGGCAACAATGTATACGAAATTTGAATGCAAGGAAATTACAAGGCCAAGGCTGATGATATGAAGTATCTTCTTCCCGGCAAGAAAAGAATCAATCGTAAGGAAATAAAAAAGAGGCAATAAGGCAAGGTAATGGAAGTCAAAGAGGACTGGGCTGAACGTAAATGGCGAAATAAGAAAGGAAAATGTAAGAAGCGCTGGAAATATTTGTACAAGTTTGTTATTTCCGTACATTTTTCTAAGGATTCTGTTTGAAATATCATAAAGGAAAAATCCGGCAAATGCCAGAAAGAAACTTTGCATCACTAGAAGTGTTATCGGGCTCGGAGCTGCCTTATAAAATATAAGGATTACATATGCAAACGGCTGAAAATGCTGTCCCATCAGACTTTCGCCCAAAAGGGAGGAATAGAATGGCTTAGCGCCTAATGCATTATTTAGGGCCTGTAGATGTACACCAAGATCCCAGGCAGTGGCGTCAAGGGAATAATACCTCAATATTGAAAAATATGAATATATCGTAAAGAAGATTACTGAAAGAGTTAGCGCTATGAGAACAGAATAATTATTAGCTGTTAACCTCGACTTGATCCTTTCTTCGAAATTCCTAAACATGAATTACAGGTTGAATGGAAAACAAGTTAATTAAAGGTTTTCAACGTCTCAGAGTGAATTAGGCTTGGGTCAACTTTTAACGTATCACAAAAGCATGTATGCTCGCACTAGAGTGAGAATTTTGGTAAAATAAAACATCACGGTGGGATGACAGAGAGCAACTTCTCTATTTGCATCGTAGTCTGTTATCTTTTTTTATATATTTAAAAAACTACTTAAACTGAAGCTATGATTTGAATTGAAACTTCAGTTTGACAATTCCACCAAGATTACACTTTTCGTATGAATAAAATATTAAGGCATAGGTAAAAATTGTAACATTTATTCAGCGTAGGATGACGATACCTTTACCTCTTCCATTTCCTTTAGTTCATTAGAGGCTTTTTCAAGAGACCCTTTTGTTTCAGGTATGAATACAAATGTGACTAGCGCCCCAAGTATCGCAACAGCAGATAGATAATAAAACGCATACACTTCGTTTCCTCCTATAAATATCACGGGAAAGATAAAAGAAGCAATTGCGGCTCCCGTCCTTCCAGCCGACACCGTGTATGATTGAATTTGTGATCTTATCTTCGTTGGAGTGAGTTCGACACCAAGCACGCCAGAAGCGCTAATGGATCCAGGGCCAAGTTGATTGAAGAATTCCATTCCAAACGCGTACAGAAACATCCCAAGAATTGGCAGGACTGCTATGAGTCCTATTTTTGAAGCACCATCAAAAGCAAGCAGAAATGCGGCGATCCCCGCAAATCCTATGATTTGCAAAGGCTTTCTTCCCTTACGGTCAATCAAAGTGAGACATAGTAATCCTCCAAAAATAGTAAAAACTTCCATCAGAAATGTCCATCCATCCGGAGAAAAACCGAGTTTGGAAGCAATCAGCGTTGGGCCAAACAATATACCTGCATATGCGACCTGATCATACAAAAACCAGAGTACCATTGCAGAAATATACTCTCTCTTGTACTTTTTGAAATAATATCTGAAATTGTGCTTGTCGGCTATATCTCCATTAAGGGCAATTTCCTTTTGAGCAACATATTTGACCTCATCTGCAAATGATTTCTTATCTCCAGTGATTCTTGCTATGAACCTTGGGGTTTCAGGCATTTTCCTTCTTAAGTATACGACAGCCAAAGCTGGAATTGCCCCAGCAGCTAGAACTACCCTCCATAGTACGGCTGGAGCAACTATCGGCGAAAGAACAAAGTATACAAATGCAGCCATTACAGCTCCAAATCCCCACATCATACCGAATCCAAAGGCTATTGTTTTGCCCCTGTCTTTCGCGTTGGAATGTTCTCCCATTATCACAGGTGACAGTACATAATCAGCGCCTACACCTATACCGAGAATCAACCTTATAATTATCAAAAGGTACACATTTACCGCAAATATCTGTGCAAAAGCTGCGATTCCTAAAATCAGAACGTCGACGCCATAAAATTTTTTCCTGCCTTTTCTAGCAAGTTCTCCAAAAATCAACGCGCCTATTGCAGCACCAACCAGAGCTGTTCCAGTTATCAAACTCAAAAACAGAGTATAATTTGGAGAAGTCTTTGTGATTCCATATGACGTCATAATTATTGCAAGGACTATACCCACAGATGAAAGATCGTACCCATCTGTAAATACACCCATTCCTGTTGTGAGTATAGAACGAGCATGAAACCATCCAAACTTTTTCTTATCCAGATCTTCAAAAATGTTTGTCATTTTTCCAAGTAGCTATACGCCATAAAAATATATAGATTATGCAAATACAATATATATACTCTATTTACTATATAGATATATATACAGCAATTAACGTTAAATAGACTTATACCAGCAATATTTTGAATCGATTTCTATTAAAATACTTTATTTGATGCCAAAATCTGAAGATACCAGAAATGTTGCTTCTATCTGCTTACTGACGGAGAGTCAATTTTACAATTGAGAAATGTTAATATACAGTTATGAGAATTAACACTTACGTTGAGCAAAAAAACTTCTAATTGTGATAATAGCCATAGTTGTTATCGTTGCGGGTCTAGGAGGTTATTTTGCTTACCGTTCCACCCGGAAGAACACAAATCTTCCCCAGCTTACATTAACAACAATAGCACCTATAAACAGCCTTGACGAATACCAGCTTACTGTTCTTTCGAATGATTTTTCTTCAATCGGTGTGCCCGTTGGCATAAAACTTGTTAGCGCCGTAGTATCTGACAGTTGGCTAACGCCCAATAGTACACCGAGACTCACTGATCTTGGACTTGGACTCGACTGGCCTGACCCGATATCCCAAGAGCTAGTACCTATCACCGATTATGCCGATGGAGGAATAAGCAATCTTGCCTGGGTTAATAATTCCACATTGCAGAGCATGTACCCACAGATAGAGTTCCAAACAAACAAGAGCGTCCAAATTAATATGGTAAAGGAGGCATACCAGATTATCTATAACCTCACTCCGTACATATGGATTCCGAATCCTGATACTTACTTCTTTGTTCAGCCATATGTACATAATTTCATCTTCAATAACTACAATGAATATTTCTACAACATGATGAGCTATTCCCCTGGTACCGATGGACTTTCACCTTCCAACAACAGTACGCTTACCGATGTCTCGGCGGCTGATCAGCTTGCTGCTCCGGATTACATGGATCCTGCAAGTGGTTTCTATACACAAGATGGTCCATTATATACTGCTCTTTACCAAGAATTGATTGAACTGAATGGAACAAGCGTGACTCAGGTCGTTCCTGTCCTTGCTCAAAACTATACTGTCCAGAATTATCAGAATTATACATTCAATCTGCGGAGAGGTGTCACGTTCAACAATAGTGATCCAATGAACGCAAGCGACGTATGGTTCTCACTATATAGGACGCTTGTTATGGGGCAAGGTCCGGGGGCTACCAACTTCGGAGCATTCCTCTTTAATGATACTCAATTTTCAGACACGTTGATAGCACTACCGTGGGGATTCGAAAGTGATCTAAGGAATGCAGGCGTCGCATTACCTTATCCGTCTAACACGAGCAATTTAAATTACAGTAACGTAAATTTCTCAGCCAACTATCTTGCGAATATGCTGTCGCACTTTTCACCTTGGAACAACGCAACACAGAGATCAATTATGGCTTATCCTGATCAGGCCGTTGTGGTTAACTATTCCAATCCGTACGTTGTTGAGGTTAAGTCTCTTGAACCTTACAGGTTCTTTCTCGAGGATCTTTCTCAATGGTGGGGGGCAGTGACCGACCCAATATTTGTTGACGAACATGGAGGTGTGGCCTCCATGGCTTCGAATAGTTACACGGATCAATACGGCGTTCCAGGAACTGGCCCATATGAATTCAAGCACATAGGCGCAACGTTCAGTACGATCGTAATAAAGGCCAATCCAAATTATTGGGCAATAGGAAAGACAGTACCTGCCGTAGCGCAACCAGCGCATATAAAGACCATAGTCATGGATTTCACGATAAGCCATTCTGACAGGGTGGAAGGTTTTGTCGACAACGATTACCAGATTTCCTACGTAAGTCAAAGGTATATTGGCTCAATAGCAAATACGAAACCATATGATTCAATGCCCATGTCCTCGTTCTTTCTTAATTACGGTGCCCAACCCTCGTTATATTATATTTCAATGAATACCCAACGATTTCCGACAAGTATAACAGATTTCAGGCTGGCGCTCGCATATTCTGTCAATTATTCCGCACTAGATCAATCGTACTATTATGGAAATGACTATCTGGCGAACAATTATCTTGGCCCTGTTTCTCCAAATTTTCAATCATATTATAACCCTGGAGACCTCTCATGCATAACTTATAATCTTCAACTGGCAGAGCATTACATTAATCTTGCGGGTATAGAGGGACACTTCTTTGTGACATTAAAGAATGGAACTAGGCTTGGTGATACATCACTCAGTTCACCTGTTACTGTTTATATCGAGCTTACGATCCATGACTTAACAAGAAATATGTTAATGGTTAGCAAAAATCTCTGATGGATGGTGGGATTTAAGACTCTAGTCAACCACATCCTCCAAAAGCACTATATTGCTATCCTCTGTCGAGATTCTTATCTCTGCATTCAAAGGGATGGTCATCTGGTCCTCCCCATGGCCAAACGGCATGCCATAAATTATCGGTTTTTTCATTTTGTTAACGTAGTTGTAAATTACCTCTTTAAGTGAAGGTACTGGCCAGTCCTCATGAGGTATCTCAACAAAATCCCCGAATACCATACCTTTAAGCTGGTATAGTGTCTTGGAAAGCAGGAGCTCAGCCATGTAACGATCTATATCAAGTATACTTGTGGCAACATCTTCTAGAAATAAAATCCGCCTGTTCGGTATGAGTTGAAATTCCGTTCCAAAGAGTGAAGTCACAAGGGAGAAATTTGTTCCCGCACTTATACCGCTCGTTTCCCCTTCCACTACCGTACCTAGAATCCTAGATATCTGAGGTGTAAGGTCCAAAGTTTCACCCCGAAGAAGCTTAAACATCTCATCTATTGTCTTTGGAATCTTTTGCTCAAAATCGACTCCCGGCATTGGACCATGGAATGTAATGAGATCAGTTTTCTTTCCTATCGCTAAATGCAGAGCTGTTATGTCACTGTATCCGACAAAAATCTTCGGATGGTCCTTTATAACATCAAAGTCTATCAGCGGAAGTATTCTCAATGATCCGTAACCGCCTCTGGCGCAAAATACAGCATCAACACTATCATCGGCAAAAGCATCGTTAAGTTCATTTGCACGATCCTGATCCGATGCTGACAGATAACCTATCTGTTTTGTCTTACGTATATTATCTCCCAAAGTCACTCGGTACCCAAGCTCGATAAGTTTTGAAACACCTATTGTTAAGCTCCTGAGGCTTGGAGCACTTGCAGGTGCTATTATCCTTATGTTTCCTCCTTTTTTAAGTTTCGGTGGTTTCATAAAAACATCCTCCAGACGACAAACATCACAAACTAGATGAAATCTTTCAAAATCAGTTTCAGGTACGTCCATCTGTGATGCAAAAAGCCTAAATAAATATGGCGATTAGAGATTAATAAAAATAGATTTATTTGACGTAAGTGAGCCACTTATTAAATTTCTTGTTTCTTCCAGCAGTTACGTCTGCGTATTCATGCATGAGTTTAGATGTAATAGGCCCAACTCTGCCGTTACCTATCTCGATATTATCCACATTAACTACGGGCGTAATTTCTGCAGCAGTTCCGCAAAAGAAAACTTCATCTGCCGTGAAAAGCTCATCCTTATGTACGTGTCTTTCCGTAACAGGGATTCCCAAACTTTCCGAAAGATCGATGATAGAATATCTGGTGATACCTAGCAATATGTCCGACTCGATCCCCGGCGTTATCAACCTTCCGTTTTTAACCAGCATTATGTTTTCTCCCGGACCTTCTGCAAGGTAGCCGCTGTGAGATGTTAATATGGCCTCATCATAGCCTCCATCCATAGCCTCCGAACTTGCCAGAACAGAATTCAAATAGTTACCTGTTGCCTTTGCCTGAACAGACAGAACGTCTGAGTTTATCCTCTTCCATGAGGATATTTTCGCTCTAATTCCATTAACGGATTTGTCACCCAGGTACTTTCCGAAAGGAACAGCAATAATCGCGACGCGTATATCATCGGTCTTGGGTTTGACACCGATTCCATCGCTTTCATGGAAGGCAAAGGGCCTGATATAACAGGATTCAAAACCATTCTCCTTAACGACCTTTACTGTTGCGTCTATGAGTTCGTCGACGGTAAAACCAAGATTAATTCTCAAGATCTTTGCAGAGTTAAAGAATCTTTCTATGTGATCCTTCAGCCTGAATATTGCGGTTCCATCATCGGTTTTATAGGCCCTAATACCTTCGAATATTCCGCTGCCGTACTGCAAAGTGTGCGTCAGTAAGGTCACTTTTACGTCTTCATATTTTTTAATCTCACCCTGATACCAGATCTTTCTTGACATATACTCCTAAATCGTACCCTTTTTAAAAATGGTTTGTAACCTTCTAAGGAGGAAGTCCAATGGGAAGTTAATCTTATGAAAAATGCTCAGGATTGCCTCTCAAATATCCAGAAATATTATAGCATAACAAACTCTGATCAATTATTCAGATCTTCATTAAAAGGCAATAACCTAATCGTTGAATCATATTTGTCATCCAGTTTCTGGAAAGGAATAAATTTTCTTTTGAAGCCATAATCCAGGAGAACAAAATTTAAAAAAGAACTGGCATAGGGGAGATAATGTTTGTTATCGGAGCGGATTCTTCGCCTTCTCTTTCATTGCGAATATCTGAGCAGTTGAATTGCCGTTTTATTGAACCAGCTGTAGATAAGTTTCCGGACGGAGAATTTCATCTCAAGATAGATGAAAATCTAAAGAATCAGACCGTAATTGTAGTTGGCCACACCAGAACATTTGAAGAGTATTTTAAGCTGTTATTTTCACTCGACGCTGCAAAGGAAAACGGAGCGGAAAAAGTAATCGCTGTTATCCCTTATTTTTCTTATGCACGCCAACATAAGGTATACAAGTCAGGAGAGGCGATATCATCAAAGGTGATGGTACGAACCATTGCTGAATTCAGCGACTACATGGCTACTGTCGAGATCCACGATGAAGAGAGCATTGGTTTCACTAATAAAGAGTTTAAAAACATCAAGGTCATTTCAACGATGGGTGATTATTTTTCAAGAGAAAAGTGGGATTATGTCATTTCACCAGATGACGGAAGCATGAATAGAGCCAGGGACTATGCCAAATTACTAAATTGCGATTTTTCTTTCTTCAACAAAAAAAGGATAGACGCTAACACTGTGGAAATGGAACCACCAGCACTGGATTTTAACAATAAATCTGTACTCTTGGTTGACGACATTATCTCTACAGGTGGAACCATAGTTAAGGCCGTTGGCTTGCTTAGATCAATGGGCGTATCAAAGATTAAAGTCTCCGGCACACATGGTGTTTTCGCCCATTCCTCAGGTGAAAAAATAAGTTCACTTGTTGATGACTTAGTCGTTTCTGACACACTTGCCACACCTTTCAGTAGAATTTCTGTCGCGAAACCTGTCTCTGATGAGATCAAGAAATGGCTTTAGATTTCTTTACTAACGTTGAGTGAATCTAAAAAGCATGGCCCCCGCACATGGAAAAAGTCATAATGTTACTATGTAATCACTCATGTATAATATAGCAGCGTTGAAGTGATAGCATGAATGATGAATTACGTATATGCAGCAAGGATGGACCATTCAGGGGAAAGGTATGCCCTGTTTGTGGTGAGCACGGAAAATTACTGATAAGAGAAGAGGAAGTTGAAGGCATAGGCCGGATACTCGCTGGGATGCTCAGGCACTTTCCCGACAATTATGGAATAAAGCTGAATGAGCATGGATGGGCTAAAATTTACACTGTTATCCCTGTTATAAGGGCACAGAGAAGAAATTACTGGTGGGTAACCCCGACGCACATAAAGTACATAGTGGATACCGATCCAAAACAAAGATACCAAATCAACTCAAAGGATGAGATACGGGCAGCCTACGGACACACGATCCCAGTTAACATGGATGACCTACCTACGGATGGTGTACCTGATGTTCTCTATTACCAGACTACAGAGGATGAGCTACCATTTATCAGGGAATCGGGCATCTCACCTTCAGACAAGACGTGGGTGCATCTGTCTCTTGCGCAGAGACAGGCGTATGTTTCCGGAATGTTCCATGTCTCAGATCCTATAGTCGTGGAGATTGACGTAAAGGGACTCAGAGAATCTGGCCAGTTCGTTTACAGAGCGACGAATGAAGTTTTCTTGACCTCGGGCATCCCACCGGAATTCATAAAGGACAAGCTTACAGAAAAATACGAACTGACAGATGAAGAAAAAACTGAACTCCAACAAGTAAGAGAACGGGCTGAACGAAGAGCCAGAAGAATGGCTAGAGATAATCAGGAGAATTCATCCTGAGCTCTTCCATAACGGCGTTCTTTCCAGATATTATTGCCTTCCTTATGTCGTATTGATCCTTTTCGATCATGTTTATATCCCCTTTTTCTGAATCGACGAATTTTATCCCAATAGAAGTTGCATAGAGTTCAAAACCAGCGGCCCTAGTCCTGTCCAGCGATGAAAGACTCTCCCTCGTCATCTTTACACTTAAATTTTTGGCCATGCTAAGCGCTTCATCATGATGCTGATAGATATTCGAATTTATTGTTATTTCAGAACTCCCATAGATATGCTCGTATGACACATCGGGAAGACAGTACAGACCTTTCCCTGTGTATCGCTCGTTGATGTGTATTTCAATTCCAAGCTTTTTGATAACATTCTCATAATAGTTAAGAAGGGCCTGAAATTCCTTCTTTTTGAACGGATCGTATATATCAAGTATCTGCCCACCGATCCTTTCTCTCTGTTCATATAATGTGACTTTCAGGCCAGCCTTTGCCGCAGTTATCGCTGCCTCAATACCTTTGATACCGCCTCCAACTATGGACATTTCTCCTTTGAAATTGTTCATAAAGTGAGGCATCCTTTCAAAGCCAAGGTCTACGTTTACTGTGCATCTAACCTCACCAAAGGAAAGATCTCTGCATGCCTGGTTGCACCTGATGCAAGGCCTTATGGCTTGGCCACGGATCAGTTTTTTGACAAAATGAGGATCGGACAATAAGCCTCTTCCAACAGATACAAAATCAGAGCGTTCGAGAACCATATTGATATCTTCCAGCGAAGTCACAGAGCCAACAACAATGGAAGTTATCTTAGGTTTCCTTGGCAATCTTGAATATATATGAACCTTCGGGCTATAAAAAGACGCAGAAGAACCTGGAACAGCGAATCTTCCAGCAGAAAAATGTGCATAATCTATTCCTTTAAGAGATTCTGCGACTTTCAGACCATATTCAGGGCCATACCCATCAGAATCATCCTCATAAAGACTAAGTCTCATCCCAACGGGAATCTTTATCTCAGCCCTAACTGCGTCTATTACTTCCTGAGGAAATCTTATCCTGCCTTCAAAATCACCCCCGAATCTATCGGTTCTCCTGTTCAGAGATGGGGAAATGAATTCTTGAAGAAGATACCCATGAGCACCATGAAGTTCAATGCCATCAAAGTTGGCTCTTTCAGCTGTTTTTGCAGCCCTTGCAAACGCCGATACCACACGTTCGATGTCATCTATTTTCATTTCTCTTGGCATTCTGCCCTGGTAGTTCACGCTACTCGGTGCCATGGGTTTTTCAGAATATTCTAAAGCCTTACCGCCTGCATGAACTAGCTGTATGAAAATCTTAGAACCTTCGTTATGAACAATTTCCGTAAGTCTCTTCAGTTTTGGAATAAAATCTGTTGAATATATACCCAGCTCATTCCGCGAGCCCTTTGAATTTATATTGTCAATGTAAGTGTACTCCGTGATTATTAAACCGGTTCCTCCGATGGCTCTTTCCCGCAGATAGGCAATGTGCGTCTCGTTCGTAGACCCATCCGGGTTGGCAAGATTGGAAATCATTGGGGCCATAACAATCCTATTTTTGATTGTTAGATCCCCTATGCGACCAGCTTCTCCGAAACCTATTCCTGAGCTCATTTTCATGCAGTATTATCTCTTTCTTATAATCCTTGTACCTAAGACAAACCTGTGATCT
>JAKAYB010000027.1 GCA_021826925.1 Thermoplasmata archaeon | reverse complement strand
GGAGGAGACTCTCAAGATCAACATGCACAACCTGAGGCAGTACAGCTACCTGAGGCGTACAAATCCGGAGATGATAAAAGATTACCGGGGATTCCACTCAAAATAATATTGTCCCAAAGCCATGAAATCACAAATATTATTATATGATATATGTATGGTATCTGGAGAGCTAAGAAAGAGGCTATGAGCATGCTAAATGAGGTTATTTTGCGCGAACACATTTACCAACAAGTGATCAAAACCAGGTCTGCAAAAGACCTTTTTGACCTCTTCAAGATATTAGGCTATCCAGAAAGCGTTATTCTAGACCCATCCTCAAAAAGGAAAAAAACGGACTTTGATTTTAGAAAGGAGGATGAGGAAAGGATCAAGGAGATATTCTCAATTTTGAGTTTTGACAAGAACTTACCGGTTTTCCTGCTGGAAACAACAACATTGAACCCATCTTTTGTGAGGTCGGTAGCAAGCACCTTCGATAAACAGTATTTGCAGTTTTTATTAATTTTCACAACAGATTACTCCGAAATCTCTTTTGTTTTCCCAGATAAAGAGAAGATAGAAGCGGGGAAACACAAACTGAACCTAACGAAACTGACCCTTGATAAAGAGGATATAAAGAGCAAAAGGGATTATTACAGTGTTATCCAGACACTTGCAAACATGGAATATGAAGATAAAGCAAGTTGGAGAGAGGTGTGGAGAAAGTGGAAAAAGGCCTTTAGCGTTGAAAGAGTGACAGAGGAATTCTTTGAACGTTACAAAGAGATTTTTTTCAAATTAAGAGATGAATTGCATAAGCAAAGGATTCCCAGCAAGGAATCTCATGAATTTACTTTGCAATTTCTGAACAGGATAATGTTTATTTATTTCATCTCAAAGAAGAATTGGCTGGAAAAGTCGAAATTTGTTGATTGGCTATGGTCTTCTTACAAAGAACTTGGGAAATTTAACTCGAACGAATTCTACGAAGAATGGCTCAAGCAAGTATTTCTAAAGGCATTTAACAATCGTGCAAACGAGATTAAAGGTCTGCCGGATGAGGTTGTAAAGGTAATCTCAAATGTACCTTACCTGAATGGAGGCTTATTCAGAGAAAACGATCTAGACAACCTAAAAGTTCAGATTAGCGACAGGATGTTCCAGAAAATCCTTGAATTCTTTGAATCCTATAATTTTACGATCAAGGAAGATATGCCTCTTGAGTCAGAGGTTGCAGTAGACCCTCAGATGATCGGTTACGTTTACGAATCCTTGGCCAATGTTGCAGAAGAGATATATGACAGGAATGACCTTGGAATCTTCTATACTCCTAGAGTTGAAGTAGATTTCATGTGTCGGAGAAGCTTAGTTGAATACCTATCAAAGAACCTATCTGAAATCCCAAAAGAGAAATTTTACCATTTAATATTTGACCCACTTGAGGAAAAAGATAAGATTGAGAATTGGTTCGCAAAAGAGAATTTATGGAGGAAATTGGAGGATACTCTAAACAACTTATCCGTGGTTGATCCTGCTTGCGGATCAGGGGCGTTCCTCGTAGGAATGCTGAATGTTGTTTCTGATATTTATAGGATGGTTTATAAACGCATAGGGAGCAGTCTAACAGACTTTGCCCTGAAGAACAGGGTCATACAATACTCTCTCTATGGTGTAGATGTGATGCCATGGGCAATACACGCAGCTGAACTAAGGTTGTGGCTGCAACTCATCGTGGAGACAGATTTCAAAAAAGAAGAATTAAGACAACATCCTCTTTTGCCTAACCTGAATCTCAATTTGAGGGTGGGTGACTCTCTCGTCCAGGAAATAGGTGGTATTAGTTTCAATTTACGAACCAACAACTTGAAGGAACACCTGAAGAAGAAGTTGGAGGCCTTAAAGCAGGAAAAGAGAAAGTACTTTGAAAATTCTCCCACGGCCAAATTCAAGACTCCCGAAGAAGTCAAAGAAGAAGAAATACGACTATTCGAAGAAATCATCGATGAAAGAATTGAAAGCCTTGAAGCGGACATCCAGGTTTTTGAAAAAGAAATAAAAAGTGCAAAATCTCAGGTCACACTGGCTGGAGAGCATATAACAGATGAAAAGAGGATCAAGGAAAACGAAGAAAAGATCGAAATTAACAATAGAGAAATTGATAAATTAAAGAGCGTAAAACAGCATCTGAAGGACCCTGAAAAGAAACCCTTCGTGTGGGATGTCGACTTTGCTGAGATTTTTTCTGACAAAAAAGGGTTCGACATTGTCGTTGGAAATCCTCCCTATGTTAGGCAAGAAATGATTACACCTCCAAATAGGTTAAAATCAGAGATTACGACTGAGGAAAAGAAAAAGTATAAAGAAAAATTGATTGAATCAGTGAAAGAAAGATTTCCAGTCGTAAAAGATTTGGGGAAGAGAAGTGATTATTACATATACTTTTATTTTCACGGTTTAAGTTTACTGAATATTAATGGAACGTTCTGTTTTATCACATCTAATTCTTGGTTAGATGTTGAATATGGAAAGGGATTGCAGGAATTCTTATGCAAGTATGTTCCAATAACGGCGATCTATGACAATCCGAAAAGGAGTTTTACACATGCTGATGTAAACACCATAATAGCACTATTTGGGGCTCCTGAAGCCAAACAAAGAAGCCTAGGAGATTGGCTCAGTGGAATGAATGGCGGGAATGAAAGAATTTGGCCCAATATAAAAAGCGTCGCGAAGTTCGTCATGTTTAAGAAGCCGTTTGAAGAAGTGCTGTCATCTCAAAATCTTGTAAACATTGAAAACGTCAAAGTTAAAGTGAAAGGAGAAGGAATTACTGAGCTAGTTAAGAACGTAGTTAGCACAAATGATTATAGAGTTTTTCCTGCGGTACAAGAAGACCTGTTGGAAGATGGTTGGGAATATCCGGATGGTTACAAGAATGGTAGATTTAAGTCCGGCAGTTACGAAGGGAATAAATGGGGTGGTAAGTTTCTTAAGGCGCCAGACATCTACTACAAGATTTTGGAAAAGGGAGAGAACAAAATTTGCCACCTAAGTGATTTAGCTAAAATAAGTACAGGAATGATTACGGGAGATAATGCAAAATATTATAAAAAAAGAACTAAAGATTTTGATTCTGATGAATACTCTTTGGTTTTCAAAAGTCCAAGAGAGGTTAATAAAATTAACTTAACTTCTGCAGATGCTGTAAGCATAATAAGAACAAAGAATATTCCATTTAAGATAAGAAAGTCTAGGTTACTCTGGGTAGATTTGAGGGGAGATAAACATATTTGTCATTACAATGCCTCTGACTTACCCTTTGAACACAATTTTTATGGAATAGATAGCAGAGAAACAGGAGAAGAGAAGTTATTATGCTCTATCCTAAACTCTTCTCTTTCTTATTTTCTAATTGAAATTTTAGGGAGACGAGGTTTGGGTGGTGGAGCAATAAGATTAGTGAGAGTAGATTTACTAAACTTTCCTCTCTTGAAAGTGAGTAATGACAAGGAATTGGTAAATATATTTGACAAGATTTCTGGGAGGGAAATCAAATCAGTTTTCGAAGAACTCGGTATAAATCCGGGTAAGCCAATTCGAGAACAAGAACCTAAGCCCCTTCTAGATAGAACAGAATTGGATAACATTATATTCGATGAATTGGGACTGACCCATGAAGAGAGAAAAGAAGTATATTGGAGTGTTTGCGAGCTGGTGAAGCAGAGGATTGACAAAGCGAAAAGCTTGAAGGGGAAAAATGATGAAATCCATAACAATAGAAATAAATTCAGAAGTTCTTAAGTGGCTTAGGGAGAGTTCAGGATGGAAGATAGAGGAAGTGAGCAAGAGACTGGGAACTTCTCCTGAGGCCATATCAGAATTTGAAGCAGGAAAAAAGTCACCAACATTAACACAATTAAGGGTCCTGTCTGAACTATACAAGAGATCTTTGGCTTCGTTCTTCCTGTCTAAACCAAAGGAAGAAACGCCTCTGCCCAAAGATTACAGGTTCCTGCCGAACCGGGCAAACATATTTGACAGAAAGACCATTCTTGCGATAAGAAGGTCCAGAAGCCTCCAGAGTATAGGAAAAGAGCTATCCCTGAACATAAGATATGAAACTGTAACTAAGGCCAAAAAGGCTGCCCTAACCGATAATCCAGAGATCATTGCAGGAGGATATAGAGAGTTGTTCGCTCTTGACTTTGAAAAACAGAGGAAATTCAAAGATTCTTACAAGTTGTTTGCTTACCTGAGAGATGTCCTTGAAGATTCAAACGTTCTGGTTTTCCAGTTCTCAATGCCTATCGAAGATGCAAGGGGCTTTGCATTGGCAGACGAGCTTCCATCCATTATTGTGATTAATTCAAAGGACAGCATAGAGGCAAGGCTGTTTACCCTAATGCATGAATTCGGGCACATTCTTCTTGGCGAAACAGTAATCGATATTCCTGACGAATCTCTGGCAAATAGGGATAACATAGAAAGGTGGTGTAATGGATTTTCCGCCTCGTTCTTGTTGCCAAAGGAATCGATCAGCGAATTATTCAAAGAATATCGTGGTAGACTGACGGAAACAGAAACTCTAAACTCTTTGTCCAGAAAATATAAGGTCAGCAAAGCCGTGCTTCTTGTCAAGATGCTGGAACTGGATTATATTTCAAGGCAGGAATTCGAGAATGTTCTGGCGAGGTATGTGCCAAAGGAAACCAAGAAGATTGGAGTTAAGAAGAAGGGTATAAGTCTGACCTCAGATCAGAGATGCCTCTCGGAGATGGGCAACAAGTTCGTCTCTTTAGTAGCTAATAATTTCGATAAAGATTTCATAACATACAGCGATGCCCTGAGTTATTTGTCAATCAAATCAAAGAACTTTGATAAGGTTCTGGCGAAAGCGAGAAAATGACCTCAAATATCTATATTATGGATTCGTCTTCGCTGATTGAACTGAACAGGCACAATCCAATTGATGTATTTCCCAGTGTATGGAAGAATATGGAATCATTGATCAGTAAAGGTCTTCTGGTAGCCCCCACTGAGGTGCTTTACGAAATAATGGAGAGAGATGATCAGCTGGCAAAATGGGCCAAAGAACAAACCAGCTTTTTTCGTGCACCCACACAGAAACAGATTGAAATTCTGAAAGACATATTGAAAGCATATCCATCAATGGTAAGGGAAGACAGGAAATATGATGTGGATCCGTGGGTTATTGCTTTAGCCATAGAGATGATAACAGACCCTCAGAAAACGCTGATATCAATAAAAAGAATAGTGGTTAAAGAAGAAAAACTGCGATGGGAAAAAAATCAGAATCCCCTACGTATGCCAGAAATACAACATAGATTCAATCGACATTATAGAAATGTTCAGAATAGAAGGATGGAAGTTTTAAGGTGATAATGTGACACTACAAAAAGAGATAATTGATAATAGCGAAGGAAATAAGTTGGTTAGCTTTCTCAACAGCACTTTGAAAGAGAACGCCAATACAAATCTAGATATAGCAACTGCATTCTTCAATATAGAAGCTTTTGCAATGATCAAGGACAACCTGAACGGGTTTACGAGATTTAGGCTTCTTCTTGGCAAGACTCCTGAAATCCAGAATGAAAAAACCCTTGGTGATGTTCTTTTAGAAGAGATCCGGAAAGAAGTTGAGGGGTTTGATTTAACTATAGAATCAGATTCCACCGTGAGACTGTTCATTAAGTTTCTGGGACAAAAAAATGTCGAGGTAAGGTTGTTCGAGAAATTCCTTCATGGAAAAGCGTACATCTTTGATGACAGGATTGTAATAGGGTCATCGAACTTTACCGCAGCGGGATTGACAAGATATGGTGAGCTGAACACATGGCAGCAGCAGTCCCAGGCAGTCTACACAAGAAAGGAATGGTTTGAGAAATTCTGGTCAGAATCTGTGGATTTCAAGGGTAAATTAATCAAACTTCTGGAAGATTCAAGGTTTGGTAGCAAAGAATACTCCCCTTATGAAATCTATATCAAATCATTGTACGAACTTCAAAAGGATGATATCAAAGAGGAACAGAAAGGAGAAAAGGATAAGCCGGGAGGATTGCCAGAGACAAAGGTAAATCTCGCCCAATTCCAGGAGGATGCCATAGCCAGGATATGGACAAGAATGAAGAAATACGGTGGCTGTATAGTTGCAGACTCGGTTGGATTGGGAAAGACCTGGATTGCAAAAAAGATTCTTGAGCAGATAGGATACTATGAGAGAAAGAATGTTCTGGTCGTCTGCCCCGCTCAATTGAGAGAAATGTGGCGATCTGAATTAAAAAAGATTGACACCAAGGAAAACATTCTTTCACAGGAAGACCTAGCTTCTGAAAGTTATCTGGAAAAGGCGAAGAGAACCCTGGGTGGAAGGATGGATAACGTTGAACTGATTGTTGTGGATGAAAGCCACAATTTCAGAAATCCATTATCGAATAGATGGGAAAATTTCTTTTCCTTGGTCCACGACAATATTTCAGAAACAGGAAAGAAACCTTACCTCCTGTTTCTCACGGCCACACCAATAAACAACACCCCCTGGGATCTGTACTGGCAGATCATGCTCCTTGTTTTGATGGATAGATCAGCATTTATAAAGGAAAACATACCGGATCTGTTTAAATTCTTCAAGGAAGCAAAAGGAACCCCTTCAATGCTGAATGATTTGCTGAATGAAATTTCCATAAGGAGAACAAGAGATTACATCATTGAGAATTATCCTGAACCGTTCATCATTCGGGAGCTGCCGAACGGAGAGGTAGAGGAACAAAAAGTAACATTTCCAAAGAGAATTCTGGAGAATGTCAACTACAAGCTTGACAGTGCCTACAAGGGAATGTATAAGGAGATTTCTGATACGATTACAGAGAAACTGAAGATGGCATACTATAAAATTCTAGAATATAGGAAAGAACCCCTCAAAACCGAGGAGGAAAAACTCGCACTGGGTAGAATGGTTGCTATAGGCGGTATATTCAGGACCATACTTCTTAAGAGGTTAGAGAGCAGCGTTGATTCTTTCAGGAAAAGTATCTCAAACCATATACGATTCTTGGAGAAATTGAAAACCTTTCTAAAATCGGGGAAGCTCTTAACGAAGAAGAGTTATTTGAAGTACCTTCTCAATGTTTACGATGAACTGGAAGATGGAGACCTTAGAGATGTTTTAGATGACTTCAAAATTGATGAATACAGGACTGATGATCTGTTTAAGGACATCGATACAGATATATCCCTGCTCAGTGGTATTTTGGAAAAAGTGAATAAGATCAAACCGGAAGACGATTCTAAACTAAACGTTCTCAAGGAGAAACTCCTGGATCTGTCAAAGGGCGGTCAAATCGTTCTATTCACATATTACGCGGACACTTTAAACTATATCTACAGCGAGATAATGAAGGATGGACGATTTTCGAAACTTAAGATAGAAGCAATATCAAGTTCCGGCATGACGAGTAAGAGTCCACAGGAAAGAGAGACTATTATTAAACGATTCTTCGAGAAAGGAGTCGATATTATTCTCAGCACAGACGTACTGTCAGAAGGGCAGAATCTGCAAACAGCTAAATTCCTTATCAATTATGACCTGCATTGGAACCCCACCAGAATGATTCAGAGAGCAGGGAGGATTGACAGAATTGGATCTCCATATAAAGAGATATACGTCTATAATTTCTTCCCGGAAGATGAGCTTGAAGAACTCCTAAAGCTCGTAGAAATACTGCAAAATAAGATAATTGGCATTGACGACGCCGTAGGTCTAGACCAAACCATACTTGGCGAGGAAATACATCCCAAGGTATTTGGAATTATCAGAAGAATCAAGGGAAGGGATGAGAATGTATTTACAGAATTAGAGAAGGATATATTTGGTGGAGGAGAGGTATTTTACCAGCCTCTGAAAGATTTCCTCAAGAATAAGGCAGTTGAGCAACTTGAAAAAATACCGAATGGTGTATTCAGCGGACTGAAAAAAGACAAGCCATCGGGAATATTCTTCTACTACAAATTGGGAGACGATTTCCACTTTTGGTATCTATACGATCTGAAATCTGACACAATGCTTACAAGAAAGACTGAGATTTTAGACTTTATAAAATGCAAACCAGATGAAATACGGATAATTCCGGACTTTTTTGAACGGGTTTATGATGCCAACAAATTGGTTCTGGAGGACATAGAGAGAATGTATAAGGAAATAGAATTGAGTCACACCCAGGATTCGCAATTGAAAGAACTTAACAGGTCAAAAAGCACTAAATTTATCAAGAAGATGATTGATGAAATTGAGTTACAAATAACTGATTATCTGAATGAATACCCCAATGATACTTCGGCTGAGCAGGTATGGGAACCTATCAAGACAAAACTCCTTTCTCTGCCCCCAACCAAGAAAAGACTTCAGGAACTTAGAAAAATATGGAGAGCGTATAAAAAGAACAATGATTGGAAAAGAATGATTAAGGAACTGGGGGAATTCTTGACCGAAAAGGGAATATTTAAGAAGGCGGTAGTGGAGCCCTTTGATGTGTCAAAGCTGAAGTTGGTTGCGATGGACTTCATTTCATAATTATGCAAACCCAGTGCAACATATCCGGTGACTGTTAGAGTTCCTTGAGAAACTCTCTCCCATTCCTTACTCTGCCCTTCTGTATGTCCTGCTCACTTCTTTCCAGCTGATCCATAACATAGTCATTTTCCAGAGTTTCTATTGTAGCCTCAAGGCCGTCCAGATCAGATTTCGGTATGCTTACAAGTCTAGATTTGGCTGTAGTAATTATGTTTATTCATATACTTTTAGATTTTAAACCTTTTGATGGTTTCCGGTTCAAATTCATTTCCTCTTGCTCACATGATACACCATTATTTTGATCTACAGCTTCTACCTTCCTTTGGAAAACCCTTCATTCATATCACTCATTCAGGTGATGTTATGTGCTAACCGCTCGTAGTGTATATGTGGTGTTTCACACCACCCACCGCTAACGGCTTATACCACTAGATCCTGCTACGCAAAACTTTCAGATCGTTTCGTGCACATAATTCTCTCCTGCAGAGTACACTAACAGGAGAATAGGGTGGGAAATTTTGGCCATACAATGGTGTTTCGCTCAGTGTGGTATTACAGAAATATGAGGAGGTTTTTGTGTCGTAATTAAACTATTTCGGGAAACAATAATTGCACTACACACATACGTTTTGGAAAAATGTAGGCGAAAAAGGTCATTTCAATTCACAAGTCTTATTATGGTGAATATATTCATAGAACATGGAAAAAACAGATTCCTTGATTAAGACCATTAAAGCCGAAATTTCTGAAGACCCATTCTATAAGCAAAACTTTTCAAACGAAGGGCAAAAATTTGTTGCATGGTACCTCAGACGAGTTCTACTAAGGCCACCCTCAGCAATTAAGTTCGAACTAACCGACAGTTCCAATGATAAGAAGATCGATGCAATAGTAATAGATGATGACAACAGACAAGTATTTGTTATTCAGGGAAAATATTTGTCTAACGTGGCTGTTGGTCCGGATGGTATAAGTGAAATATTGGCAGCTTGGTCACTACTAAGAAAACCCACATCCATTCAATCTTCTGGGAACAGGAAGTTAATTGAGAGAATAGAAGCGTTCCGAAAGGCCTTAGAAGATGAATATGATGTTGAATTTAGATTTATAACGACTACCAGTTTCTCGGATTCTGCTATTTCTTCTGCGAAGACATTTCAAGAACAATTTGAAAACGACTCTGAGTTGAACGCTTCATTACTCCTTGTGGATTTAATCCTTCTTGAATCTCAGTTCGAAGAGGCAAATGTTAGAGATTTGCCATCTCTTAATCATGATTTATCTCTTGATATGCATAAAGTTCTAATAACTGAGGGCAGTGGTATTAAGGCCGTGCTAGCTATAGTACCGTTGAGTGAATGCATAAAATTACCTGGAATTGTGGATGGAAGGCTTTTTAGGAAAAATGTGCGACAATTCCTGGGAACTACTAACAAGGTGAACAAAGGATTGAAGGCCACTCTGAATGGTGATAGGCCCTCCGACTTCTTTTTCTATCACAATGGAATCACTGCAATTTGCAGGAAAATAAGTATAAACAGTCTAGAAAATGGAAAAACGGAACTTCACTTTGAAGACCTCAGCGTTGTTAATGGTTGTCAGTCCTTGGCGACAATATATCAATCCTCTGACAGAATTCGCTCCCTCAATAACAACATGCCGTCGATGCTTTTTAGATTCTACGAAATACCTCAAAGAGAGCTAGCTGACAGAATCAGTATTTATACCAACACTCAAAGTGCGGTTAAACCTAGGGATTTGAAAAGTACTGATAAAGCAATCCTAAACCTAAAGAGGTCATTTGAAAACAGATTTCAAGATGGATTTTTTATAAATCAAAGAGGTCTTGAACGTCCATCGGACAAAGACACTGAAAAAACTGTTGACGTCGTAGATCTGGGAAAAAGTATAATGGCTTGGCATTGCCAAAGACCTAATATATCTTATAACGAACGTAAATTGTTTGATGACTACTTTAGAACCATCTTCAGGCCTGAGTACGATCCGCAATCTATGCTTGCTCTTCAAAGATGGCTAAATATAATCAACGAGAATTGGGAAAACCTCGGTCTAAATGAAACATTGGAGGCCGTTAGAAGTTACGCCCGTTTTCACATGATATACATCGTCTCGATGATGATTGCTAATGCCAGTGATCAGGGGGACAAAATTCCTTTTCCTAGCAAGACTTTGCAAATTCTCCAAAATTATAAGAATGAGACACTCTTGACCGCAGCAACTTGTTTTAACCAAGCATTCAAGAATGCCCATGAACAGGCAGAGCTCTCTTCTAAAGTGTTTAGCCCCCAGAACTGGTTGAAGAGCAAAGCTAGCATTCAATCAGAAAATTTGGTTACTGAAACCGTGGTATCAACACTCAAATCGGTGTCCATGAACAAGGACTTTCTTAATGCATTGAAACTGTCTCCAGAGAACTTTGGTTTGCGTTGGACCGCAGAGGGTTTGTAATAGTATTTCCTTAAACTTTAACCAAATCCTGGCCGGTCCATTCCGTCAGTTATACTGAATTAAGTCCTATATTCCCGAATGCGAAGCTTCAGTAGATTTTATCTTTTCAGTTGACGTTTGGTGACCTCTTTTTGCAGCCATTTCTGCACAACTAATAGTTCTCTCATTATGCCCATGCTCACGCTATTGACACCATCGAGACCACTGATCCAATCAATAAAATCATCAGATTCTGCAAGATTGTCAAAGAGAGTCACGAAAGTAGAATACTGCTTAGAGCTTGTGTTTGCGAGTTCGATTCTTTTCACCTTGGAAAGGATAGCACGGTCCACAGCAAGTTTTTTCATCTTGTCCGGACAGAAGACAATGAATACACAACTCAAGCCTGCAAACTTACTGAAGTTTGGAGTCCCCTGAAGATACACCGCACGGCTTTCAGACATTTCGTTGAGTTTCCTTTCCACTGTTCTGACTGACACTCCAATAGACTCTGATACATCTTTGAGGCTCCTTCTTGCGTCGTCCAGCATGGAGCTGATAATCTTCCAGTCCGTCATCTTCATGTGGATTCGTGGTTCGGGGAACCCGAGTTCCCAGGCTATCGGCTCTGTGCAGCCGCTGATTGATCCAATCTTATCCTTCTTCGTCTTGAGCAAATCATCATCTTGAAAATACAGAGTCAGCAGCAATTTCCAGCCCCGGAAATCAAGAATCTTAACAATACCATCTATTTTTCTGAGTTCAGAAATGATTTCCGATTTCCTCTTTTCGTCCCTGACCTCCAACTGTATGTTGGCTGCTCCACATCCTATTAAGCGCGGATTGACCATCATCTTCCAGCTGGGTAGGGAGCCCAACCGTTCAGCCCGCTTCAGCCTTCTCCTTACAGTCTCTTCGTCGACTCCAAGCCTCCCGGCAATGCTTGAGTAAGTCTCTCTGACATTCCATTGAAGCGAGTCAGCATTTCCCATCTCCCTGATTATCCTCACGTCGAGGTCGTCTGCATAGTGCATAGATACAAATCAAAATATAAGGCAGCACTTAAATCTGTCGTAATTCCCCACCATCCGAGGGAAACACATATAGGTTTAAGTTCAGATTAGAGAGCATGAAAACCAATAGTAATGCAAGCGACGTTGTGCTTTCTTACATCAAGGCACTCGACAAAGGAGAATATGACGCTGCTGTTAAATACCTAAACGACGGCGTCAGGATTAAAGGCCCTGCAGGAGAATCGTTTATCAAACCCAATGAGTTCATCAACATGTTGCGGCAATATCGTGGAAGATATGAGTTGAAGAAAACCTTTACAGACGGGGGTGATGTGTGCCTGTTATATTATCTGGTAACGCCAGCAGCGAAAGTGTTCATGTGTTCATGGTATCATGTATTAGACGGTAAAATTGACTCGATTCTGTCGGTTTTTGACCCACAGGCTTTCGCATACCTAGAAAAATGATTAGGCGAACCAGATGAAAGGAAGTGAAGTGCATATGAACGTGATGCCCCGTTACATTACCTGCAAATTGCCGGTCTTCAAGACGCCATATCTATGTGAAATCGTTTTGGGCCATTGAATGAATATGAAAGAAAGCCAAATCCAGACCTCGCATAACGATTATGTGAAATAGAGGAATCGACGATCTTGTACAGTGACTGTTAAAAAAAATCTTTCTATTTTAAAGTATATCTATCATCATCCCTATAATAATTATTCCGTCTCCTTCTGGCTTCATAGTCTTGATAATATACAAAAGGTAGGTGTAAAAATTAAGGAAATTTACAAAAATTAGAATGGTCTTCAACCATTGAACAAGTATTTGCGATTAATCTTCAAAATAGTCCTTCTTGAAGTGATACTTGAAGAGCCACTCGTATTGCCCATGCAGAGATTCCCAGTAAATTTTCTCCATCACTTTCTTTTCCATATAGTTAAATGTGGACGGGGGAATTTTTTGTACAGGCGTATCATATGTACCCACTACAAAAGTCGCCTTGTGGAAGCCAGTCTCCATGGAACATTGTGTTCTGCCGGTGAACTTATACCTTTTTCCGGTTCCTTGGATTTCCGAAATTATATTGTTGGCCACCACAATGCCTTCCAGATGTGCTTCCACTCCGGCCTTCGATATGGGTATATTCGTAGTATCGCCAATAGCAAATCCATAGTCATAATCTGTAATGTGTAGATTCCTTTTGTCAGTCTTTACCCATCCATCTTCGTCTGAAAATCCCGAGTTTTTAAGAAAATCTGCCGGTTTATGTGGTGGTGTGAGGAAAAGGTAGTCATACTTTATGGTTTCTCCCTCAAGTGATGTTATCTCCTTTTTCGTTGCATCAACGGAATCTGTGTTGAAGGCAGTGATACTCTCAATTGAACGGGCTTTATAAATTGGCTCTATAACCTCGTTTATTGAATCGGCGGAATATATCCTTGTGAAAGGCGTTATATATGTTATTTCAACCTTATCCCTGATACCTGCCTTTCTGAAATGCTCATCGAGCATGAATGCAGATTCATTAGGCGAAGGGGGGCACTTATATGGAAGCCCTCCGATTCCCACAACAATCCTGCCAGATTTTATTTTTAATATTTTCTGGTATATGAGGCTTGAAGTGTATGCGTTCGTGTGAAAATCCATGTTAGCATCCCTGAGGCCCGGAATCTGATCGTAGTCTGGAGATGAACCCGTTGATATTATGATATAATCAAAGTCAATCTTTTCATCGTTGCCCTCAGTTTTTAAATACCTGTTTGGAAGATCTACCTTTTCACAGTTATCATGAATGATTTTCACCCCATCGTACACAAGTTTTTCTACTGGTCTCCTCATCTTCGATGGATCAGTTCCACGAAATGCAACATCAAGGTTTCCAGGCTGGAATTCCTGTTCCGTTTTCTTATCGAACAACATTATGGATACCTCTCCGCTCTTGATTTCCTTTGCCAGGTCTTTTGCCAATTTGCTGGAAGTAATTAAACCCCCAACGCCGTTTCCTATTATTGCTATTTTTTTCATTTTTATCACCTTGTTGCTGGAACTATGGTTGGTTTCTGAATCTCTCCTTTTCTGGTATAGTGGTATGTTGAAATTGCTAAGCCCAGTATCATAACAACAAATCCCGCAATGGTCATTACCTCGCTCTCCTGTGCCATTAAGCCGGCTGGAATTTTAATAAGATATTTTGAATTAACACTCAAGTTTTCCATCCCTATTGCTACAAGGACGAGCCCAGATATTATGGAAAATACATATCGCTTCAGGAGAGAGTTGTATCTTGAGATGACCTTAGCAGGATAATGCACCTCGGTTTTTGATCCTGCAAGTTTGGTACTTAGAAAGATATATGCAAAGTATCCTGCCACACTACCAGGTATTATCCCAGGCATCATGCCGAAGCTGAGAATAAAGAAACCAACGAGAGTGAACCATCCTGCTCCCGGAAGAAATGCATAAGTATCAACAAGGGGAACTATCCCTACTGTAACCAGTAAACCTGTTCCCAGTGCTGAAACCCCGGTGCTGATCAGAATCATCTCATAAATACTGCCATATCTGCTGCCCATCATCTGGTGTGTTCCTATTACCACCCAATATGTTTTCTTCCCGGCATATCCCTCAAAGAGGAAACCAAGAATAGCATAAAATATTAGGGCAATAATTGGAGCATAGGCCAATAAAGGCATTGCAGATATTTGGCATCACCCCTATAGCCTCTTTCCGGCCACCTGGATGGTTATTTCGAAGTAATCTTCCATGTCCTTTGAACCAACAAAGACATTCTTTGTCTGTTCACACCAGGCCTTAGAGTCAGGAACTGCTCCTGGATCGTTTGCTATAAGCACTATTATATCTCCATTTTCAGCCTTTTTGTAGGCTCTGATTAAATCGGTTATTGGCCCTGGGCAGGCTGTTCCCCTGCTATCAACATTCATTGTTCTCATTTTTATCACCTTATAATACGATTATCTGGCTTTCCGCAGATTGAATCATGAAATTTGTAGCTCCTACAATATCTTCAATCATCGGATCAAAATCTTCCTTGTGCTTGTTTAAAGCACTTGACATAAGTGAGCATGCATATACTTTAACGCCTCCTTCCTTAACCGCATTCTTTAGAAGCTCATGCCAGCCTTCAAATTTGACTCTTGCCAGCCCATCACGGAGTTCCTTCATGAATTCTGGAAACCCTTCAGGCGGGATAGGTTCTTTCTTATATCCATCCTTAAGGAAGAGTTTCAATGCGGTGCCTGTGACAAATATTCTGAGAGGCATCTCAAGATTGACTGCCGTCTGAGTCAATACTCCCAGCATTACCATCTTTTCCTCAGTTCCCGTTGATATAACAATTGCTAATCCTTTTTCAGACATTTTTCTCACCTAATTTTATTGATAATAATATATCGTATGTAACAAATTAAATATATAACCTGAGATATAAGGTATAAGACGTATTAGCTTGTTTTGCTTTACCTATTAGTTAAAAAGAGAGCTTTTCACATAATTGCCTTTCCTAATGATTATGTAGCCTTTTTATATAGATCCTGTAGGGAAGTTGTTGAACAAAAAATTTTCCGTTTTAAGTTACATTTATCCTCATTCTCCTACAATAATTATTCTTTTTACTTCTTGTCTCCATAGTCTTGTTAAATTTCTAGCCAGCAATCTTTGGCATATCTAAAATGTACAGTATGATATACAAAAATTATCAAATATGGTATGGTATACTGTACATTATGGTGACCATTGAGGATTTTAAGTACGTAATTACACTATGGAAAGACTCCAAGATACCAGACCTTGTTGAACGTGATGTAATGATAGATTTGGATGCCAATAAAGTGATAACTATTGCAGGTGTAAGGCGCTCCGGAAAAACTCATGTAATGTTCCAGTGCATGAACGAATTGCTGAAGAAAGGCATCAAAAGCGACAACATACTTTACGTTGATTTCGAGAACGAGAGGATCGTTGGAATAAGGGCCACGGATCTTGATAACCTCCTTGTTGGGCATCGTGAACTGTTCAACCCAAAGGGTATCGTTTACGTTTTCCTTG
>JAKAYB010000127.1 GCA_021826925.1 Thermoplasmata archaeon | reverse complement strand
GAAGTCCTTACGGACCAATCATTGCATGGGGATTTTCATGCACGACTTCCTCATGTTTTCACAAGAGTAATTTCATGCCTGAATATTAATGCCATTGCGAGATATAAAAATTCCGCAATTCATCTCCCTGAAGATCGGAACTTTCTTGCTCAAAAGGATCGTAAACTTGGAAGCTTTGTCTTATTGATCTATAACTGTTTTTTTGTTATTTATGAATTTAGATAAATAATACCCTGACCACTAGCGAGATAGTCGTACCCTTGCTCAATTATTGGTAATCTTGAAAAATACCTGTGAGCTGCTGAACTTCTTCTTTATATGAAAACGTTCTTGTAGATTCTGTCAAGAGTGTAAATGGAATTCAACAGGTAGCTGCTTTGTAAACCACGTCGTTCAACGCCTTCCTATGGGCCTCTGTTATAACCGTTAATCTCCCGATATACGTTTATTTCGTTTTTAAACAGACTATGAATAAAAATTTTAGTTGTGATACATATGCATAAACCTGAAGGGATAATAATTGCATAAGTAGAGTGTTATACTTTCACATGAATGCTCCGACCGGGATTTGGACCCGGGTCGCCGGCTTGAAAGGCCGGTATGCTTGGCCGGACTACACCATCGGAGCGCGGTAAACCCTAAGGGTTGCAAATTATATTTAACTTTCCGAACCTGGTGCATAATTCACATTACTGGATTAGATTAGATCACATTTCACATAAAATCATTGTTAATTTGAAAGGCTGAACCTCAATATTGCGCAATACCCACCGAAACTCTGTAGTATTTTTCCTTGCTCTGTGGAATCGCTTACAATATGGATAGAACTGTTATACTTCTCTGCTTTTTCTATCAAATCCTTGCTGTCAAGATTTCTGAATTTTGTTTCGCTTACTAGCAACGTATCAACTGCACCGGATTCTATTGCATGGAGTACGTGGGAGAATCCGTAAGTTGCAAGTCCGTCTGTTTTCAAGTGTTTCAGAAAATCATTAACTAAAGTAACATCCTTTCTCAACCTTATATCCTTTAGAATAGATTTTGATATCTCTGACTGCAGAAATTCTATGACTGCCCCCTCATCCGTTCGGTTTGAAGCGTAATTGAAAATTTTTATCTTTTTTATATTGAGTGTGCTGAAGAATTTCTCAAAATGTACTCTTTCAAATCCAGGTCCAAGTACAATAAGAATGGAGTTTTCTGGCACGACCCCATTTACCATTCCTGCCGTCTCTTTCAGGAATGATTCATCAGAATTCGTACTATCGAAATCTTTACCTTGCCTGTGCGACTCAACACGACCGAGATTTTGCATTCCATAGCTACGCACCAGAAACAGATTAGCACCTTCGTCATCGATCGGTAAAAAGTACAGCGTTTCTGAAAATTTTGTCTCAATCGCTTCCTTAAGCATTTTCCTCTGTTCTGGCGACCATTTTTTCTTAGCAAGCGTGAAGGTATCGTCTATGCCAAAGACCATCGACTGGTGTTTTCCAAGAAGATCTTCAGGGCCATTTACGACTACGCCAAGCATTCTGAGGTTATCTGTGAAATCCTGGAACTCTATCTTTTCCACTCGTATACCGACATTTACAGATATCCTTTCAGTCTCCTTTTGCCTGGACATATCATCCTTCTTTTCAACTCGCCTGTATGTTGTAGCCTTGACATAGTCTCCATCTGAGATAATGTTCTTTAGGTACCACAAATCATCGCTGGAATCTACCCTGATGAAAACCGAATCAGGATCCTGAGGATTTTCTATAATTTTCATGTTGCCTTTCCCATTATGTTCTCTATTGTTTTTCTTATGGAAATATAATGTGTTCCTTTCCAGTAGACTTTACCACATCCACTGCATACATAGACTTCCCCATGTACTGAGCGAACATTTACCGGGATCTCACCATCATAATCTGATATAGGTACTGTAAGAAGGGTTGAGTTACACAGCGGACAACGTGTGAAATATTTTGTTTCGTCAGGTTTGAAAACTCGAATTACCTGTTTTATCTGTTCGTGAAATTCATCGGATTCTATCAACATAGAGTTCTTGTAACGTTCATGCAAAACTTTGTCTCTTGTTAAAAGAAAGAGATTATCTCTGCGGCATAAGTTAATTACTTCATCATCCGAAACACCGTTAGAAATGTACTTTACTGAGTACCCCATCAAACGCAACCATTTAGCCATTTTACCAAGCATGCTGTCTGCCATGAATAGTTCATTTCCATTTTCTGACACAATCACCAGTCTAATAATTACTAGCAATTATTTAAACCGGGATTAAAGATAAAACCACAGCGGCAAAAATTTAGGTCCTTATGTTGACCTAAGCCTGGTTCATTTTTTCCTATTGAAGTAATAATAAAGTACGAACATCGCCATAACTATTGCCACAACTATGCCTATATTTCTATATTCAGTTAAATTATTCCTTATATGAACAGTTGACCAAGAAAATCCTGGATAAGCACCATTATCCAGCGCAACTATGTTTGTGACTGTTTTCCCGTTACTCTTTGCCTGAGACATCATGTTCTTGGTCATGTTGAAAGCCTGTTTGTAATGAGCCACAGTTGGAGCTCCAATAGATGAGAGACTTGAGATGAACTGAAGACCATAAGGGTTAAGTCCCGTGTAACTAAGATCGAATACTATAAGGTACTGAGTACTGTTGGCGCTCCAGTTAAATGAAACGTATGAAGAATTATCTATTACATCAAAGAATAGTTCAGCCCACAACGTTGTGTTGATCGCATAACTACTCCCATTTGTAGTGTAATAAGTCATTGTCGGTAAACTTGTTGGTGGAAGATTAAGTTTGGGAACGGCAGCAGAAGAGTTCCCCGTAATACCTATTGTTCCTAGCAGAACAACGGCAAGGACCATAACTGCGATTAATTTCAGCTTTTTCATTATTCTCTCCCTTATGTAAATTCGGTAATAAATATTTTCCAGTGTGCCATTTTATCCAACAATAAACCACTTAATATCAGATAGCGTTACGATGTTATTATTTCTTCATCATAACGTATAGCTTTCCATCAAGATCCTCTTTGATCGAAACTTGTCCGGATCGAGCCATTTCTTTGATCGTTCTTCTGACCGCTGGAACACTCATTTTAGATTTTCTGGCTATGTGTGTTATTTCGTTCCTGCTCTTTCCAGCGTTAGAGCTTATAAGATTCTTAATCACCTCTGAATCATGATTCAAGTAAAACCTGTTCCTAGATATCATCGCAACTAAAACGATAGCAACAGCAAGTTCGGGCAGGAAACCGAGAACGAAAATTCTCGAGCTAGTTGAAGCAGTCTGATTCTTGTAACTAATTGTGACAGATATCGTGTGATATCCGGGCAAGAGAAAGTGGCTGAAGGATTGTGCTCTTGATACTACATTGCCATCGATTCGCCATCTTACACTTGCATTTGCGGAACTAAAGTTATCAATTGAGACCTTGAAATAGCCAAATCCCATAAACATGAACCAGTGCATTTGAATGTCATTGCTCGTAATTCTTAGAGGCACTGAGTGGGATTTGTTTAACAATGTTCCTTGATATAGAATGGTGAAATTATTTCCTTGAGTCATTATTCCGTAGTCGAGATTTGAGCTTAGGTACAATGAGCTTCCTCGCAAGATTGATACGTTTGTTGGATCTATAGTTTGGTTTCTCTGAATATAAAGTGTTCCGTTTCTGTCAAGCAATATGCTGTTGCCATAATCCCAGAACATTGTATAGTTAAAGTTGATCAATTCAGATGCCGGTGAATCTGAGTAGATGAAAAAATAGCGGGAAAGAGATTCGTTTCTGAAGTATACAAACTTAAGAAAAATTGTACCGAACGCCGATGTGTTCGAGATTTCTACATTGGCGGCAGAACTTACTTCACCAAATTCCGTTTCGCTCCAATTTCCATCGGGAAGAACAGTAAGCCTGCTAATATTGTCTAAAAATTTGTTACTCCAGAGCACGGTAAAATTTTTCTGATAAATCCCTGCATATATTATGTAGCTTCCCAAACTAATGGAATGAAGTTCGGTTACGGAATTATGAATGTTTTGAAGGATGATGACAGTACCATTGCTTGTGATAA
>JAKAYB010000126.1 GCA_021826925.1 Thermoplasmata archaeon | reverse complement strand
AGAAGGACTTCCTTCTCAGGATTGAGGAAAACAAGAGAAGCAGGAAACAGTATGATGAGAATGAGATCAATTTCGGTAAACTATACCTTCTTTCGGATCTGAATGATGAACCTGAGAGAATATATCGCTTATACAAGCAGCGTGAATACGTGGAATACGCCTTCAATGTGTACAAAAACGATCTAGAGGCTGATCGATCATACCTGAGGGACGACCACATGCTTTTCACATACATGTTTCTCAATCTGCTATCGCTGTATCTTCACTTCCAGATCCTGAACATGATCGAAGGGAAATACAGTGTAAGGGATGTTCTCCTCATACTGTCAAGAATCAAGATCTACAGAATGGAGAAAGGGGAGATCATGAGCGAGGTACCGAAAAAAGCGAAAGACCTGGTGTCTGATCTGAAGATTGATCTTGGCATATTACGTAAAAAAGCTTGAGTTAAGGATTAAGATATTTCCCGATGGAAATTACTTGACAGTCTGGGACCGGAAAAAGAGAAACAAGCATAAGACGAACTTATTGGCCTTCTTGAAGTTCAGGGATTCATAAGCTGAAAATGCGATATTTTCCCGGAGGACGCCTGTGGAACAACAACCTTATATCTCTTAAGTTGGCTGTTTTCGCACTCGTGATATTACAAAAAATAGTCACGACAAAAACTCACATGTAATCGTAAAACAGGTCATTAAGGCGAAAAATAAAAAACAGAAGACAACGTTTAAAACAGAGTACATAATCAGGGGCGAATTAGAATCTTGGTAAAATGCTGAATATAGAAGATATCACAAAGGTCTATACGCCAAAAAATCCGCCCGCCGTTGACAACCTGAACCTTGAACTGAAGAACGGAGAGATTCTGGGACTTGTGGGGCTTAATGGAGCTGGAAAAACCACAACAATAAGAATGGCATCAGGCATCATACTTCCAACTTCTGGAAAGATCCTTGTCGATGGGTATGACATCGTCAGTGACAAGGTCAAGGCTTCACTGAATGTTGGCTGGATACCGGAGCTCCCAAATTTTGAGCCAAATGCGACTCCTGTTCTGTTGATGAGTTATTTTGCAGGATTTTATGGCCTTCACGGAAGTGCAGCGAAAGAGCGTATAATGAACTTACTTGAGCAAGTTGGTTTAAAAAATGATCTTAACAAGAAACTAAGATCGTACTCGCAGGGTATGAAGAAGCGATTCGCAATTGCAGAATCTATAATAGGGAATCCTCAAAATGTCTTGTTTGATGAGACACTTAATGGCCTCGATCCTGAAGGCGTTCTGTTTGTAAGAAAGCTTATGATGAACATGAAAAAGGAGGGAAAAGCCGTACTACTGTCATCGCATATTCTCAGTGAAATTGAAGATGTTGCGGATCGCGTCGCAATAATAGATCATGGAAAACTTATAAAGATCATAAAGAGGGAAGAAATGCGGACACTTGGAAAAACTGTTCTCCATATAACAATTGAAAACTATGATGACAAGTGCAAATCCTTGCTGTCAAAATATGGGGAAGTTGAATCAAACGGTAATGAACTGGTCGTAAGAGATCTGACTGTCCCGGATAACAAACTTTCAGAAATCCCGCAAAAATTAGTAAAAGCCAAGTACAAGATTTTGCGCTTTGATCCTGTTGGAGAAAGCCTCGAAGAATATTTCTTTGGATTGATAGGGTATAAAGAATGAAACCAATAATTTATGAAATAAGAAGGACTCTGACAAGCAAATTCGTCGTCATAATGATCGTTGCCATAGTAGGTCTTTCGGCACTTCTTGCATATGAATCTGCTTCCACTTTTTCCCCTTCACCTGTTCCTACAGCACCACAGTTGACATATGGATATTATGAAAATGGGAGTAACATCGTTATGGTCTCTTATTCCCATAATGCCTATGGAAATCCAGTATCCAAAATAAAAGTAAGTTTCGGATATAACGGGACTTTTTACAGCGCATTATCAGGATCTAATGGTTTCGCTAATTCGACTATACCAACGGGAAAAGATGGCCCCCCGTTATCTCAGTCAACTATTCATATAAGATTTTCGGGCATTCATTTTCTACATCTCTTGGGAAATTTCCCATCAATACAACAAAGAAGTCATCCGGGTTAGAAATTATACCACAAATATACGATAGCTCCAATACAACGAGATTCGGAATTCAACTGTTTTATGTTGGAGACAATGGCTCGGCAGCCCCCAATCTTAACATTTATTTTGTGAATTCAGTGCATAACTTGAGTGAATCCTTAAAGAATCCTGCATTCAAATATTCGGTAGAAGGATTTACTGTAAAAAATATATTCCCTGATGTCACTTCTCCAAATATAAACGAAACCTACTATGTTGTTGCAGAAAATCCCTCAGGAATGATGGTCTCACCACCTTCGATAATTGGTCCGCTCACGGATTATACGCCCATGACCCAGAGCACACTCCAATCACTCGTCTTTGCAGGAACTTCGGAATTGTTAGGATTTCTAATACCAATTCTTGCAGTCTTTGCGGCATATCTAACGTACGGTAAGGACAGGGCCAGTGGTGTATTAGAATCTGTTCTAAAAAGACCGGTTACTAGGGGTTCGCTTATTGCATCGAGATTTACATCCAATGTCATTTCAATATTTGCTGCTGTGGGCCTATCAATGATCATTGCGGATATTATAATATTCCATTATTTTGGAATGTATCTGTCCATAACCTTCGATCTCTACTTCGTCTGGCAATATCTGGTAGAAGGTGTTGCTTTTCTGGCTCTCGTATACATGTTTTCACATCTTGCTAGATCACAGGGCGCTTTGCTCGGAGCCGCAATAGCAGTGTTCGTTGTCATGGATCTCTTCTGGTCAATAATACCTATAGCAATACTTTCTGCTCTCAGAATATCATCATCCAGTACGACATATATTTGGACAAGCATAGGTTTCGATTATGCGAGCCCCTCAGGATATTCGTATCTTATACAGACAATGTTCACGGGTAAATTTGGAATTATTTCTTCTCAGATTATAAACCCGTCCGAATTTGGCATTGTAGCCCCGGTTCTAATAATTGCTGGGATACTGTGGATGATTGTACCGTTTACGATCTCATTTTTCCTTGCAAAATATAGAGATTAATTTTAAAGATATAATTTTCAATTCGTTCTGCTTCGGCGGATAAAATTTATTTCTATTGATTGCATGATAAGATCACGATAAAAATAGAAAAATTTCAAGGAAAACCCGACTTCAACTGGGTATCAGATATTCTGGCACAGCAGAATTCAGGAAAGATAGCGCTCATGATTCTGGACGATGAGGAAAGGCTGATTGAGGTCCCCTACTCCATGTTACTGGAAAAGGCTAAGAAATATGCCAACTTCATGAAGGACGAGGGCCTAAAAAACGGCGATTCTATTATAATTATGATGAGGATGGTACCGGATCTGTGGTACATAACCGTTGCTTCTTCAATTGTTGGGATCGCATATTCTCCAGCCCCGATACTTCTCTCTAAAAACGATATCGTTTACAGAATAAAACAGACAGGTGCAAAGGCAATCTTTGCTGACGCGTATACCATAAAACAGGTAATGGAGGCGGCAAAGGGCATTTACATCAAGGTCTTCAATATATCAGATGATAACTTTCAAAACAAAATAGCGATGGAGGAATCATTCATATCAAAATTTCACAAAGATCCGAAAGAAAAACATGCTATATTTTTCACTTCAGGTACTGAAGGACTCCCCAAAACCATAGTACACAACGGGTACTATCCCCTCGGGCACCTTTCAACCGTGCAGTGGCTTGGTATAGACAGCAAAGATATTCACTGGAATATCAGTAGCCCGGGTTGGGCAAAGTGGGCCTGGTCTAATCTCTACGCACCGTTGGTAGCCGGTGCGACAGCATTTTCCTTTGATCAGGAGAGATTCTCTGCTGAGAGAACTCTTAGCGCAATCGAGAATTATCCAGTGACTTCCCTGTGCACTGCACCAACTGTTTGGAGAATGTTTATGGTTCAGGATCTCAGCAATTTTACACCTGCGGCGTTAAAAAAGGCTTCCTCAGCAGGAGAGCCACTCAATGCTGAAATCATAAAACGCTGGAAGGATCTGACTGGTATTATGATTAAAGATGGATATGGACAGACAGAAACCTCAGCCGTTATTGGCAATACAGATCTTTCAAAAATTAAGCCGGGATCTGCAGGAAAACCCCTCC
>JAKAYB010000026.1 GCA_021826925.1 Thermoplasmata archaeon | reverse complement strand
GGTAGATCAGCGGTAGATCGCCTGCTTCGCAAGCAGGAGGCCTCGGGTTCAAATCCCGACCGGTCCATTTAATCTATTAATCGAATACCTTTTATGCCACCTCTCGTTATGTTCTTATGACCATGCAGCCGAAGTACCAGGAACTGCTTCTCGATGAAGATGTGCGTAGGTGGTTTGAGAACCTCAGGGCAAAATCAGTATTGACGGCAACAGTAGCATTAAGGAACTTGGGCCACTACTGCGAGCTTACAGGAACAACCCCGAAGGAAATCCTGATTAGAGCCAGATCAAACGAAAAGGATTTCCGCTATGAGTTTACGGATTTTGTCAGGAAGCTTGAGAAAGAAGGCAAGGCAGGATCGTACATTGCAAGGTTCAAGAAGGTCATTCTTTCATGGCTGAAGTTTAACGATATCCGTTTGCAGTTAACCGTTAACATATCCGGCGAGAATGAAACTCCCACGATAGCGAACGAACGGGTTCCCAGCAAGGAAGAGCTTGCCAGAATCCTCAGGAAAGCCACCTCAAGAGGAAGGGTTGCAATAGCGATCATGGCATTTTCCGGTCTCAGGCCGGAATCCCTGGGAGACTATGAAGGCACTGACGGTCTCAGGCTTGGCGATCTCAAGGATTTGCGCCTAACAGATGAAATCCAGTTTGAGAAGGTGCCAGCGACGGTAATGGTAAAGAGCAAGCTGAGCAAGGCGAGGCACCAGTATTTCTCTTTCATAGGTGAAGAAGGAGTAACTTACATCAAGGAGTATCTGGAAGAACGGAGAAAACAGGGAGAAGAGCTTACCTATGAATCTCCGCTATTGCAGTTTGACGTGAGAGGTGTCAAGAAGAACGCTTTCCTGAGAACAACACTGGTAACCAGGGACATACGGGAAGCCATAGAACAGGCAGGCCTGAAAATGAGACCTTATATCCTGAGGGCGTATTTTTCAACCGCTCTGGACATCGCAGAATCCAAGGGCCTCATATCGCACCCCTGGAGGCAGTTCATCATGGGCCACAAGGGAGATATTGAGGCGAGATACAGCACGAACAAGCGACTGCCTCCCGACATGATAGAGGAGATGCGCGAATCGTACAAGAAGTGCCTGAAATATCTGGAAACAAGAGTGAGCGATGTATCCGAGGAAAATGCAAGGCTCTACTTGCAGCAGCAGCTCCTTTCCGCAGTGGGATACAGGCATGATGAGATAGACAAAATGAACCTTGCAGACCTTAACACAGAAGATTTCCAGAAGCTCCTGAGGGACAAGGTTGCAGGTGCAATGGCAAGCAACGGATCGAAGCAGAAGCTCGTTCCCATGAGCGAGATTGAGAAGCTCCTTGGCGAAGGCTATGAGTTCCAGGCAGTCCTTCCAAACGGAAAGGCTATAATGAAAATGCCTTTCTAGCCATGCGTGAATGCTCTTGCCATGCAGAAGATGTCCGTCTGAATTTACCCTGGATTGCAAGCGATGTGAAGCCATAGTGAACATAATCCGTAATGATGCCAAAGACACCCGTGTTTCTGATCTCTACATCATTCTGAAGAGCAGGATGTCCCACAAAACCATTGACAAGCATATCGATGAACTGATCGAAAATGGATATCTGTACAAATTTATCAGAAATAAGGCCGACCACGAACACCTGGAGATCGACAGCAACAGAATCTATGTGTCAATGGTTGAAAAGAATCCGCAGTTGAAATGGAAACTCATCGGGGAAAATCCCTTTTTTCCATTTATTCTCGCAGCAGAGAAGAGGGATTTTGGCAGTGCTTTGGCAATTGACTGCCCGGAATGCGGGAATAAAGATATAGAGCCAACTTATGACAGGACATTTCATCACTACACAAAGGGGCATCCCTTTACCATGGTGGAGACAATAAAGTGGAGTTGTCCCAACTGCGGCTTCAAGCACAAAAACTCAATGAAGAGCTATATCGCCTTCTGATTTCTTGGAGTATCTGAAACGATACAATACCCTGAGTTGCATCATTTATTCATGCAGGAAGGCAAAGTAGCCGGAGAAGTGTCAATATCCAATCTGAAACGGAGTTTTGTAAAGAAATTCCCAAATAGCCGACTGGCTGCAGTGCTTCTTCGTGAACCGGACTCGATGAGTGTCGAAGAACTGATTGGAAAAACCGGTACCTGGCTTGTCTTCTTGCAGACTGAAGGGAGAGATGAGAAATGAAGAGAACCAGGGTAAGAGTAAGCGGGATGAATGGAGATGGCGAGCCCGAATATTTTGAAGGCTCCCAGCCAGAAATAGTAAGATATGAAATCGCAAATCCACAGAGGAAAGGCACGATTGAGAGGCTGCAGGAAACGGTTATCGATAATACGGTTAACCGTTACGAGATTGAAGACCGCAGGCAGATAGCAGCCATACGAGAGTTTATGGAACGGAATCCCGACATCAGCTACGTGGAATATGAGTCTAATCCCGTGCTCAGGATGGACCTCGTGATAACAAGACGCGGATTGATATTCAAGCGGGAGGAGGCATCCATATCGGCAACACTTACGCCAAACAGAAGATTCAGGGCACAGAGGTGAATCATGGACGAGGATGCCCTGACATTCGGATTCCTGATCGCTTCGGTTTCAGTGTTCATAGTCGGTCTGGTATGGCAGGAACTCTGGTCCCTCCTCTTTGCCATGACGATATCCGGGAACGTATTCTACGAGACGATAGGAGTGATGGGCTTTTTTCTGACTTTCGTTGGAGCTCTTGTCGTATTGTATTGCGCTCTTATTTGTCTGGCCTACCTTTTCCTCTTTTGCGTAATATTCGGCATACCTGCGTACCTGGTATACCTTGTTCTGGGCCTCGAATACAGCATAATTCTCGCCGTAATTATCGGCGTTATAATCCTCATTTACCTGATAGAAACCCGCACAGTAGAGATGGAACACTACACGGTAACGCTGAACCTTCACAGGCGACACATTGTAAAAAGGTAGCGGGATATGAATAAATATTTGGAAAGCCAGAATACGCATATGAGAGAATATGGCTTTTCAGAGCTCATAAATGCAAGGCGCGTGTTGTCAAAGCCACTTTTAGAGCTGCCTCTGAGGAATGAGCAAAGGCTGTTCTATGACCTCTCAAGGAGGCTGAGAAGGTTTGCTGGCCACACAGCCCTTGCCTACAACATCATACCCGATGTGGAAAGAGGCAAATTCCGGAGAGAAGAATGCTCTCCCAAGGCGGCGAATCTCCGGGACTACATAGAGCACAAAGGGAACAGGAATGTGTCAATAACAGGCGTATCGGGACAGGGAAAGAGCTACCTCACAATGCACCTTCTGAGGAAATTTGAGGACAGGCAGAGGATCATATTCTCATTCAAGCCCGATGATCACGAGGTTCACTTGGGCATACCGGTCATAGATGCCAAGCAGTGCCTGCCAAATCCTTTCAGGGACGTCAATGCATTCTCCGAAGCCTATATGACAGCATTCTTCGGCGAAAAGGTGAGCTCAGGCATTCAATTGCAGCAGACGCCAGCATTCCTGCAGGAGATAGCCTCTAAAAGTAATGACTGGAAGAGCTTCATGAAGACAATAGGAGAGAAGAGGAAATCCGCCTCAAAGAACCAGATCGAGACCCTGAACGCAATAGAGCAGAACGTCAAATCCCTGATCATAGAGGATATGGGAAATGTTGAGCTCGCAAACGAGAGCACTGTGTTCGACTTCTCCACGCTGCCGACAAAGCAGGCCCAGAACTTTTACGCCGAGCTGATGCTCAGACAAATTTACAGAGAAATGGAAGACCGCAAGCGCACGGATGTGCTCATCTGCATAGACGAGGCTCACAGGCTTACAAAATCATATCACACCATTCTGGATGTGATGACCAGGGAGATAAGGGACAAGGGAATGCTCTGGATCATTACGCAGAACCTTATCGACATCCTTCCGGAGATGAGGGCCAACTTTGGAACGAAGTTCACGTTCAAGCTGGGTGATGCCGATCTTCAGCTGTTGTCCTACAACTCCCTGGTGAGATTCTCCGTCTCAGTGCTGCAGCCCAGGCAGTTCGTTGACATAGAATTTCCTGAGAGCAACTCATTTGCGCCGGTGCTGACATACATACCGGATGGCAGCGAGTACAGGGAAACGCCCAGGATTCTTGCAGCAGTAAGGGAAGCAGGGATGGAAGAGAGAGCCGGAGGGAGAGGGAAGGATATAGACTACAGGGCAGAGGTTCTTCGCATTCTCAGCGACAGGATGTCCTATGCAACTGAAATGGGAAAAGAAATATCCGCCAAATATGGCATAGAAAAGGACCAGGCAAAGCTCAGGATAAAATCCATCCTTGAAGAGATGAAGAACAACAACGAGGTTGGCAGGGTCAAGTATCTCAGGGATGGAAAGCCCATAGTGATGTACTATTCCAAAAGCCCAAATCTCTCTAATCTGCACACTGGAATGCAGTCTCAGGCAGTAGACATCCTCACGGAACTTGGCGTATCCGTAAACAAAATATCGACAACAGGCGAAAGAGGAGCCTTTGATATAGAGACGGATTTCTTCATGGTGGAGATCGAAACCGGATTGAAGCACAGCCTGGAGGACCTGAAGGAGAGGATTGCGGGAACGAACCTGAGGGTGATAATAATCGTTCCCAACAGGGAGCTTATAGACAAATACCAGGGGCTTGGGGAGAGGGTTATGGTAATGACTATGGACTCGTTAAGCGAGATACTAACAGAACCAGAAAAGAAGGCCAGTTACAAATAAACGTAAACCCACACGAAATAAAGTTCTACCAGAAAGGCCACGAATAACACAACAGTCGATAGGTGCAAAGTCAATTCCTGTTTCATTTTTATCTTCTGACCAAATAAGTGTATTGTCTGTGTTTTGGATAATTCAATCTCTGTTCCAAGGTATCCAAACAATACACCAAATATTACAAGTGGAACAATCACTTTAGCAAAGAAATCCAATTGGTTCTCAAAGCTCACTAAGGAAATGGCATTGGTTGGATTCAGTTTAGAAAAAACAGTGAGATACAGGGGTGCTATTGCGAATATAATAACTACCAAAAATGATACTAGGAAAAAGAAATAGTCCGTTGGGTCTCTTGCGTCAACACGCGATCCCGATCTAGTGCGAGGAGGAGCTGCCATGTTAAGATTACCTCATCTAAAACGTTGTATAATCGCCCATGTCCCTGCCGCAAGACTAATTCCCCCTCCCAACACGAATGCCCATCCGATATTATGGGCGAAAGCAGAGCCTGCTCCAACTGGCGCGGAGATAGTCAAGAATGAATAGCCAATGAAAACGAAAATCGCGCCCAACACTAATGCTTGTATTTCTGAAGGAATGTCATTTGTCATTTTCCCACAAAGGGATTTTACTGAAAAGTGCTAAAAGCTCTTCTTCTGATATTCAGTTAACCGCTAACCGTTAATTTCAGAGGGTTAACCATAAACTTATAGCTCTTTCCTTCCAAGTTCTATCAATGATCATATCCATCGCCAACCAGAAGGGCGGCTGCGGAAAGACAACCACTGCAGCCAATCTGGGAGCCTTACTGTCGGAAAAGCACAAAGTCCTTCTGATCGATATTGACCCGCAGGGCAATCTAACCACTCACTTTGGAATAAACAAGGCGGACCAGAAGCACACAATATACGATGTAATGCTCAATGGAAGGATAGAAGAGGCAATAATTCGAAAGGACGGAATCGACATTGTACCAAGCACCATCGACCTCGCAGGTGCAGAGGTAGAACTTACTGGAAAGATTGGCCGTGAATATATCCTGGATAATGAGCTCAAGAGAATAGCCAGGAAATATGACTTTGTGATCATAGATACACCGCCCAGCCTCGGAATATTCACCATCAATTCGCTAGTTGCATCCGACTACGTGCTCATACCCGTGCAGGCAGAATTCTTTGCACTGGAAGGTTTAACACAACTCATGAGAGTCGTAGAACTCGTGAATTCAAGACTTGCGAAGAACCTGAAGCTTCTTGGCTTGGTAATGACCATGTTCAACTCCCGGACAAGATCATCGAATGAGGTTCTTGAGGATGTCAGGAAACACTACTCAAAGAACCTGCTTAAGACAGTTATCCCCAGGAATGTGACCGTAACCGATTCAACCATGGCAGGCTTACCAGTTGTGAGATATAGAAAATCAGCTCCTGCATCCAGGTCGTATACTGCACTTGTAAAGGAAATTGAAAGAATCTTGAAGGTGAAATGATGGCAGATATCAAGAAAAGAGGCCTGGAAAGCCTGTTATCGCAGAACTCGCGCTCTGGCGATGAGAACGAAGAGTCGAAGAGATACACAAAGACTGTAGGCTTCAAGGTAACGGAGAAGCAGTATGAAACGTACAGGAGATACTCGAAATACTTCGGAACTGATGAACTCATAAAGAAATGGCGCACGGATCTTGACAAAATAGAGCAGGAGAAGGGCAGGGATATGGAAAACGTGGAAACCGAAATCAGGAAACGGTTAACCAAGTGAGGGTTAACCGTAAACAACAAACTATTATGGAAGTGGGACATGTAAAATTGGTAATATAATGACTGCTGACACATATTTTTACAATAAATTTCTTGAATGGCAGGCAAAAGGAAGCGGTGACTACCGGACCTATGTTAGAGCTGCTGGTAGACCAGGCATAAAATCAGATCTCCTAAATGACGGAGAAACCTTCAAACAAGAGATATGTAGCTATCTTAGAACTTATGCAAAGGGCCAAGAAAAACAGAGCATCCTGTCTGTGATTCAAGGAATCGCTAATCCCGATAGGGACATACTTGAGATAATAGTTGGTGCAACACTTGATGCGTGCGGATACCCTGATGCTGGCAATACCCTCATTGGATTGGCTATTGTCGGAATAATAGGCGCAGCCTTGATAGCCTTACTCGGCAGCAGAAGATAAAGGTCTTTCAGTGACTCCAGAAGAAATATTCGATACAATAAAGGCAGTTTTTTCTACGTTTTCTGAGTCGGTCAAGTTCCTAAGATCAAAAAAATGCAGAAAAATAGTTGAAAATTTCCTTGAGCAATTCCGAAGTGTTGTGGCAAAAATAGATTTGATGGCCGAAAACAATATTGAGAACTTCCTTAATTTGTTGAACGGGATTCTCCAGACAATCAACTCGGTCTTGGCGAGTAACATCTGTCACTAAACTTGTAATTTTAGTAACGTCACTAAACACTGGACTTTAATAACATATGCGTCCCTGAATTCTATGACATAAATGACACTCGCTTTCGGTTATGTTCGGGCCAGCACACAGGAAGAGGTCAGGCAGGGCTCCAACGAGAGGCAGAAGGACGTGATCGCGCAATACGCCCAATCCGGAGGATACGAACTCGAATTCTTCGAAGACAGGGCAAAGTCCGGGAAGAACACCCAGCGACCGGATTTCGAAAGAATGCTGAAATCCCTTGATGCAAAGCCGAAGGCCGTTATTGTTGCGAAGATAGACAGGTTCGCCCGCTCCCTGTCAGATCTGCTGAGAATGCTTGAATACCTTGACCAGAAGGGCATAGGATTCATAAGCGTCAACGATCCAGGCATAGATACCACCACGCCCAATGGAAGGCTCCTGCTGCAGATTCTGGGCGCATTTGCTGAATTTGAGAGGAGCATGATCAATTCCCGCACAAAGGCAGGAAGGGAGCAGGCCATGAACAGAGGAGTCAAATTCGGAAGGCCTGCACTGAAAACAAGGAACGGGAGCTTCATAGACAGGAGGAAAGTTATCGAATTGAAGGAGAGAGGACTGTCTGCCAGAGCCATTGCGAAGTCTCTGGGATGCTCCATCACTCCCGTGCTCAGGATTCTGAGGGAGAACCGGCTGCCGATAGGATGAGTGTGTGTCTCCGAACGCGTCAGGCTCTTTCTTATATATTATATATATAACTAATACAATGAACATAACATACCAGAAAAGTGGAATTTTCCTTATTTTTTAAGAGCATCCGATCACCGCAAAGGTCCACGCGTTTTTTAACACACTCATTCCGGTGACTGAGATCACCATTTTCCCACACACATCTGTTCGACTCGTTCGATAGTAATAATAACCTTCCCATTGAAGAATTAATGCTGGTGCGGGAGATGGATGCAAAGAATCCCAAGTCGTTCATGGCTGCAAAGCTCAGTGCAAGGGCTGTGGAAACGAGCAACATGAAGAATGCCCAGGTCTTCAACATAAGCTACACGCCGGGAGAGATACTCATAAGGTCTGAGCTGGAAAGAGTGACAGACGATCTGGCTGATTATGTTAATCTGGGACTTCCAAGGCACATCATCATCTACGGTTCAAAGGGATCGGGGAAGACGCTCAGTGCCCTCATCATGGCAAAGGCCCTCAGGGACACAAAATCCGTCCCATACTTCTATGTGAACGTGAGGGAGAATCCGACTTCTACGAAAATCTATCGGAACATAGCCCACCTGTTCGGCAAGGGACATGAGGTGGAGGAGGTGAAGAACAGATGTGATGAGATGCTTTCCAGCAGGTCTCTCGTGGTATTGGACGAGGTTGACTTTCTGCAGGATTACGATATCCTGTATCATATAACGAGGCATACTAAAGCCAACCTCATCCTGCTGACGCAGAAGGTCTACTGGTACAAGAACATGAACGATGAGAGCGTAAAGAGCTCACTGCAGCCTGATCATATCGTATTCCATGAATACAGTACGGAGGAGATTCGTGAGATATTGAGGATGAGGGCAAAGGAAGGCCTGAATGAATATGACAAGGAGTCTCTGGGTCTCTTGTCTGCACTGCTTGTACGAGATTACAGGAGCGACGCAAGGATTGGAATAAAGGCCCTGGAAATTCTTGGCAGGAACAATAGATGGGACGAAGACTCGATCAAGACAGCACTGAAGCAGGCGTACGTTGAGGTGGAAGGCGAAACGCTTAAGAACCTTGGAGACCGGGACCTGCTGATACTGGCAGCACTGGTCAAGAATCAGGATACCAACAGGGCGTATTCCGAAGTTTCAGCATCCAGTCATTTATTGCTCAGGGGAGTGAGCAAGTCAACGTTTTTCCAGAGCGTCAATTATTTGCAGAACCTTGGCCTTATCACACTGATCAAGAAGAAGATAGGCAGATATTATACCATGGAGTCACAAATATTATTATCGGATGAGTCTATTGTATATGGAGAGTTAAGAAGAAGATTGTGATCATGGCGATCGATATGGAGAACAAAAAAACAGAGAGAATAGGGGAAAATTTGGTAATAAATGGGGATTGTATTGAGGCTCTGCACTCCATTGATAGCGACACTGTAGATTTAACCTTCTTCGATCCTCCGTTCAATCAAGGGAAGGACTATTTGAATTTTGATGATGAGCAGCCTTCTGATGAGTATTGGAAATGGGTTGAGGAAGTCCTCGATCTGATTAACAAGAAATCCTCTGCGGGTGCATCTATATACTTCATGCAGAGAGAGAAAAACACAGAGGAAGTTTTGCGATCTTTAAGGAAAACTGGTTGGACATTTCAGAATTTAATCATATGGAGAAAAATGACTTCTGCGGTTCCTTCGGAAATTAGGTACGGGAAGCAGTTTCAAATCATAGTATATGCCACAAAGGGAGATAGGCCAAGAGTCTTCAACAAACTCAGGGCAAATATTCCACTTCCGAAGAATTACAAAAACGAAAGAAGGAATGGAGTACTATTGACCGACGTTTGGGACGATATTAGGGAGCTTACATCGGGATATTTTGCCGGTGATGAGGCTATCAGGGACAAAAATGGAAATAGAGTTCACGCACAACAATCTCCGCTTGCATTACTCTTGAGGATAGTCCTTTCTTCATCGCTCCCTGGTGATACGGTGTTGGACCCCACAGCAGGCACAGGAGTCACCTCTACAGTTGCATCTCAACTTAAAAGGAAAAGCATATCGGTTGAGATAGATCCGAATCATTTTGAGCTTATCAAGAAGCGTTTATCGTCCATGCGGAAAGCGGATGATATTGTCAAACTTAGAGCGTATTATAGTCCAACAGAAAAGCTCGACGATATCTGGCCATTTTCGAGGCCGTTGGACAATTTTTTGTTCGACAAACAACAAGTGATTGCTTGATTGCTTTTGAAGATATATTGGAACTGTACGCGTCATGCGTGAGACAACTCAGCAAGAGGAAAATATCTCTTAATTCCGACATGCTGGAGATGGTAGCTATATCTGCAGGAAATAACCTGGCGTATGCAGATGATAGGAAAGGGCTACTTGATCTCAAGTTGGATTTTTGGCGAAATGTCGAATGCCCACCAGTCAGAGAGGGACTAAAGTACTCTACATCGCAACAATTTCCAGATTTTATCCTTCAGTCTAAGAAAACCAATAAACAACTTGTCAACGGCAGTATCCTTGAACTCAAGGATTCAAAGGGCGGAAGTATTGCATCTTTCAATTCCACCATACCTACCAAAACGAAGAGCCTTCGTGAAATAGATGTGATAAACCAGACTGATACGGTTTCCAAGATAGCAAGATGTAAAGACGGACCAATATCTCAAGTGAACGACTACTACGATTTCCAAAGGAATTGTTTCTATTTGGTACGAACGCACCGAGACTCGGACAAGGTAAAAATTTCAATCATTCACGGGTCCTTCTTCGAGACAATACCAAAAGAGACTCTCTTTTACCAGATGTTTCTCAACGCTTTACACGGAAACCTATCCAATAAGAATGTGAGTTTATCTCCTGAGGCAATGAAGGAAGTGGAAAAAGCGTTATCATACATGACAGATCAGACAGTAATCGCTTCATCTCAAGAGATAGATAAGGCATCAGTCAAGCCGCGCCTGAGAATTATGGCAGAAGTCCATTCAGAGGGCAATCCCCACGGGAATAACTATGATATCCCTGAAGGAACGTTTAACCTAATTCTACCACAATCTCTGTTCAGTTCCGAGTTAAAAGATAGTATTCTAGCGACGAATCGCGGTATAGACGTTATAGAGATACACCACAAAAGAAATGGAACTCACTACGTATTTTCTTTCCATCCAAAAGCCTGAAAAACGATATAGAACACAAGAGCTTCGGCTCAAATTCACCCCGACTTTCAGCCACCCCTCTTTGAGCCTCCGCCAATTACTATGTGCCCTTCGCTCGCCTGCACGCCGAGCACAGGACCCCATGCTTCGCCTTCAATCAAAATTCACCCCGTCTTGCTTGCGCAATCCACCCCTCTTTTGATTTACGTCTCGCACTCTTCTTCGAAGAGCCCTTCATTCGCTCTGCTTATTCAGGGTGGTGTCCTGTGCTCGCCGCTCGTGGTGTATGTGTGGTGTTACACACCTTCGCTTCGCTTGGTGTTCCACACCACCCACCGCTAACGCTTACACCACTCGGTCTTGCTACGCAAGACTTCCGGCTCGCTTCGGGCACATTATTCTCTCCTGCGGAGTGCAATTTGAGGGGAATAGTAAGGGGGATTCTTGACCGCACAATCCCGCTTCGCTCAGTGCGGGATAATATGAAGGGAAAATATGGCCTCAACTCAGCTGCTAAGGGGAATCAAGATTCTGGAGGGAAAGGACTATATGCATTTATTTGTATAATATTCCGAATGACTATTCATTCCATTGGGAAGACCAGGGAATCCCTGAACTGGTCATCTGAGAATTACAAGGATGCTATAAGGGAATACCTTGATACAGAGGGGTACTCTCAAATCTCAGACTCTTTTATCGAGGGAGACCTATCAGACATGGTCTTCATAAATCCTTCTCTCTCAGTTGGTGAGAAAACACTGGTCGAATCAAAGGCGACTTCAATCAGTTCTGCCGATGAAAAACTTGCCCTAGAAGTTGTGAAATACCTGGTTGAATGGCTAAAACTCGATCCACAAGAGAGGTTCAAATTCTTCATTTTTACCAAAAGCATCACGAAGAAGGTGGAATTGAGCTTGGTCGAGCAATTGTTACGTAGGCGGAGAACACGAATGCAGTAAGAGTTCCCAAGGAAACTAGCAAATCCATGTTTGCCGATCTGCTCTTTAATGCATGATATGAACCCTCATAGAATCCATAGCCGGAATAGAATTGGACAGGCAACGTCAGGATGAGGAGAACGTAATTCAGGTAAAAAATAGAATGTGAAAAACCATACGTGATAACTATAACTGGAATAGAAAGTGACCATCCAACGATCAATCTGCGCTTGAGCCTCCTATCTTCGGTCTCAGGAGATGAGTACTTCTGCTGGCAGGTTTTTGAACAAAAATAGTATGTCTGCCCGTCGACTACCGATTTCAGATCAGTATCCTCCGGTACAAACATTCCACATACTGGATCAGTTGGCATATGTGTTCTCCTTACCTGCTATATTTAAAGGGGTTCTTATCGAAGTCTGCCTTGCAGTGACTGCTGCAGAAATAGAACGTTTTTCCCTGAAATTCACTCTTCAAGTCAGTGCTCTCTTTAACTTTCATTCCGCATATTACGTCTGTTGCCATAGTTATGAATTGTGAAGCAATAAATATATTATCTCTATTCATAATGTTAAAGTAGATGAGTAAAATCCTTACATTATGAGAAGAAATCTTTCTGAATTGGAACAGAGGCTCATATTATTGCTCAAGAGAAATTCCAGGATGAGCATAGTTGACATAGCACGGGAACTGAACACCAGCAGACTTACTGCCAAGAAAGCTCTTGACTCCTTAAAATCAAGTGGGAGGATCAAGAAATTCACAATCTCTCTTGCTGATGAGGAAACAGATATAATTCTTGTATACACAGACAATTTAGAGAACATACCGGAGAATATCATCCTGGAACGTTTCCGCTTGATAGACGGATCCTATATGGTTATCATATACTATGAAGACCTTATAAAGATAAAGAAGGCAAACATAAAAAGAGTTGAAATAGCAACCTCTAGGGAGGTGAATGAGAACATGACCAGGGCAGAAAGCATCCACTGTGACTACTGCAGAAAAGAGATCAAGGACAATCCGATCTCAGTAGAAGTGAGAGGAAAGACGTATTATGTGTGCTGTCCGAACTGTGAGAGAGACCTTAAAAAAAGAAGAGAGATAATTCTCGAGGAAAATTCCAAACACCAGTAAATAAAAACAAATACGGATGAAAAGGGCTTAGGCGACTCCGTTCAATCTGTTCTCATAATGTTTAGTACATTGTAGTGCCCTAGACAGTTTGGGCAGTTATATTATAAATAACTGAGAAGAATTATAATTAATTATGAATAGGAAAAGAGATTCCCCTACCTGGAGGGATTCGCTGTTAGACAGGTCTGAAAATGACCAGAAGGGCAGAAATTCCAACATTTCAGAATTAATGGCTGTTGGGAAGGGAAATGTTGAATTGGGAAATGGAGTGGTAAAGGTAGTAGAAGGAAAATATCTTGTCTTAGAGTTGAGGGAAGAGAAGGGTCCTTGCCTCGATAATATGTGCCAATTGAAGGCTGAAATTAATGTAAGAATACTTGAAAATATCAATGATCCATCCTCATATGAAATAATCAGGAGAGAAAAATTCACATTGGCCATAAGCAAAGCTGTGTGGCATGCTATCGATAAAGACAGGCAGGATATTTCCATCAGGAAAGGAAGATTTGGTAATCTCAGCGTGAAGGGATTTTCGCTAACCTACTGATAACTTTCTTCTCTTTTATACCCCACGTAGAAGAAGAATGGTCTTACTCTATAAAGTAGCTTACCATTGTGTATACTTATAATTACCATAATTTACAGATTGAATAGGATAGTGTTTTAATCATTTACACGATTTCGTAAATATGTCTTGCGGATGTATGAAGAATACAGGAAATGATAGAGGAAAACAACAGGTGCACAGCCACGGTAGCGAGGAAAACCTCCCAGCAGACGATACTAAATCTGCACTGGGTATACTAAATGAGAGGTATGCAAGAGGAGATATCGTAAAGGAAGAATATTTAAGCATGAAGAATGAAATTTTGTCAAGGTGAAATAATGGCAACTGAATACAGAGTCAAATCAAAGCGTTCCTTCGATGAGGTGTGTGACAAAATAAGAGAAGTAGTACCACTAAATGGTTTCTCAATACTATCTGAGATCAGGACTAGCGACATCTTGAGGTCAAAGGGATTTGAATATCCTAATCTTAGAACGTTTGATATTTGTAATGCCGGTTACGCTAACAGGGCACTTTCTTTTGACACACGGGTTGAAACAATAATTCCGTGTCATTTGATAGTAAAGGAAGCTGAGAATCATACAGAAGTATCTGTTCAGCTGCCCGGAGAAATGTTTGACTCCCTCCACACGGAGAAATCTAAGGAAATGGAAAGTTTATTGAGCGAAGTTGAAGCGAAACTTAAGGGCATTGTGGAAGAATTATCTGGGTTAAGACCATGATTAAAAAAGACTGGACTAATACATTATTATCCTCACCCTTTATGAAGACAATGGCCGATAATTTGAACAAGTCTGCCAGTGAAACAGACCCGAGGACGACACCGTTATATGGTGAGATAATCACTCACCTTGAAACTGATGGTACGGTGATCGACATAGGTGCCGGAGTAGGCAGATTCGCCATCCCATTGGCTAAGGAAGGGTTCAATGTAACTGCGGTTGAACCAAATGAAGAGATGCGCAAACATTTACTTGGATCTATAGAGCAGAACGGGCTCACGTCCAGAATAAATGTGATCCAGTCATCATGGCCTGTTGATAAAGACCTGCAAGCTGACGTGACCTTTGCGTCATTCGTTATACAGTTTTCCCATGATCCAGAGAAATTTATTCATTCCATGGAGAAATGCACAAACAAACGGTGCATCGTCTCCATACATGTTGACCAGCCGCTTGGTTTCCTGAAAGACATCTGGCAAGTTTTCCGTTCTTCAGAACCCGTGCCTGCGATGCTCACTTTTTCTGATCTTTATCCAATGCTCCTGAACATGGGCATCATAGCCAATGTTGCGATTATAGAGGAAAAGCGCATGTCCGGGCCAGTGATGGAACCTGCCAAGATCATTCCCCTGCTTTCCGACCTCCTGAGCATCAGGGATAAGCCTGCAGACATGCAACGACTGAAGGAAATCCTGGAGGGCATGAGAAGCCGGATTCAAGAGCCACCTTCCATGAGAACTGCCATTGTCTCATGGCAGCCCAGGAGATGAGAATTATGGAACGAATAGATACGGGAAAGGCGAAATCGGACGGGGGGTTGACATCTGTAACCACCATTGTTTCTGTCATCATTATTGCAGTCCTAGTGTTCGCCGCAATATCAGCGGCTGCGTTTGTAATGTACGGTTCAGGAACTGGCGGTTTTGGCTCCGGGCAGCCGGGAGGCGGAATCAACTCGGCCTTCTCCGTAAACAATACGTCATTCAATCGAATGAATTCAGTTCCAGCAGGTGTTGTCGTCAACAACAGCAGCAATACCATAAACGTGACTTCGAAGAGCGTAACCCTCATCGTTGAGGCTGCACCCACGTGGTACCCCAGGCAGGGGGATTTCTGGTTTATTTATGGACTGGTCAATCCAAATATAGTGATCAGGGAGGGCACCACGGTTCATTTTGTGTTCATAAACATGGATAACATTACCCACATGCCTGCTATCACCACCAACGGTCCGCCATATAGCTACATGCCTATGCAGGGCAACATGATGGGATCTGGTACGGATTCAGGCTCCGGAATGATGGGATACCAAGGCGGCGGTAACGGTAGCTGGCTTGCAATAGGTCCCATGCTACCTGGAACTTCGGCGAATGCCCAAGATCAGGCATACGCTGCCTCAAACCTAACGGTGACATTCAGTTCCAGTGGGAACTACTACTACATTTGCCTCATTCCGGGGCATGCACAGATGGGTATGTACGGAGAGATTTCCGTTCTTGGCTAAGGAGGAAAGAGACTATGTCACAGCAACAGGATAGACACTTCAGACCGGGGATAATGCTTTTCCCCATCAGGAAATACATGTCAGGACCCCAACATGATTTTATAAAGGCCAACGTGAAACAGGGAATGACCGCACTCGATCTTGGAAGCGGCCCCGGATTCTTCACGACCATGCTATCGGAAGCCGTGGGAATCAACGGCACTGTTCATGCGGTGGATGGCGATAAAGCCGCTGTGACGCGACTCCAGAACAGGGCTGGTGCACTTGGCATGGTGAACATCAAGGCATACGCTTCTTCTGCAGCCGACATCCCGTTTGTAGAGAGCGGATCAATAGACATTCTCTTCGCTAACGGCCTCCTCTGCTGCATGCTTGATCACAGAGGGGCAGTGGATGAGATGATGCGAGTTATGAAAACAGGCTCAAGAGGTTTCATCAGCGTAGCCAAGTTGTTCAGGAAAGATGGCCTTGGCGTTCCAAAGGATGAGTGGAAGGAAATCACGAGATCATTTGATGTGGTAGATTCAGGATCATCAGTCGTGATGGATTGGGTCGTTGTTTCTAAGCCCGGAGATGATAAAAATGAACTATGACGCAACGAGAAGAAACCGCATGGGCACCACGTCAAGATTAGGTGTGAACCTGATACTGCTGGAATTCTTTTTGCTGATCATTCAGTTCGTAATTGGAATGTGGATGAACCTCTTTGCCGTATTCCCATCCTTTGGTCAATCTTTTTTCATGTATGG
>JAKAYB010000125.1 GCA_021826925.1 Thermoplasmata archaeon | reverse complement strand
TTCTGTTTGAACCGATCCAATACCTTCTTGTGCTTCTATTACCTATAGCAGTGATTGGTTTTGGTGTCATACAAGCCAATCACTCCCCTGTATTTCACTATACAGGGGAGTTATGCAACACACTTCTAGTGGAATAATATCGTTAAAAAGCAAATGTCTATTTAGATGTATTTTTTTTGCCCGGCAATTTGTAGGTCGCGTAGTAATACACTATTCCAAAGAATATGGCGAAGAAGGGCAGAATAAACAAGTCCGATATCTGGCGAACCGTTTCAATGTACCAAAACGTTGCGAATGAAAGAAGAATGGCCGAAACTGCAACCTTTACATCGGCCTGTTTCACTTTTCTAACCTGAGATCTCAAAAGATAAACCGCTATAATCACTGCGATCAAGCCCAATATAAGACCGGTCAAAGTATAGTAATAATTTTGGGGAAAAAGTGCCACGAGCACTATTGCCGCCTCAAATGCTTCTACAAGACCGACAGAGTAAGCGGTGAATAGGATGCCACGTTCCTTCTCTTCCTTCTTTGCTGGAAATCCAAGGCGTTGGTACCTCATTGATCTTTTTGCACTTCTCATGAGCCTTAGGCCAAAGTACAAGAGTAGCGTCGCTGAAACTAGCCTAACGTAGAAAATCGGAAGAATGGCGATATAATTACCGATAAATGCAGTTGGTACAAGTACAGTTATAACTCCTAGAGAGACAGCGTAAAATGGCTGTGAGTTTCTGGTCTCAGCATAAAGTGCAATGCCGACTGCCGATGCCTCAGACATTTCTAGCAAAGTTATTCCGAAAGCTGCCAAAAGAATAGCAATTTCAATCAAGTTAATTGTATATACTATTTTCTTTAAAGCTTTTTTTATAGTTCCAAGTCGTTCTGGCGGATATAAAGAAACATATTTGAGTGTTTATCGTTCGCATTCAAGTAAGGTTCTTTTTTTTCAAGGGCTCGCCATTTTCTGAACCGAGATCCCAAAAAATGCAATAAGTTGATGAGCAAACATAAGAAACTCTTACCCTTCCATGAGAGTATTTTGAGCTCTCTTTAACTGGGATGTCGGCAAAAATATGGTTTCATTTTGCTGAAAGCTATCATTTTGCGTAATGTTTCTTCAAGGTATTCCGCTATAGATGAAGGTTTTCATCGATAGCTTAAACAGCGAATACAAAATTACTGTCAAATTATATCACTTTTTGTTCTTAAAATAAAACTCTGAATGTTCAATAATCTCCTTTAACCCATTGGTCGCCGCCTTAACTTGATGCATAAATTTACCTTCATCAAGATCTTCTTTTCCTATTTTCTTTAAAGATATCATATTTTGATCCAGTTGTTCTCCAAGTTCTTTTGCAGCAATTTTTAATACAGTCGAATCATATTCCAAACTCTCGGAAATAAATCTGGATTTCCTTATAAGTTTACGATATAAGTGAAAATTCTTGCTTGGCTCCATGAGGATGTTGAGGATCCTGGTAAGTTCGTTAAAAAGTAGCAACCTCGAACCATAGAGCACAGGAAGATAGTATATCCGAAATGCCCTTTTTTTTCTCATCGCTGAATATAGTAGCTGATCCCTTTTATCAGGATCTGCCGTAGGATTCGTTAAATCATAATTTCGGACCTCGCCGAGAAGTTTCAGGATCTTGCCAGTTTCATGCACCACTCCAGCGTTGTTATGAAGTGGGTACAAGGTTTGCAGGACTGTGAAATATTTTCTGAGTTCAACTCGTTCGTCGTGGATTTTTTCTACACTGTATTCATTGATGGAGAAGAAATTGCTCAGTGCTCTGTTAGCATATTCCTCAGGCCTCAAGCTTACTCTCCACATATCTTATAAGCTCCAATCGGACATCTTCGAAATTGTTGTCTGTTGTGATCTGTTTTTCTTTTGGAAATGACGTCTTAATAGTATTCTGAAAAACATTTATGTAATTTCTGTATGATTCATAGACGTCCCCTTTTGTGAGCACGTCCATTCCTGCCTCTAGCGGATCCAGAAATCCCCTTTTTGATATCAATCTTCTCATTATTTCCTCAGGAGATGACACGAGTACTACTCTGATGTCAGGTTCAGGTAGTATTGAAAGAACATCCGACATCCACGAGTCCTCCAGGCCGCGGGTAGCACCCCAGGTCTTGAGGGAAAGGGTATAGCCGTCTGCAATTGCCATAAAACCTGATTCTACTCCGTATCTTATTGAAAGCTCCATTTGGTCAGCCAGATCTGTAACGTAAGAGAGAAACAGAGTCCTCCTCCTGAATATCATGTCCTTTTTCATTTTTGTTATGCGTTCACCGATGAGTCTCGACATCTGTAATCCAAAGGCTAGCACTCCGTATCCCTGCCCTTCAAGATATCTTTTCAGATCCTGGGAGTGAATCGTTCTTCCGGAACCATCTATTCCCTCTATTGAGATTAGTTTCCCTTTGTTCATAGAATCCCCCGTATGCTACTTCTTATTTCCATTTGGACTTCTCTCGGTGTTCGCGTTCCATCGATGATTACGAAGTTGTTTTCTTCGGCTATTTCATCATAAGTTTCTAGAATCATAGACTGATACTTTAAGAATCCATTTTTCTGGTCAAGCTCCGGGAAAATATCATGGCCAGATTCTTGTGGATTTATCTGCTGGCGTTGCGATTTTATTCTGTTATATGCAACCTCGGGTTTCACCCGGATATAAAATGTAATGTCAGGTTTTGCTGCAAATGAATAAAGCTGCTTTATCCATTTACTGTCGACGCCTCTTGCCTTGTCTCTCGCATAGGCCGTGTAGATATATCGATCGGCTATTACAACATATCCAATCCTCATTAATGGCAGGACAAACTTTTCGTAACGATCACAAAAATCAGTCGCGTGTATAAGGCTGAACGTTATTGGAGTCAATAATTCTTTCTTCTTTGATTCTTTTATTATGTCATGCACCCATTCAGATGAGTTCCATTCCGTAAGATGCACATCTCGGGATTGGGCTATCCAGTCTCTCAACAGAGCGGATTGGCTCGATTTTCCGGAACCATCCATACCTTCAAACGCGAAGAGTTTTCCTTTCATGTCGTCCTTCCCGAGTGGTTCTTACTTGTAATTGACTTCATCTCTTTAGCTGCCTGAAGCAAGTCTCGGGCAGAGAATTTATCGGCGACAAAATTCAGGATGTTTCTGTCAGGCTTTGATGTGGCAGAATTGAATATGGCCGCCATTACCAAGCTCTCCCCAGAAGTGAATCCTGGCATAACGGAATGCCTGAGAAAGCTGAAACCCATCTCATATGGGTTCAGGAAGCCAAACTCCTTCAGTGTTAGTGCAATAAAAGAAGAAGCGGCGAGATAAGGCGTGATTTTTCCGTATCTTGTCCAATCATCTATTATACTGTCATAAATGGTAGGTGAAATATGCAAATTGAGATTCAGGGCTATATTATCCAGCCAGTTCTTTCTCAAAGTTTTTCGATCAATCTCGGTTCCAGTGAGAACACCTTCACGCATTCCGTATGATGACACCATCAATTCCTTGGATTCGGCGTATTTCATGAATTCATCTATTATAACAGCTGCAACGTGTACCGTTGTGGAACGATCCTTGTTAACCCCTGGCAGCTTTCTTCTTTCTTCTGATTCTATGGATATGAGATGTTTGGCATGTTTCGAGATACGCTGAATGGGTAATGAATATCCATGGAATGATAACAGTGGATATTGCCTAGAATTAAGATCTATTTTTGCCAGGGCCCTTACATTGCCACCAGTTCCAACAATCGGTTTTCCTCGCGGTATGTATATATTTTCAAGCTGTTTTCTGATTTCTTTTCTAAGCTTCTTTTGATCTTTTTCAAACTTCTTAAGCTTAAGGGCGCCTAGTCCGTATAGCTTCACTTTTCCAATCTGGCCGTTCTTAACCGTTGCAACTTCTAACGAACCACCGCCAAGATCAAATATCATGGCGTCTTTTATTGGAAGTGTGTTAAGTGTACCCAGAGCAGCAAATCTTCCTTCCTCTTCTCCGGAAACAACATTTATTTTTATGCCTGTTTCTGAAAATATCTTTTCAATGGTATAACCTGAATTGGACGCATATCTGAAAGCGCTCGTGCCAACAGCAACTGGATCTGAAATGTTCTCTGATTGAATGATCCTTTGAAACTTATCCAGTGTAGATATGGCGCTATCGATCTTTTTCTCTGGGATCGCTGATCCACTTTCAACTCCGTCGCCAATTCGTACAAATTCTTTGGCGGATCGCCTTATCCTGAATGTTTTATTTTC
>JAKAYB010000124.1 GCA_021826925.1 Thermoplasmata archaeon | reverse complement strand
TTAGAAAATTAAGAGCCATTGCGATAACGTGCTCTGCCACTGCCTCCTTGTTGGCAGTAGGAATGTTTGAGAATTTTATTCCTCTTTTCTGCACTTCCTTGAGATCTACGTTATTGTAACCTGTGCCCACTCCCTGAATGAATTTGACATTTGGGAATTTGTCCAAAAGTTCTGAATTTACAGGCGTAAATATCGTGACGACAAGTATTTCTGCATCGCTCTTTTCAAAGTTGGTGTCAGTTTCTATAATAAAATCTGGTAAAACTTGCAAAACGGTTTTCTTTATTTCTTCTATCGGAAGAAATGGCGGTAGTATACCTGTTGTTTTCATGCGTACACAAGAGTACGTCTTTATAATAATTTGACGTTCTGATCTGTTCATCAAAATATCGAGAACAACACGATATTCAAACGTTATTCCAGCAGTCTGGATCATAAGATTGATAAATACTTAAATGAAATGAGTTTCCGCTAAACTCGTTCATTAACATTTATTTTGAAACATTGACAACATTTGGTGACTGGTCGCTTCAAGTGCAATCATTTGCCAAATGACAGTTTGAGTTCAATAGGAGCGTGATCAGATCCCCCAATATCGCTTAGTATCTTAGATTCGGTAACATTTGTCGCGAGTTCCTTAGACACAATGAAGTAGTCTATACGCCATCCAATATTTTTTTCGCGAGCCTTAAACATATACGACCACCACGTATAGTTTCCCCCTTCCTTATTAAAGAGTCTGAATGTATCAACATAACCGTTTGTAAGGAATTCGGTCATCCAGTTACGTTCTTCGTCTGTAAATCCTGCATTGTGCCTGTTATCTTTTGGTCTTGCAATATCTATTTCTTCATGCGCCACATTAAAGTCCCCGCAAATTACTACAGGCTTGGTCTTTCTAAGTTCCTGAACAAATTTTAGGAATTCCTGATTGAATTCCATTTTGTAATCTAATCTAGTGAGTCCTCTCTGGGAGTTGGGGAAATAGGAATTTACAAGCCAAAATTCATTGAACTCGAACACCTGGACACGCCCCTCGGAATCGAATTTTGAACTGTTCATGCCTGTGGAAATGGACATCGGTTCTTTCTTGAGCAAGGATAGGGTGCCACTATATCCTTTCTTTTCTGCGGAATTAACGTAAATTCTATAGTCCAAATCCTTTATTTCCTCTGGAATAGAAGAAGGATCTACTTTGATCTCCTGAAAACAGATAACGTCCGCATCAAAAAGTTTCAATTTAGATACAAGACCGTTTTTAAGGGCAGAGCGAAGGCCGTTTACATTCCATGATATAAGTGAGTATTCCATAACGTGTAATTACCTTCTCCTTAAAAGAGATAAACTATTGAAACAAAATAAAATCCAAGACCCACCATGTGTTTACACGAATCAAGATGTGAAGTTCCGGGTAAGGAAAATGGTTAAGATCACTGTAAAACTTTGAAATTTCCTAAATATAGATCGGGAAGGATTCGATTTATGTTTGAGAGAAACGCACCTATTTAGAATACATAAAATAATCACATAAAATTAATTAACAGCAAGTAACACATAAAGTGGACCGGCGGGGATTTGAACCCCGGACCTCTTCCATGCCAAGGAAGCGATCTACCACTGATCTATCGGCCCATTGAGACTAAACCTCGCCGTTAAGATGGTAAATCTGAACCATTCTTGCCATTGACCTGCCCGTTGTCCAGCGTCAAATTTCCATATTCGTATCGTGTTTTTCTCGGAAATTGGTTAGGACTTTTACGATATCATTTTTACGTTTCTGTTATCAAGATATTCTTAGTTACCAACCTATCTTAACAGCGGGAAATCCAGGAATAGCAAAGCGCATACTACACGCAAACATTTTACGAGTTCAGATGGGCATGCCACATTTACGATCTTAGACGCGGTGATATCCTTCTATATCCTCTATCTCATTTTTCTGACTGGTAGTCTCAGTTTAGGATTATTGTATATTTCTTTATTAAACTATCTTTGATGTGAACGTACCTATATTGGTATGTGAAAAACAATAAATACTGCGCTGCTCAATCTTTACCTTTCCAAAGAAGTAACTCAACCGTAGAAATTGAATATTTCATTTCTTAGGTTTAACACGAGAACAATAACCGTTCATTTGGAGTTAACTCTACCGATGTGAACGAAAGATACAATATTAATCGCCGAAGCGCGACATCATGTTAATAATCAGAACATACAGCTACAAAAAGTCGCGAATTTTTCTCATTATTTAAACGAGTTCTCGAGTAAATCAATCTCCTTTTGAGAAAGTCTCCAACCCATAGAATTTGCATTCTCAATAACATGCTGCGGATTAGACGCTCGTGGTATTGGAAAAACGAAGTCAAACTTCGTAAGAAACCAGTTAAGTGCGATCTGGGATGGAGATATCTTACCATGGTTTGCTATGATCTCATTATAGGCCTCCGACGGATACGCAGACGCTTTGGTAAGATCACCATGGCCCAGTGGATAATATGGAAGTATCGCAATGTTGTTTTCCATGCAAAACGGTACCAGATCATTCTCAATATTTCTCTTCTGTAAGCTAAAATCCATCTGTGTGGAAATTATCTCGTACTTCCTCAACGCAGCAATCGCTTCCTTAGTTTGCTCCAGACTAAAATTGCTAATCCCAATATGGCGGATCTTTCCATCGTCTACTAATTTTTCCATAGCATGCATGGTTTCTGTTATTGAGTATTTGTTGCTGGGGAAATGCAATTGATATAGATCAATATAGGATGTTTCAAGGGTAGCAAGACTGTGATCGCATGACGAAATAATTTTCTCAAAAGAAAAGTGGGTCGGCCATACCTTTGTCGCAATAAAAATGTCATTTCTGTCGTATCCCTTTATTGCTTTTGCGACCAGTCGTTCAGTACCGTATATCTCAGCGGTATCTATGAGATTCAAACCAAGCTCCAACCCAGTCTTTATTGCGTTTACTCTTCTCTCTTCGTTCGGTCTAACATGGAGTGCCTTGTCCAAGACGATCCATGACGGATCATAATACGTACCCATACCTATTCTCGAGACCGAAAATCCTGTCTTACCAAATTCCTTTTTTTCTATCATGTTTTAACCTCACGATTCTTTACCAGGAAGTAAATTCTGCTCACCAGTAGAGCTTTGCCCGAACAATTTCATCCTTGAGATGAAAGGAACATAAAGACTGTTCAATATTATCGAAAATAAGACTATAAATGATGTTATCACAGTTATTATAGGACCGTAGGTAAGCAAATATACATTATGTGTTACTGCTCCAATACTTAGCGGCAATACTGATAGAACAATTGAAACAATGCCTCGTGGACCTACGGCAGAGTAAAACGCTATGGAGGCTTTATCGATCTTTCGACTACCTCTGAAGAATGGTGTCATCGAAACCAGAACAGCGACAGGACGAACAACAAGAAGGAGGAGCCCGGTAAAAAGAAGGCCATATAACGTATAGCTAACTATATCTGATCTCAATAGCATTCCACCGATTGCGACAAAGATAATAGCTTCAGAAAGAACAGCCAGGTTCTCACTGAATGCGGTCTCGCGACTCCAAAAGATTGTCTTCCCTGAAAAATTCCCTATAATTGCACCCGTTGCGATAACAGCGGGGAATGGTGTTATTTTTGACGCCTGCAGTGCAATAAATTCTAATATCACTATGCCGATCATAAATGCAACAACAAGATTTTCGAAATTCATGATCTTATTGATAACTATAACAAGAACGCCAACCACAATTCCAATTAAAGCGGGAATTATGATCTGAACCAGAAATTCTAGGATTGATCCGGGTATAAGACCGATATGAGAAACGAAGGTAGAAAAGAATGCAGAATATGAAGATGCAGGATCGACTATAAACAGAGCGATAGATACCAACACTATACTGATAGGATCGTTGAACATACTCTCACCTACTATCGTGCTTGAGATCTCCTCCCTCACACTAATTTTCTTGAATAGAGGAATAAGAGTAGCCGGATCAGTCGGAGATATTATTGCGCCGAAGAGAAATCCAACAGAGAAAGGCGCTTTGAAAACGTATGAAAAAATAACACCTGCCAAAAGTGCAGTAACGATGACACCAACTGTATCTAGAGATACGATCCTAGCGAAGTATCTTCTTATCGCCCTGATGTCTAAATGATGACTCTCGAAATAAAGAATGAATACGATACCCAATATCCCAAAACCAAATCCGCCAAAATCAAGCATAAAAGAGCTCGCATATTCGTACTTAATAATACCAAGAGCCGGACCAAAAAGTATGCCAATAATTATGAGAATTGGTACATCTACAACAGAGATCTTTCTGGCAATAGGTATAGCGAATGCTGCCAATATTAATATTAAACTTAATTGGTAATACTCTGTTGTTATA
>JAKAYB010000123.1 GCA_021826925.1 Thermoplasmata archaeon | reverse complement strand
ACCTTCTTGTGCTTCTATTACCTATAGCAGTGATTGGTTTTGGTGTCATACAAGCCAATCACTCCCCTGTATTTCACTATACAGGGGAGTTATGCAACACACTTACCCAAATTAATAAAAAAATATATGAAAAAAAGAGTGATCTTAGCAGAATCACCTCTCCCATAAAGCCCATAAAGGCGCAGTAGATAAGCAGTTCCAGTCCCTTTATGTTTATTTTCATATTGCACTACAACATGCGCCCAGTTCAGATGGGCAAGCAGCTAATACTGCCGTTCCAAAAGCCGCAAGGACATAAGGATTAAGTGCCAAGGAAGCAGTAGCAGCCCAGTACTCAAGGCTAAATACTATGCTAGACGCACCAAGATCATACGCAGAGATCGGTGCCATTATGAATGATGCTATTGCATCAACATAGGGTGCGATGAACCCGAGTCCAATCTCTATCAACGGAGCAGTCAACATTTGCGCAAATTGCGTTACAGTAGGCCACTGACCGAAGGGCCATATTTCAACAACCATATAAACAGGTACGCCACTCCTGGGAATATCTGCCTTTCCGGAAGTGCCTATTCGCGTCCCTGTGAGAACGTAATCCATTGTGTCCATGGACAATGATCAGGATCGCATGAATAAAGCTTTCGTTTGAGAATAATACAAGTTATCCACTAAAATACGGATTCCTGTGAACATGATCATGATAATTTAGTTTGAACTTTATTGAAGATTCTATAGAGGTTTTTAGAAAATGTCAAAATTTGAAAAAAGAAAAACTCGTACATATATGTTGTTGAAATGCTGAATTCTAAAATCACAAATGCGGATTTAGCATCGCCTTAAGGAAACTTAATTATGTGTTGTAATAATTAAAGAACGATTCGTATGAAAGATAAGTCAAAGAATGTTTACATGGTGAGTGGAGGCGTGACAAAGTTCGCAAAGGCTACCCCTGAAATGGATTTTCGCCTAAGGGTAAAAAAGGCTTTTGATTACGCGATGGATGATATTAACATGCCACTTTCAGAGATAGATGGTTCCGTCGCCTCTTATTTCTCTGACCATTTCCAGAGGCAACTTATGGCGGGAATTATGGTTCAGGATTATCTGGGCCTGACTCCAAAACCGAGTAAGAGGATTGAGGGTGGCGGGGCGACCGGAGGACTTGCTTTTCAGACAGGATACGAAGAAATAGCGTCTGGTAGGATGGACACATGTGCGGTTTTTGGCTTCGAAAGCATGTCTCATGTAAATACATGGAAGGGGAATGAGTTTATAGCCCTTGCGAGTGATACAAACTTTGATTATCCGGTAGGCGGTTTCTACACAGGTTATTATGCAATGATGGCCGTGAGACATATGCACGAGTTTGGAACAACGGTGGAACAGCTGGCAAAAGTATCAATTAAAAATCATAAAAACGCAAAACACAACCCATACTCCCAAAGTCCAATGGATCTGACGGTAGACATGGTTCGTAATTCACCAATGGTATCATATCCTTTGACCCGACTTGACGTCTGCACAATGTCTGATGGTGCAGCGGTAGCAATACTCGCATCCGAAGAAAAGGCATTCGAGCTGACAGACCATCCTGTCCTGATAAAAAGCATAGGGACTGGAACAGATACAATGCGTCTCTCTGACAGACCATTTGGAAAGGTTCCGCTCCTCCCAAACGAGAAGGAATCGGACTATCGTGATCTAAAATATCCAGGAATTCATTCGTTCAGGGCTGGCAGGACAGCGGCCATAGAAGCTTACAAAGGTGCGGGAATAACTGATCCTCTGGAAGAACTTGACGTTATTGAGCTTCATGATGCCTACACCTCCTCTGAGATACAGACATATGAAGATCTAGGGTTATGTAAGTACGGGGAGGGCGGCAAATTCATAGAGGAGGGGAAATCTGAACTAAATGGTAAAGTTGCCGTTAATCCATCTGGAGGTTTGCTTGCCTGTGGGCATCCGGTCGGAGCAACCGGAATAATGCAAAGCGTATTCATGTTTTGGCAACTGCAGCACACCATAAGCAAGCATTTTAAAGACGACTATCTCCAGGTCAATAATGCCAAGCGTGGCCTTATTCACAGCCATGCGGGCACGGGTACATATGTGACTGCTACAGTTATGGAGGCGGTATAATGACAATCGATCCGAACGCAAAAATGCCAGAAACCCAGAACGGGACAGAGGTGTACAACACAGATCCTCTTACAGTCAAATCCCACTATGAAATAGATTACATACACAGCTACGCTCAAGATTCTGAATTCTTCAGGGCACTCGGAAAAAAGAAACTGATGGGAAGCAGGTGCAAGAAATGCGGGTACAAGTATGCAACACCTAGGGGCCATTGCATGATGTGCGGTGCAGAGACAGAATGGTTTGAGCTTCCAAATGAAGGAAAGGTTCATTCATTTACCACATGCTATTTCGGGAGCGAAGAATTCCTTCCTGAGACTCCGTTTAACCTAGTAATGGTGGAGTTCGAAGGTGTCGACTCCCTTTTCATGTCAAGACTCATAGGGGCTTCACAGGAAGACATTTATGTGGGCATGAAGGTAAAAGCGAAATTTAAGAGAATCCAAAAGTTCAGTCCAACTGATGTGTACTTTGTTCCGGCCGGCGATAAATAATCATCTATAGATGTAGGCTATCATACTCTACCTACAATTTATAATTTTTTTTCTGCAAGCTTCTTCAAGAATGTCCCTGCCCAAATTAGTTATCTTGTTCTCCCTATCCAACAGGCCCATCTTCGAGAGCTTAGGATTTTCAATGGAAGCTGCCTTTCTATGATTAAGCAAGTTTTCAAGGTCAGTAGAATCAAGCAATTCCAAATAAAGAGATGGTGTCAGACTCCTAAGTGCGATCTCCCCTTCCCGTGTAATCTCGTAGTACGTATGGTGTTTGTGAACCTCAGCGCTCTTCTTCAGTTTTGCAGAGCTCCTCTTAATGGATGTGTTAGTGTAATGCGTTAGATATCCACATTCGAGGAGCATTTCCAAATACGAATTGACAGCGAAAAGTGGTATTTCCGTGTATTTTCGCACATTCTTTGCGTAGTCCACTTTAGCCACTGACATATGGCGAAGTACAACAGCGAGCTTGTAATCTTCAATAAGTTCTTTGATTCTTGGGTCCATGTTCCTCAGATTTGCCGGCGGTACTGTATCAATATTCATTTAATGGAAATTTTGCCCATGCAAAAGATAATTTAGGTTCTTAGTTATGATCTTTTGTGTCAGAATTCTCGAACGAAGACAAAGATGTTTTCATTGTGAAACTTGAAAGGATGATCGACAGAGGAGCACTGCTTTCCCGCTATAGCCGTACTTCAAACCTTGATATACGTGACGTATACCGGAAAGAGTTCGTTGGTAAAGAAGACCGTGGAAAGAATTTTTACAAAAAAGTGTTCCTAGAATATGGGGACGAATCGGTTTCGGAACTCGTTACCGCTCAGGTCGCCATGCAAAGGGTTTCAAACGTCCTTTCCAAAACTGCTGAGGAGTTGCGTGTTGGACTCTCTTTTCTTGAGAAATCGTCCAGGTATGTTAGGTACGACAAGAAGGTTGATGGAAGATATCTTTTTGCGGAAGGAAAAAGCATCGGCATGCCAGATAAATTTAACGAACAATACGAATCTCTGTGCAATTCTTTGTTCGATCTCTATTCGGCAGCGTATCCGTCTGCCATTGAGTTTTATAGAAAGAAATTTCCAATCGAGACACTTTCATTTACAGATGATAATGGGAACAACATACAGATCAAGGATCTTAAAGATGATGATTTTGAAGATGCCAAAAAGTCCTATGAAAGCGCTCTGAGGGCTCGGGCACTTGACGATCTTAGATATCTCTTGCCAGCTTCAACGCTAACAAACGTAGGAATATCTGGGAATGCCCGATCCTACATCAACCTTATTCAGAAATTAAAATCATCATGGTTGCCGGAATATCAGCGGATAGCATCTTCTCTTTATGCGGAACTAGAGACGGAGTTTCCAAACCTGATAGATTCGGCTGTGAATAGCCATGGAGAATCCACAATAAATTACGTATCGTCCCTTAATACAATAAATGTTCCGCAGATTAAAGGTTCTGGAAAGACCGATCCACTGGTGAAACTAGTCTCTTTTGAATCCCAGGATCATGTGGCGAGACGCGTGGCTGCTCTGATTGCTTTTAAAATGCAGGATAAACCTCTCAATGACGCAGTCTCGGAATTCAATACAATGGATATGAGGCGAATAGAATCGATATATAGCCAGATTGCGAGTCTCAGGAAAAACAGGAGAGACAAGCTTCCGAGGGAGTTTGAGGTTGCAAGATACCTTTTCGAGGTTAACACTAACTATGGAGCTTTCAGAGATATGCAGCGGCACAGATTTTTGAGCATAGTAAGGCAGTATCAGATCGGAA
>JAKAYB010000122.1 GCA_021826925.1 Thermoplasmata archaeon | reverse complement strand
TCATGCTGATGCCAATGCTTCGTTCAACATAGCATTGCGTCCTGAATTTGAGGAAGGCATAGATCAATTGCGTGTAGACAGGGATGCACGCAAGGGGAACACTGATATCCACAGAGAGGCGCCTCCAGGAACGACGGAGACCTTAGAACCTCCAAAGCTTTAGCTGAGGAGAGTATGTCAGTAGGTAGTATGGAAGCAGAAAAAAATATTTTTCGGGCTCGAGGAACATATTATTTGAGAGTTTTAACTTAACATTCGAGAAGGGATTGATAGGCAATATCATGCTGAAGTCCTTTTTCACAGATTGACCTGTCAATTCCAGGAATCGTGAATTACAAGGACAAGGGTTATTTCGACGTTGAGGGAAGGGGAATAGATGCAGCTATGGACATAACTGTCAGTGGATATAAGCTTCCGGTTAAGAACCTCAGAAGGAATATATGAATCTCAAGGAAGCGATCCAGAGGGGAAAGACCATATTCTGTCATAAAGGGAATATTCCATGGAGACTATGTATTCGTTACAACAGTATCTAGGGTGAGCTATCAAGAATCTGCCATAAAAAGCAAGAAATATTAAGAAAGGAACATAAAAAAAGCAATTTTCTATCGATCGAAACGAGGGTTATCGCAATTTTTCTGAAAGCTCAGGTGATGGATAATATTTAATAATTATTAGAAATTGTCTTATATATGGCGTTATCCAGGGACTTTAGGGGTTACGGAAAGAACCCTCCTGAGTTTTTATGGCCGGGAGGAAAAAGACTGGCAGTTTCATTTGTTTTCAACTATGAGGAAGGAGCCGAACATTCGATACTTACCGACGGTATGCTGGAAAGCATTGGAGAGTTTGCACCTGTTGACATAAAAGTCAGAGACATGGGCATGGAGTCCGTCTATGAATATGGTCAACGAGTTGGCATATGGAGGATACTTGATCTTCTAAAGAGGAATGGTATAAGATCGACATTCTATGCTTCGGCTCTTGCACTAAAGGCAAATCCAGAAGCCACTAAGGACATAGTTGCTGATGGACATGAGATCTGCGATCATGGGTATGGGTGGAGAGAGTTATTCCGCCTGTCTCCCGATGAAGAAAGAGAAGAGATCAGAAAATCCATAGAGGCCATTGAAGAAGTAACCGGAAAAAAACCATTAGGATTCTATGCAAGGGAACCAAGTGAGAATACCCTCAAAATTCTGGGGGAGTTTGAGAATTTCATTTATGATTCAGATTCATATTCAGATGACATCCCTTATTTCAGCAAGGAAACAGACATGCTCATAGTTCCATATACCCCGGATGCAAATGATTTTCATTTTCAAAATCCAATGAACAGATTTACAAACAGCAATGATTTCTCGCAATACCTGAAGGAAACCTTTGACACACTTCACGAAGAGTCCAAGACGCACTCCAAGATGATGTCAGCTGCATTTCATGTCAGGGTAACAGGTCGTCCTGGCAGAATCAGAGCACTTTCGGAATTCATAAACTATGTGAAAAATAGGAACGACGTCTGGATAGCTAAAAGAGAAGAAATTGCAAAATTCTGGATTGAAAAATTTGGTAAAAGGTAATTCATCAGTTTGGGGCATCCAAAACGCCCTTCCCGTGGTATCGTAGCCCATAATGGAACCCAATAAAGTAGAACAGCAGTGTGTCAAGTATAAACGCGATGTTGTCATAGGGAAATCTGAGGAAGTTGGTGCCTCCAAAGAAGGAACTCCCAAAATAAGATATCACTACAACTGTTAAAAGGTAGAATGGAAGCCACAATCCAGCATACAAGTCCTCAACTGAAAAATTATTCTTTCTCTTGGCAAGAATCAGAAACAGAAGCCCAGCATACACAGATGCTATACTGATAGATACTGCGGTGAACCCTGACCAGTAAACCATCAATCCTGCCAGTACATATGCAAGTGGAGCCATTATTTTGTATGCTGGAAGTTTGTAAGGCCTCTTTTCATCGGGGTTCTTCTCTCTGAAAACAGCCAAACTTATGGCTGACTGTGCATAAGATATGACCACAGCATCCACGAACACTCCTATGAGTGATGCGAATGAAGGCAATAATATTAGATAAAATATTGCAATTGCAAATACAACCACGACTGAATTGAAGGGTATGCCCCTACCGTTCAGATCTGAGAAGAAATCGGGGAAATACCTGTTGTACCTTGACATTGTGTTTCCAATCCTTGCGGCTCCACCCCAGTAGACAAGACCGTCACTAAATGATGCAATTATGATTACTATTACCGCCAGAACTCCAAAAGCAGCGAGTCCTACATTTACAGAGGCTGATGTGAATGGTGAACCAAGGGAAAAGAGTGAGCTCCATGATCCTGGAGAGAGATTGAGCTTGCCCCAGTTTATTGTTCCAAGGAACGCAAGGCTCTCCAGCACATAAAGTATCATGACTATTACTAGCGATATTGATATGGCCCTTGGAAGAAATTTCCCTGGATCTTTGACTTCCTCCGCGTAGTCAATGGGCTGTCTAAATCCGGCATACGCGAATATGGTTGCAGATATTGCAAGAAATATTCCGCTTACCCCCAGTGGTGCGAATCCACCGTTGGCAGTGAAATTTCCAAAGTGGAAGAATGTTATCAGCACTAGAGCTATAAGTACCATGAGAGAGGCTTTAGCCAATGTGAACCCATTGTTCACATTTCCAATGATCTTCACATGCCTGACTTCCACTATGAATATCAGGAAAAGAACGACTATCCCCAGTCCAATACCCAGTGGGGTTATAGTGCCGTTGCGGTAGAGAGAAGGATAGTAGAAACCGATGTATTCAATTACAACGGCTACCTGCGTTGGCAGGGCAAGAGTATAGCCCAAGAAAGTGCTCCAACCATTGATCAGGCCAACAAGAGTTCCATGGCTCCTCGCTGGATAATAAGCCACACCACCTGCTCTGGGCCACATGGAACCCAGCTCCACATATACGAATGCTATGGGAAGAATCATAAGCAGAGCAATAGGCCATGCAAGAATGCCTGCCGGGCCGCCATACGCAAGAACGTATATGGGCACGAAAGCCACAGCAGAACCAAATATGGCACCAACTGTGAGCATAACAACGGTCCAGAAGCCAAGCTCCTTTCGATATTTACCCTTACCTATCAACTCCGGTTCTTTCTCAAATCCCTCATCAACCATTGGTTTGCACCTCTCAACATTTTGGTAGAAAATGTATTATTTTGAAACTATTTAATATTTTGTATCCCACCTACGGCGATGATCCAGTGTCATAAAATGGGTTGTTTTGTCGTCAATTTTTTTGCCATTCTTATTTATTTCGTAAAGATCAGATAATCCATAATCGCCATTTTCTTCTGTAGATTCTATAACAAATCGCCCTCCATTATACTTTACAACTAAATGAGAAAGAAAGCCATTGAGCTTGCGATGTGGAGGAATTGCGAAACGACTATATTGATCCATGAAATGAAGAACCAGAAGGTAATCCATTGGCTAAGTCCTGAAAAATGGCATGATGGAGATTTCTTCTGTAAAATCCCCTATAAGAGGTTGGGAACGCCTCTGCGTTCCGGTTAGGCATAATACAGGTAAAGGCGTATTCCAATTGCACGTAGACAGGGATGTGAACGATTGCAGATATAACCAGAATTATTTTACATAGTAAGATTGGTGTAGTTTCTTTATATACTCACCACTCGGTTTCTGGAATATATTAATATCTGAATATATGTTTTGGCCAGGTCCGGTCAATATCTTTTGTCAAAGGTCTTAGAATTAATACTTCTTGTCCACGGTATTAAAACACTATCATCTATAGGATTTGGCACATCGCTGGACCTCGCCAATTCTCCCTTGTAATCTTTTGGTGCGGACCACACATATACCCTGCTACCCGATTCTTTAACATATTTAACGGCAGGAATGAAATCTGCATCCCCTGAAACAACAATAATATTTTGCACGTTGATTTTGTTAAGCTGTATCATTTGCACTGCAAGCATAATATCAACTTGCTTTTGAACGTAATGTTGTCCCAGCTTTTGCTTTGTCCCCTTTTGTATTTCAAAATTAGGTAGGCTTTCAAGAATCTTCAATAACAATTCATTGGACTTGAATTCGCAGTCATAGACATAAGTCCTAAAATGGTTAGCGTTGGCTTTCTTGCACAATAAATCGCTAAACGCTTTGTAATCAAGCTTAAATCCATTGTTTTTCTTATCCAGTACTTCCTTTTTAAGATAATAGTTATCTATCAACACTGCTGCTCTTTCATCCGACATAAAAAACCTACTATTTTTCTTATATATGTAATATATTTAAATGTTTTGCCAGTTTTATAGGGAGGAGTTATGGTGTCCATTCATTCTATTCTCCCTAATCAAGCGTATACTACCAGAGTAAAGGCATTCAACTCACCCACTCATACCCCAGCAGCTTCGCCTGTTCCAGTACAGTTATT
>JAKAYB010000121.1 GCA_021826925.1 Thermoplasmata archaeon | reverse complement strand
TTAATTTCACCAGAAGTATAGTGGAACTCCATGGAGATGATATTTCCCTTCCTTTCTCTCCTAGCTCTAATATTTCTATGTTTTTTATTTTAGACATAACATGAGATTCAAAAGGTGATTAATAAAACAATGCAATAAAAATTGTTATAATATTAATACTTGACCAAAGAATACTCTCAATGTAATTCGGCGACATGTTATCACGAAAAAAACATGATCTTTTAATAACAAATGAAAATATGACAACTGATGGGAATTCTTGATTATTTTATTACCCCGAGGGGCCTTATTGAGTACGATCCGGATGAATTCGATAATGCACGAAAAGTAGATGGTTCTGTCTTGATAGACGTGCGAACGCATACGGAGTATTCACACGGCCACATAGAAGGTAGCGTACTCGTTCCGTTGAATTCATTAAAAGAAAGGCTTCACTCACTTGAAAAGGACCGAATATATCTTTTGGTTTGTGCAACTGGACATAGGAGTCGTGCTGCCGCTGCAATTATGCTAAGAAATGACTTTAATAAAATTGCCCACCTTAAGGGGGGGATGGCAGCCTGGAGAAAAAATGGCAATAAAATATCAAAGTAAGATCAAAAGGAAATAGTATTCACTCTTGTGGAGATTTATCGAAGAAGGATTCACCAACTCTGCAACTTATCAGGTATTCCAACGTATGATGAGTAAATTTCAAATAACATGATTTTCAATTTTATTTATAGGTTTTCTATAGTATGTTAGTGTTTTCTTTCATATCCAATCGAGCTCTTCGTGATTTATGAAAGTGATGGTAGCCTTCGACGGCAGTAACGCATCAAAAGTTGCTCTTGAGTTCTCGGCATTCTTTGAAAACTCGATAGAGACCCTATACGTTGTATATGTCATCCCGTATACTGGCAAGAATCCCCCAAAATTTGACGAGTACACTCTTCCTGAAGATGACCAAAGGATAGAAAAAATGGAAATGAAAGGGAACGAGGTACTTTACAATGCAAGAAGGATCGTCGAGACAATGCATATGAATGCTGAATTTGAACTCATAGACAACCCTGACAGGAGCGTTGGAGAAAATTTGATGTTGACCGCATTAAAGCATGGCGTTGATCTGATATTGATGGGAGAGCGTAAATTAGGAACCATCGGAAAGGTATTCCTAGATTCTGTAAGCAGCAAACTATTGAAAGAATCACAGATACCTGTGCTGGTTATTCCGCCAAAATTCACAAAACAAAAACTAACAGAAATAGAGCATGATAATTAATGTTGAATTTCATCGGGATCATAATTCGATTCTTTTCCATCATGTTGGCTGGAGTCTTCTCTGGCTTTCTTGGATCTCTGACAGGTTTAGGCGGTGGGACTATACTCGTACCGGTACTGACACTATTTTATGGAATACCGATAATATTCGCCACTGGAGCTAGCTTAATCTCGACCATAGCGACATCTGATGGTTCAGCAAGCGCTTACACAAAAGAGAAGATTGCAAACGTGAACCTTAGTATAAGCCTCGAAATGGCAACAACAGGCGGAGCGATAGTAGGTTCATTTGTTGCCATTTACATGTACGCGCATTCACTATCATGGATAGTGTACGTAATATTCGGCTCAGTACTGTTATTCTCGCTCTATCCTGCGGTAAAAAAACTCCATAGCGAGATTCCAAAGAAGACGAAACCCGACTGGAGTACAAGATTTTTCAAGCTGAGCGGAAGTTATTTTGATGAGCGGTTGAACCAAAAAATAAACTACGAAGGTTCCAGATGGTACCTCGGAGAAACTATAATGTTTTTTGCAGGCTTCTTCTCTGGTTTGCTCGGGATAGGAAGTGGAGCCCTGAAGGTACTGGGAATGGACTGGGCATTGAACCTACCCATGAAGGTCACAACAACAACAAGCAATTTCATGATAGGCATCACTGCAGCAACAAGCAGCACGATCTACTGGTACGCAGGATTTATACAGCCAATGATCGCTGCCGCCACTGCAATAGGAGTCCTGATAGGGGCATACTATGGATCTAAGGTCTTAGTAAGGATTTCAAACGAAAATATACGCCTTATATTTTTCTCCGTTCTTATCTTCCTAGGACTGGACATGATTTTCAGTGGATTGGACAAGATAAACTTGGTTTTTGTAGATACTGTTTTTCAGTTCTCCTTTGCAGCAGCTATTGCTGTCATAACAATACTTCTCTTATTCTTTCACGAAAAATTCATGCCGATTGGAGGGAAAGTAAGTGAAAAACTTTGATGATACAATGGTAGTCAGCCATTTTCTGAGGGGGGGATCGATACTCAGTGTCTTGTTTATCGTATCAGGCATTATACTACTATTTGTAAAAAGAGAAGGTGATGGATTCACACTCCAACAGATTGCAAGTTACTCTTACTCTTTGGCCCATGGAATAGATTCCAAGGATATTCCAACAAATAGCATAATACAGGGTGTGTTGAAGCTGGACGGGATTTATTTCATAGCACTTGGTCTGTGGCTATTGATCTTTACATCTATCAGTGTAGTTGTTGTTAGACTCGTTTGGTTTGCCGCAAACAAGGACAAGAAATTTGTGATCATTACCCTTGTTGTCCTCTTCAATCTCTTCTTCGCAATGCTCATTGTTCCGTCATTACTTTAAACTTGGGAACAGAAAGAAGCTTTCCATATTAGAATTCCAAAATTAGGAAAAATTTTAATCTTCCTTTCTGAAAGATGCAGAGATGAATCCACATTGCTCGTTTATTGCAGGGATATATCCGACTCTGGAACCAATAGAACTGAATTCAGCTCTGCTCATAAGGTGAGATCTTACAAACCTGCGGTTAAAGGCACCATTATTAGTGATCTCAAATATTATAAATTCACCAGCTGGTCTAAGTGCATTCATGATGTTTTCAATGCTCTGTTCCCTATTCTTCCAGTGATGGAAAGACAGGGTGCTGATTATAATGTCGTATTTTTCTTTTGGATCTAACGACCTGCTGCTACCTGGCAAAAACTTTATGCGATCTGAAGCGCCCGCCTTTACAGCTGCACGGTTAGCCAGATTCACCATACTAGGAGAAGGATCAACTCCAAAAAGTCGAGAATTTTTCTTAATTTCTCCAATGCGAATCAAAACTGTTCCTCGCCCACTGCCAATATCAAGCAGGGTATCAAAATCTCTCTTTTCGATCTCAGAAACAACGAATTTGTAAAATTTTCTAGTCGTCGGAATAATATTTACAATGGGATAGAATAATGAAGAAAGAAAACCAAATTTCTCTTCTCCTTCCAAGTATAAATTTTCTCGTTCGGGCAATATTACTCAGAATGCAATCTCGTATATCAGACTAACGATAACGTAAAATAATAACTTCCAAGAATTTTTTTGAGCAAAATACTTCATTTCAGCTTTATATTTAGAGAATGCGGAATGAGATAGGCGTTGTACCATAACTTAAGAATGTGAAAGGGATATGCAATCATGAAAATTATATTTGAAGTGGCTGAGGAGCATAAAATTCCTGTTTCTATCATTGCGGCTACGAATATGTCGAAGCTCAGCGATGTTGAAGAAATAGAAATGGTGTATCTTGAAAGTGGGATATCTGCAGTGATAGAGAAAGGTGTAATATCACCCATACTTGGCATGGAAAAAGTGAAAGTCGTAGCTTGTGGAGTTGCTATGAAAGAGAGAAATATAACACAAGACGACCTCGTTCCTGGTGTAGTTTCGGTTCCGGCAAGTTTCGTTGAAATTGCAAGAAAACAATCAGAAGGCTGGATTTATCTGAATCTTTGAATTTAATAAGTAACTTATATTCCTGCGGAAACTAAGATGTTCCAGTTTCAATTGATGCAGGACGCATAGAGTTGTTATCTTGATTTAATGAAATGGCCTTTGTTTAGCAATACTGACACCCTGCTGCTCGTAAGCGATAAGAGATATCTGATTCATAGAGTTGCAACTAGTAGATATCCTTTAGAGAGCTATGCCGCCGTAACACTTTATACAGGTATGAATTTGGACTGTCATGTCCTAGTTTGCTATTCCGATATTGCGAATGTTTATTGTGGCATCCAGCCCCCTGTCTTTTGAGATACCGAAGATATCACAATGGTATATGTGATCTGAGAGTTTCAACTAATGTTCTATGTTTCTTGAGCTGGATGCCTTGATTATTGTTTACACGACCTGTTGAACCCGATCAACGTTACGCGATTCATATCCGTCGTAAGCTCATCAGTGGTTTTTCGCTCGAAATATGTAATCTTTTATAATCATTTATGGAATTATATCGTATGAAAGTAACCGGAGATTTATTCATTTTTTAGAAAGCAATGTCATAGAAATGCATAATTACAATTTAGCCATTAACTTATGATATTATGCAGTCAAAATACCAAATTGAAGAAACTTTGCAGGTTGGAAACGATGTGGTTCATTATTATTCTATCCCTAGATTGCGCGAACTAGGTTTTAACGTCGATAGATT
>JAKAYB010000120.1 GCA_021826925.1 Thermoplasmata archaeon | reverse complement strand
TATTCCTGGAAATATCGAGTTGTCTTGCTATCTCCCGGTTGCTCATTCCCATTTCTTTAAGATTCCTTATCATTCTCCACACCTCCAGCCCGTACAATCCTGATCCCCTTCCACATGAGGAAATGGATCAAAATTAAACCGGCGATCTGGATCACTTTTATTCCGGCGAAAATGCACAAAAATCAACCGGCGATTACAGTGGAACGCGATGCACATGACAGTTGTAGGGAGGGTCATGGACCTTCATGCTCTGATCAATCGGATCGTTCAGGACCCAGAGGTGCTGAAAAAAATACCGTATAATTTCCAGGACCTGGGTATGGTTCGAAACTGTAAGGAAAGCTCTTAGAGTTGCTAGGGAGCTAAGTTCATCACAATCAGAAAAGGAAACGGTGAGTATAGAGGCCATGGGAAAGGATCTGAATGCTGCAGTATCTGCAGTCATGAAGGAAGGTGAATTCTTTGGCGGTGAACTTGAAAGGATCTCAAGGATATTCCATAACAGGATGGAGGATCACAGGGCAGAACTCCTTTCCCCCCTGTGATCGGGAAAGAGGGCAATACAATCAATGTTGTAAGGCACAACGGCATCGAGGAGATTGGCCACAGGTGGAGCAGGATGCATATCAGACGAAGAACAGGGAGATCTCAGACCGAGAGAGAGATGGGGATGTTTGGTGCACTCACTGCTGTTCTTTCCAATATGGAGAATAAGTATTACATAGACAGGGTTCTCTTAAGAATAGACTTCCTGAGAGAGTTCTCCTCTATCACGAAGGAGGAAATGGATCTAGCACGGAAGCTCATAAGACCCAATCCATGCGATCCTATCATACGGAATGACACGAAGAGAGCGGCTGTTCTGCATGATCTTGTAAAAATTCTTGAAACACATGAGACTTTACTCGAAGCGGAACTCAGGGCATGGGTAGAAGCAATCAAAATCTAAGACTATTTTGACGCCATATGTGATGTGATGATTAAGAGGACCGAAAGGTAAAAACAGGACATAATCACATTATTATCAATAGATCACTGTTATGTTGTAATAACCTTATACTGATAGGAACGAAAGAGTCAACAAAAAAATCTTTTTCTGCATAACGCATAACAGGAATAGAATCACAGCTGAAAGGAGAGAGATTAAAAACAAATTTAAGAGAATTCTAGAATTCACTCTCGCGTTCTTCTACAGGGATCTGTTCTTCAAGAAGGCCCATTTTTCTATTCGCGTTTATTTGATTGTAGTGTGTCGATGAAACAACATCAAATATTTATCATAACTTTTTCAGAACCTAATATTGATCTCTTATCTCTTTGACGCATACCATGACACCGCTATGCAAGACCACTGAAAAACCGATTACTACTGATACTGCGACTTTATAATATTGTTCCTTGCCGTTAGCATGTTCTGTAACTTTTGTTTCCCTATTTCACGACTCCTGGTTCTTAGGCCGCAATCAGGATTTATTCTTACTAATTCTGGATCACCTACAATCGCAAGTGCGTAATTTATGCGATCCTCTATGAGCTTCACTGGTTCAATAAAGTCCGTATGAACATCAGTGACACCAACACCCAGAAACTTCTTCGTTGACAGTTTTTCATTTATGGCAGCAAAATATTTAATGTCTTGGTATCCAACGCGTTCTTTGTCACCCGTTCCCCTATTTATTGTGTCTCTGTTCGCATATTCAAGATTGTATCCATCAATATTTAACTCTGACATCCTGTCGTAAACGAGGCGGTAATCTGTACTGTAGCAAACATGCAGACTCTTTTCCGCTGAGATTCCTTCAACACTTCGGTTAATAGATTCCACCACAAGATCCATTTCTGACGGATGAGTGGTGGTAGCCGGCTCATCTATTTGAATCTCCAGCTTTCTTCCATTTGAAACTCTACCCCACAGATTCTGTATTTCCTTAAGCTCTTCGTTTATGACTCGCGCAAATTCCATTGCAAGTTCACGTCTATTTGAATAAAAATCATTGAAGGACCAGTCCATCATGGTATAGGGACCAGTCACAGGTACCTTAATTGGCTTTTTGGACGATCCTGCGACAAACTCCACTTCGTCCAGATGGAAAGGCCGAGACCTTTCAAGCCTGCTTACTACACTCCCTTTTTTATAATAACGATTATCAAATGACCGGACCATGCCATAGAACTTGATTCCGCTGAGCTTATCTGCCAGATGTTCATACATTTCCCACCGAAACATCTCACCACCAACGCCGATATTATCCATTCCCACCTCATCGAATATAGAGAGTGTTTCAAGCGTGGCCTTTTTTGCAAGCTCCTCGAACTCGGGAGTGCCGTAAATCTTGTGAAAAACCTTTGAAAGATAAAGTGGCTTCCTGAAACTTCCTATTTCCTGCGTAATGAGTTTGGCCACTTCAAACACCTGCCGTTCCCAGAAGTTCCACCTTTGAATTAGCTATAGACTCGGGAAGGAAATCCAAGTAATCGTTTGTGGTCAGTATCAAATCGTCATAGTTCTCGAAATTTTCCAACTTATCAGCTTTTTCCAAAGCAGTTCTATGAGCATCGATAAATTTCATGCCAGGAATTCGCGAGTGCTTTTGCGCGATATCCAGGTATTCAGGATCTGTGATCAAGGATTCTAGTGTGGAGCTGAATTTGTTAAAGTTATTCTCAGTCAACTTGCCAGTTGTAATGAGAGTCACAGAAAATTCTTTTGCAAAATCGGATAAGAATGAAATGTCATCATTGACGTACGGGACAGCTTCAAAGAGAACTATTTTTTGAATCCCAAATACCCGGACAATCTTTTTGTAATTGTCTAGAATTGAATGTGAAAACTTCGAGAAATCTAATCTATCCGGAATTGTAGACATCTTGAAAAATGTGTACGGGGATGGAAAAAACAAGAATGTATTCTTGTCGGGATTGAACAAGGGGAGAGGGGGATTTTCCTTCAACTCAAAAAAGTCTTTTGGATCTGCCTTTATACCGCCTATGGAATTGACAACAGGTTTGCGGTAAAAAGTGTTTGTTTCAAGATAACGGGTAAGGGGCCCAAGTTCAATTCCTTCCATGCTCAACGCAAGAGGCCGGAATAGATCATACCAGTTCAGTAGAGGATCAGTGTAATAAGTTATTCCATTGTCCTGAAACAATTCATAGATACGCCTCTTCTCTGCATCGATAGCCTCACAAATTTCTTTGCCTGAAATGATGTCTCGTTCCCATTGACTGAGCTTCTTCCTCAAATTCTCGTTTTTTGGATATATTCCATAAACCATGGTTTTTATTCTCATAACACACCTCGAAGGGACTCAAACGTTAAAGGCTCTTCTGGTCCTTTTCTCTTATTCTGGAGAGCTATTTATATCATGGTTATCGCTGAGGTCTGAATTAACTTTTTTTAATACAATATTTGTCTCAGTAATAATTTCATTATGCCGGATAAGGGACATAAAAACCTATCAAGTAAATCTCAGCTCTCATCGCCTTCGGACGATGCTCTCTAGTTTCCTGCACCTGATTAACTCCATAAGATACAATAGGAAAAAAGCTGGCGTTTTTGTCAGCTTGCTCTCTCCACGTTCCCTCTCCTTGAACTGAAATGGAATCTCCGCTATCCTTATTTCCGCATTCGACGACATTATCAGCATGGGAATCTCGTACCCAACCCAGTTGTCAAAAATCTGGACTTTAAGCTCCCTTCTGAAGGCGATAAAGGTAGACAATGGATCTGACAATTGATTTGCAGATTGAAGAAAATGCCTCGCCATGAATGTCGCACCGCGAGAAATAACGCCCCTGAGGACCTTTCTATCGCCAGGCGAACCACCTGGCATGTATCTTGATGCACTCACGAAATCGTACCCTTCCTCCAGCTTTTGATACATGTCCACGATTTTTTCAGGCGGGTGTTGTAGATCAGAATCCATGATAAGTAAATATCTAGAATTGGAGATAAGGATTCCTTTATAGCGTGCCAGGAGAGTGCCTCTTTTCTTGTTACTGAATATGTATTTTGCATTGTGATTAGAACAGTAATCCTTAATGAATTCCCTTGTTCCATCTTTGCTTCCGTCATCCACGAAGATGATTTCATATGGAACTGTAACGGAATTTTCAATCCGGCTGACCAATTCTGGAAGATTGTCTATTTCATTGTACGTGGCCAGGATGATACTGATATTTGCTTTATTTTCTGTCATTTCCATACGAAAATAGGAATTGTTATATTAATCCTTAACTCCGCGTTTTTTGTGCAATAGGGAGCACTTTTTCTCACACTTTAATCTCCATGAAATGCCCATTTGATGGCATCTCTGCTTTATTGCGAAAGATCTTTATACATATTACGCATACTGTGTAATATGACTGCTCTTCCTGACTGGGTAAAAAAATACAAGACAAAGGGTGTTGAGATTCGTGTTTCCGGGGACAAATACTATGCCTATGAGATGACCAGCAGATGGAACAAGAAGAAGAAAAGGGCAGACAAGATCACCGGCCAGT
>JAKAYB010000119.1 GCA_021826925.1 Thermoplasmata archaeon | reverse complement strand
TATAGAGAGTTACACCGAAGGCTTAGACCTTAAGTTTTTGAGATATTCTTTAGATCACAAAACTGGATACATAAATCTTGATGATATCCAGGGAAAAATAACAGACAGTACAGCTGCCATTGTCTGTGAGCTACCAAACGCATATGGGATTCTTGACGAAAACGTTCCCAGAATCCAGGAGATAAAGAAAGACGCTTTACTGATATCATATTATGATCCGATATCTCTGGGATCAGTTATTCCACCTGGGCAGTATGGCACGGACATTGCCGTATCGGAGGGACAACAGCTTGGTATACACCCAAATTTTGGTGGCCCACTTCTTGGACTATTCTCCTTTAAGAAGGAATATGTAAGAAGATCCCCTGGCAGAATTATCGGAGAGACCCTGGATACTAATGGCAAAAGGGCTTTTGTCATGACTCTACAGACAAGGGAACAGCATATACGCAGGGCAAAAGCAACAAGTAACATATGCACAAATCAGGCCCTGATGGCCCTGACGGCCCTTACTTATCTATCCATTGTAGGAAAGAGTGGATTGAAAAAAGTTGCAGACTCAACGGTCTCGGCCTCTCTAAGTCTGAAAAATCAACTGATTAAACACGGCCTTGTAAACCCCAATACCGTAACAGGCGTGCCATTTTCCGATGTCCTTGTGAGCTTTAATAAAGCCCAGAACAACCTTCAACAGGAACTTGCAAAGAATGGAATACTCGGCGGTCTGAAAATGTCAAAAATAATAAATGAAAAGTACGACAGCATAAACAATGCCCATTTCTTTTCAGTAACAGAGCGTACCACAAAAAGACATATAGAAAAACTTATTGACACTCTGGAGGTGCTATAATGCCGTATCAACAAGCAAAGTATGATGAACCACTCATATCAGAGATGTTATCTTTGAACAGCTATAAGCTTCCGGACTATCTGAGCGAATCCGAAACGTTAATACCGGATAGTCTAAAAAGAAAATCTCTGAAATTGCCAGAGGTCGCTGAATATGACGTTGTTAGGCATTTTACACGTCTTTCCCAGATGAACTATTCCGTTGATCAGGGGATATACCCGCTTGGATCATGTACTATGAAGTTCAATCCAAAATTCGCCGATAAGCTCTCTTCATTCCCGGCGTTTACTAATGGACACCCGCTGGAAGACGAGACAACAATCCAGGGGTACCTGAAGATAATGTATGAACTCCAGGAGTACCTCAAGGAGATATCTGACATGGACGCCATCACCTTGCAACCCAGGGCAGGTGCCCATGGCGAATTTACTGGCGTCCTGATAATAAGGAACTATCTAAAGGACATTGGAGAACTTGAAAAGCGTAGAGAAATCATAATACCAGACTCTGCTCATGGCACGAATCCTGCTTCTGCCAGCATGGGGGGATTCGACGTCGTGGAGATCCCTTCGGGAAAGGATGGCACTGTTGACCTGGAGGCCCTTAAGTTTGCCCTAACAGAAAAAACCGCTGCACTCATGATTACAAATCCGAATACTCTTGGAATCTTTGAACATAATATCGTTGAGGTAGCGAAGTTAGTCCACGAAAACGGTTCCCTTCTGTATTACGATGGAGCAAACCTGAATGCAATAATGGGCATAACATCGCCAGGGAAGATGGGTTTTGACATAGTTCACTTTAATTTACATAAAACTTTTGCAACGCCACATGGTGGTGGTGGGCCAGGTGCTGGCCCAATTGCGGTCAAGGGTTTCCTGAAAGAATTTCTCCCTGTTCCAACCGTTTCCAAAAACGATAAGGGCTACTTCCTGGATTACTCTGCCAAGAAATCCATTGGCAAGGTCGGCTCCTATTACGGTTCCTTCAACACCATACTCAGAGCATGGGCTTACATAAAATACATGGGCGGAAATGGGCTTAAGTCAGCATCGGAAAGAGCTGTGCTAAACTCAAACTATCTCTCAAGGAAACTTTCTGAAAAATTTGATATACCCTTTAAGAAACTTAAGAAACATGAATTTGTCCTCTCAACCGAAAATACGGGCAAAAGGGCATTAGATCTTGCTAAATTCCTTATAGATAATGGAGTACACGCACCGACCATATACTTCCCACTAATAGTTCATGAAGCCATGATGATCGAGCCAACAGAAAGCGCATCGAAGAAGGATCTTGATGCTTTTGCAGAAATACTCGTGAGGGGACTGGACCTATCGAATGAAGAGATTTCCAAACTCCCAAAAAATCTTGCTGTTGGCAGGGTCGATGAAGTTAAAGCTGCGAGAGACATGAAGATAACGTGGTCCTTATAAGAGCTTGAAGCGTTCAGATGTGAAAGAAACAAGGAACCTGTGATCCACCTCTACGCCAATCCCAGGGGCGTCGTTTGGCTTTATCACCCCATCAGACATTGTGAAAGGATTCCTTACAATATCCTTTTTGAAGTATCTGTCATTTGGTGATGTATCACCAGGATAATCAACAAAACTGCTTGAAGCTAGGGACACATTAAATGCTCTGCCAATACCAGTTTCCAGCATTCCTCCAATCCAGACATGAATTCCATGATCATGGGCGTACTTTGCTATATTCAATGATTCTGTAAATCCAGCCACCCTACCAGGTTTTATATTTATAACCTTACAGGCGTTGATAGAAATTGCCTTCCTCGCCTTTTCGAACGAGGTTATGGATTCATCAAGACATATGGGTGTTGATATTTTCGATGCTAGATTTGAATGATCAATCAGATCATCATAAGAAAGAGGTTGTTCAATATATTTGAGGCCGTATTTGTCCAGAGACTTAATGGTGTCAATATCGTCAAGAGTATAATCTGTATTCGCATCAACACTCATTGGAAATTCCCCAATAGCAGACCTTACAGATGAAACGATCTTTTCTTCCATACCTTTCTTTATCTTGACTTTTATCCTTTTGTATCCCCGCTTAAGAGCATCCTTTGCGCGTTCCATCATTAAATCTATTTCGTCCATTCCTATGGAAACCCCGACCTCTGCATTTCCCTTTGTAGCCCCTATATATTTATAAAGTGGAATCCCAGCTTCTTTTGAATAAAAGTCCCAGAGCAACATTTCCAATGCTCCCTTTGCCATATTGTGTCCCTTGATCCATCCAGCCCTTTCTAGAAATTCCTTAGGTTCCGGGAGATCCTTGATGCTCTCCGTCAGAAAATCCCTGATTACATGAATTGCCGTTACGTTGTCCTCATAGCTGTAGCCCGGAGATTCTTCTGTCACGGATTCAGAATAAGCCGTTGTGCCATCCTTGTTAAGTTCAAAAATCAGCGCGTCCCTAAATTTTTGCGTTCCAAAGCTAGTTGTGAAAGGAACAATTAAGGGCAGCGATACCCGGTAACAATTTAATTCCATGTGAATGTTAACAATTTGTATCTATTATTCTTTTTCATCGTTAGGATAGGAGTAAGCCAGGGCAACTTATTGGCGTAGATACGCTTTTAAGCATGTATGTAATGAAGAAATATGAACGTGAAAAAATTTGGTAAAACCGGAGTTCTTGTCAGCGAGTTATGTCTTGGAACAATGACTTTTGGATGGCAGACCAATGAGGACGCTGCCTTTAAGATAATGACCAGTTTCAATGAAGAAAAGGGAAATTTTATAGATACAGCCAACGTCTATTCTTCCGGTCATTCCGAACAGATAGTAGGGAAATGGCTTGCAGCGAATAACAGGGAAGAGATGTTTGTGGCAACAAAGGTCCGATTCAGAACAGCAGAACACCCAAATGGTGTAGGTCTGTCGAGGAAACATATACTTTATTCGATCAGGCAGAGTTTGCAGAGATTGAATACGGATTACATCGATCTCCTTCAGGTTCATGCGTGGGACCCGCTTACACCTCTTGAAGAGACTTTCAGAACACTAAATACAATTGTAGAAGACGGATTGGTAAGGTACATTGGCGTTAGCAACTTCAGGGCCTGGCAATTCGAGAAAGCGCTACAGATATGCCGAGCGAATGGATGGAATGAACCAGTGAGTTTGCAACCTAATTACAACTTGCTTACGAGAGCGGTTGAGTTTGAACTTCTTCCGATGGCCCATGCAGATGAGATAGCCGTGCTGCCTTGGAGCCCTCTAGCAGGAGGCATTCTTTCCGGAAAATACAGAAACGGAATTATGAACGCACCGAAAGGCACACGTATTGGGGATTCTTCTGCTCCGGAGAATTATAGCAGATTTGATAATGAAAGAACTGAAAGAGTTCTTTCAGTGTTGGAGAAGATAAGTCAGGAAACTGGCAAATCAATTCCACAGATTTCATTAAACTGGCTCCTATGCAATAGGGATATAACTTCTCCAATAATTGGAGTGAGAACAATTGATCAGCTTGAGGATAACCTAGGATCAACAGGCTGGTCGTTGAATGAGACACAAATAAGGGAGCTGAATAATGCGAGTGAACTGGCCGTTACTTACCCGTACGATCAGCGCGCAGAGGATCAGCAAACAAGAGACAGGATTCTGTAATGCTTTTATTTAGATAGATCGATTCAGTTTCCAATACTTAAGATTTTTGTCTGACAGAAGT
>JAKAYB010000118.1 GCA_021826925.1 Thermoplasmata archaeon | reverse complement strand
ACAGGAACTATTTCGATCATAGCCAACTGCTCATCATCCATAGAGCCTTTATTTGCTCTCGCTTATGTAAGGCACGTGCTAAATGGGCAGGAATTGATGGAGGCAAATCCGTTTCTAGAGGAAACCTTGAAGGAGAGAGGACTTTATTCTGATGATTTGATGCAGCAGATTGCGAAGACTGGAACACTCCATGGAATTGAGCTGCCGGAAGACATAAAGAACATATTTGTGACAGCCCACGAGATTGATCCGGAGTGGCATGTTCTCATGCAGGCTACCTTCCAGAGATACTGTGACTCTGGCGTCTCGAAGACCATCAATCTTCCAACAACCGCAACCCCGGAAGATATAGCTAAGGCATACATGATGGCACATGAACTTCACTGTAAGGGAATAACAGTCTACAGGGATCGGAGCAAGAGTGAACAGGTCTTATACTCTGGTTCAGAAAGTAGAAAAGTGAAGGAGGACGAAAAGGTAAGGCCGGATTCGGAAAGACAAACTCTCGAGCTTATCGCCAAAGTCCCTGAAAAATACCTGAAACTTGACGCAACTTTCGATCCCGCTTGTCCAACAGGCAGATGCGACAAATAATATTTCTATAGAAACCATTTTGCTTTATTTCTTTTTCCTAATTATCCGATCACGAATTCAACGGATAACATTTTTCAACCTGGGCAAATGGACCAAATGATGAGTAAATATCTATAGAACCATTTAGGAATAGATCCGAAACGAGACCAGAACTCTTATCGAATCCCATTGCCTCATAGAAATAGATCAGTTCTGTGCCGTCGAAATTATTCTCGCTGATAAATATAGCTTTGCTTGATTTATTTTTATAGTTTATACTAGCTATATGCAAAGATACGTAAAGGGCTGTGGTATTTACAAAAGAAACCCCAATAACACGGACCTCAAATTCGAATGGGAAACTGCCAAAAGAACAACTTTGGGATACATTAAGCTGTATGTACAAATATGTATATTTTTGGACCGAATCTATGTTTTCATAATATACCGGAACGTCTGATGAGAAGTAACAGTTGACATTTCCTGCGATCATTGTTTCGAGTTTGTGTGGATGTGGCTCAGCCTCATAAACAAAGGCTGGAGTAAGAAGTGTAAGGGTCACTATAAAGACGAGCATCCACTTCACAGAATGACTCATTGATCATTACCTCCCACACAAAAACAAATATAAAGTACAATCATCAATATAAACTTGAGCAAAAGTGTCATGGCATTGAGTATCACGTTGTAAACGTCATCTGAATCTTTCAATTAATATTATTCCGAAAAATCCAGGAAAGATCGTTTATTTTTACAATTTACTGTTATTTCACCATTGTTTAACATACACAGCAATCCTACGTTCAAAGACAACTGATTATTTTAGAAATTTAAAGACGCTGAAATAAAATAAGCCCCCAAACATTTATTAATATGATGTGGATTCGTTTTCGTGGCAGATGTTACCCAATCACACGGAACTCCGTTGAAAAAGGAACTCTCTTTTTTTGATTTGATAATAATTGGCATCGTTGGTGCTGTTGGCACTGGTATACTGTTCAGTGCTGCAGGCATGACAGGAATCGCAGGTCCAGGAAGTTGGCTCGGCTGGCTAATTGGAGGTATATTCTATCTTTTTATTGGACTCACTTATGCAGAACTGGTCACTACTTACCCTGAGGCGGGAGGGCCATCGAGGTACGCATTATATACGCACGGATGGTTTACAAATACCATAAATTCCCTTGCGGATCTGATCTGGTATATTTTCATACCAGCTATAGAAGCGTTCGCCGTAGTTGATGGGCTCTCAATTTTTTATCCGAGTCTAATAACGAGTACTGATGGCCCGACCCTGCTTGGAGGATTGGTTGCTGTCGGACTTATGTTGATAATGATACCTTTCAACTATTTCGGTGTCAGATCATTTGGCCGATCGACAGTTGGATTTGGAATCGTGAAATTGTTCTTCTATATCGCTGTGGCAATTGGTCTTGCAGCGACATTCTTCGATGCCAGGAATCTCACTATTTACCATGGTTTTTTGCCTTTTGGTTTTTCAGGGGTGTTTCTTGCGATACCTTTGGCCATGTTCGCATTTGGCGGCATTAGAGTGATCCCAGATTATGCGGAAGAATCAAAGAAGTTCCGTAAACTTCCACTCGCAATAATCATTGTCGTTGTAGGGCAGTTGCTAATTTATCTGCTATTGGACTTCGTCTTTGTTACTGGTATCAATTGGTCAAAGCTCGGCATTTCCCCAGGCGACTGGGCGTCTGTCGGAGCGATACAAGGAAATCCATTTATCACCCTTGCACACAGCTATAACGCACCATTTATCCTTGTTCTCACCCTAATTATAGGTTTAATTGGCCCGTTTATAGTAGGTTATATTTATCTCGGGGGTGGATCAAGAGTTGTTTTTGCGCAGGGTAGAACAAGGATTATGCCCAACTTGGTAAAATACATACATAAAAAGTATTCTGTGCCCTACTGGGCTCTTTTGATAACTGCACTGGTTGGAGCTGTACTTGCGTTTATAGCAGCGCCAATCCCGAGCATATATGGCTTAATAGAGGACGCTGTTGTGGCAGGTTATCTTGGATTTGCAGTTAACCCTGTGGCGCTTGTTGTATCCAGAAGACAAGGATCGACTAAGTACCGCATACCTGGTGGTTATATATTTGCACCACTTGCATTCATTTCAGCTTCTCTTATAGTTTTCTGGAGCGGATGGCTGACGGTATATTATTCAGTATTGATTCTCACAATAGCGGTCGTCATATTTGGTCTGATTTTCCCGCTGGTAAGAGGGACATCCAGAAGGGATTTAAAAAGTGTCAAAAACTCTATCTGGTACATTATTTACATTGGTTTCTTGCTCGCAATGACATATATTGGAAGCGATGGTGGACTTAACCTGATTCCGTTCTACACCACAACAGCAATAGTGGTGGCAATTTCTGTCGCAGTCTTTTTCCCACTTGGAATCGTGTCTGGTTTAAAACAAAAGTTAAATGAACCGGAATACTCAACCGAAAGGAACTTTGAGGAAGAAGAACCTATAGTGCTGCAGTGAGAAATTTACATATTCAATCAAATTTTTAATAAAATTATATTCCCGCAATCCATCTGGTTTATGCGCCGAATACTAGGAATTTCTTAAATCCGTTCGTTTCTAAAAACTGCGTTGAATTTTTAAAAATGTGTCGATTCAGAGCAAGATTAATGTCATCGTAACCCATCAGTTTTTGTGGAAAGCAGAAAAAAAGACATAATAATCATAGGCGCTGGAAGCACAGGATCAAGTGTTGCATATAACCTTTCAAAGACCGGAAACAGGGTCACGGTTATAGATCAGCTCGGTGTTGCAGGCGGTAATACGGGTAAGTCAAGCGCACTCATAAGGACACACTACAGCAACGAAATTATTGCGAAAATGGCGTTATACTCATTCAAAGTGATTTCACACTTCGAAGATATAGGTTACTCGGGTTTTAGAAAGACGGGAATGATCTTCCCTTTTCATGATAGGGACGTTGAAATTGCAAAAAGAAATGTCCGTATGCTCAAGTCCATCGGAATCGATGAAAAAATAATTGAACCGACTGAAATCAGAGGCTTTTATGATGATGTGAATCTTGACAACTTTGACTTCGTAACCTATGAGCCGGAAAGTGGGTATGCTGATCCTGTTGCAACATCAAATTCTTTTATGGAAAAAGCAAAGGAATCTGGTGCTGTAATGTTCTCAAAGAAAAAGGCACTAAGGGTGGATAACAGTGGTGAGAGCGTTAGAGTAACTCTTGATGATGGTAAAGAACTCTCGGGAGGCAAGGTTATTCTGGCGACGAATGTATGGACAAACGATCTTCTGTCAGAATCAGGAGTATCAAAATCCAATTTACTGCCTATTTCGGCCTCAATGCATGGGATAATTTACATAAGGAGACCAAAACAATATTCCGGCCTTAAACCAACACTCTGGGATCCACCTCACACAGCTTACTACAAGATGGAGGGTGAGACCGTTACTGCAATCGGAAGTTTAGACCCGAAGATAGACAGAGAAGAGGTTGATATACATGGATTCATCCCTGAAACAGTCACTCAGGAATATCTTGAGGGATACCTTGAAAGAATAGTGTCCAGGTTACCTTCAATGCGTGACGCTACAGTGATTTCATCATTAACTGGATTATATGACATGACTCCTGATGGGCAGGCCATAATAGATTCACTTTCAGGCATAGGTTTGGACAACGTATATGTCTGTGCAGGTCTAAGCGGGCATGGATTCAAGCTTTCCCCTGCTTATGGAAAAATTGTAGCAGATATGATAAATGGCGAAGATCCAGAGAAATCTATTTTCGATTGGAGACCATTCAACATGCGTAGATTTCGCGAAGGAAAATTGATAAAATCACTCTATGATGATATAGCAACCATATACTGAAGCTTTAGTTTAACAGCAGGGAAAAAATAAATTCGGTGCAACGGAATGCGGTTATTGCGAAATCGATTTTTATAGATCTGAGCTTAAATACTAGTCCGTG
>JAKAYB010000117.1 GCA_021826925.1 Thermoplasmata archaeon | reverse complement strand
ATGTCTGGTATGAACTCAACGCTGCCAGAAATCTTGTTTATAGAATTCCGGAAGCAGAGGAAATTTTTAAAATAAACTCAAAATTTTATGAAGCGCTCGAATCCAATAGCAAAAATCGCCTGAAGATTTTAGGTCTGGATTCTGAAGATAAATTTTCTAACTTTCTCAAAGAAGATGCGAAAAAATATACGAAACTCTATGGAGAAAACCCAATTTTCCCGCCAATGCTTTCTAGCCCAATATACCTTCCTGTTTCGACCGGTTCGGAATGGAACTACTGCAACGTTTTTGGAGAATATAAGGGCATAACGCATAACATCCGTTCATTTGAGGAATTTTCCAAAGAACTCGAACTTGTAAAATCATACTTTGGGGATTCTTTTCCCTCCAGGAAATCCGTGTATCTTGGGGACGCAAGGGCAATAGATATCGATCAAAAGGAACTTACCAGCATAATGGATCTTATCCGATCTGAACTCGGTCTGCCAGTTGCAAGTTCGTTTGATATATATTCAACTCCTAAGAAAAGGAACATGATAAGTTATCGCGACCTAAAAGAACACGGGCTTTCCAGAATGTATGTTTATGTCGAGTCTGGTAGTTATAAAGTGATTAGACTGCTCAACAGAAACATAAACATAACAGAAGCCATGAATGACATATCTAACATCAAGGATCATGAGATACCAGTCTCTATTGTCATAATGGCGGGTACCGGTGGATTAAAGCTAAGTAAGGATCACGTAGCTTCCACAGCTAATCTTATCTCACAACTTCCTCTTGGCCTTAATGACCAGATTTTCATTTGCCCGGTAATCCAGGAAAGCGACCAGACTTACTATAAGATGCTTGAGACTGAGAATCTCGGGATCATGAGCATGGAGCAGATACTATCGCAAATGCAGGATCTCCGAAATAATATTTTAAGTTCCTTCTCAGATGTTAACGGGAGTGAACTCAAGACAAAAATAATAGACTGGGATCTTAGAATACCCCCGCACTAACATTGTTTTTTATCAGCGAATCACGGAACCTGTCGTTTCACCTTTCTCAATTACATTTTTGTATTCGTCTATATCGAGCCCGTTTATAACAAATATCTTTATTTTTGATCTCTTTGCAATATTAAGGGCTGTCGGATCCATGAAGACATTCGATCCCGCACCGGAAAGGCCTTTCATAGAAAGGACAAGAGATTCATCATATCCGAGTGCATCAATCTTCCTGGCTTTCTTTTCCTTCCTTGGATCGGACGTATAAACCCCGTCCACGGAGGTCGCATTTATGAGGATATCCGAGTTGTTTCTCTCAGCGAGCAGGGCCGATACAGTATCGGTAGTATGACCTGGTTCCGTGCCACCCATGATGGTGAATCTATAGATCCTGGACATCTCAACGGCATCATTTACCGTTGTAGGTATCCTTGAGTTTGCATCTTCAAAGAATGAAGCGAGAGCAAGTGCATTCATCCTCGTTGCATTTATTCCAATTTCATCGAGGATGTTGTCGTTTACGCCATATTTTCTCAGTGCCGAAATATACGATCTTGCAACACTCCCTCCACCGACAACGATACCAAATTTTATTTTCCTATCCATTTTCTCCAACGATTTCGCCAGCTTGCCCATGAAATCCGTGTTCAGTCCATCGGAAGCAACTATCGAACCGCCTAGTGAGATAACTATAGTTTTCATTCTTTTCCTCCAATTAAGGTTATATACGATTATAAATTTTCTCAGGGATGAACAACGATGAATCACAGATACGGAGATACGAGTTCCGTAAAGCACTTCAGGAGCTTCAAAAGCTGAAGGGAAGAGGAACGGAGCTGGTTTCTCTGTACATTCCACCAGGAAAACAGATTTCAGATGTAGTCCAGTACTTGAGAGAGGAGTATTCGACATCATCAAACATAAAGTCAAAATCAACTCGCAAGAACGTTCTGGCTGCTATAGAAAGCATAATGTCCCGCCTTAAGTCATATAGATTCGCACCAGAAAATGGGCTTGCATTTTTCGTGGGTCATATCGCGATTCGGGGCGATCAGACGGAGATGTATGCCAGGGTCATAGAACCGCCGGAACCGGTGCAAACATTCTCGTACACGTGCGATTCCAGTTTTCACCTTGAGCCGTTGCTGGCGCAGTTGGTCACAAAGGAAATTTATGGTTTAATTGTAATCGATCGAAAGGAAGCGACGGTTGGTTTCCTGAATGGCACTTATATTTCCATGGTCGCAAACGAACAGTCGCTCGTTCCGAGCAAACATCATCAGGGCGGGCAATCCTCAAGGAGATATGAGCGATTGATAGAGATTGCCGCACATGAGTTCTTCAAGAAAGTTGGTGAGATTGCAAATAATGCGTTCATCCCCATGATCAAGGACATAAAGGCAGTTTTCATTGGTGGGCCCGGAGCAACAAAAGAATACTTTTTTGAAAAGGATTACCTGAGAAATGAGATAAAGAACAAAACAAAGGACCTTTTCGACATCGGTTACACGGACGAGACCGGGCTCAGGGAGCTCGTCGAGAAGGCCGCAGACAGCATGAAGGAGATGCAGATTGCAAGGGAGCGCCAGCTAATGAATAAATTTACCTCCGAGATCAGAAAACCTGGTGGTGGCCTTGCAGTTTATGGCGAAAATACAATAAGATCTGCTCTTCAACAGAAAGCTGTTGATCTCCTGCTACTTTCTGAAGGATTAAACAAGGTGACATATTTTTTCAAATGCCCTACCTGTGGTCTCATGAAGTCGACAAACGAGGGGCCAGATGCTGAAATGATATGCGATGTTGACAAAAGTGTGATGGAACTCGATCATGAAGATGATCTCGTGGCATCCCTTTATAAGCTTGCTGAAGAATCAGGTGCTAAAGTAGAATTAATCTCTGAGGACAGCGACGAGGGAAAACTCCTGCAAAAAGCGTTCGGCGGAATGGCCGCCATCCTGAGGTACCTTCCAAAAGTATTAAATTGATTTATTTTTCAGGTTTTGGCGCTACGAAATTTGTTTCAACAACAAACACATCTTTCAGGGATTTCACCTGTCTGAGCGGGATCATGTAGCGTCCTTCTTTGTCTGTCTGAAATTCAGCGTATTTGGAGCCTGAAACAGGTTTTACTAATAAGGTCTTAACAGCTCCAGATTCTGTATCCATCACATAGTTGCTCACAGTTCCAAGCAGGGTTCCTTCGCTTGTCATTACAGATTTTTTAATTGTATCCGAAACAAATTTCTTAGTAACCATATTATAACAGTAACTTATCCTATAATATATTTTTTTGCGTCAGACAATTATCGAAATACCTTGATGTGTGGGATGATCATATCTAGGCAATTTTATCACCGGGTTTTGCTTTATCGGAAACAGTTAAAAGTTGAATTCCCTCGTCCGTTACAGCACCAAGAACAAGAACTTCAGAAATATAATTCGCCACCTGTTTTGGAGAGAAATTGATTACTGCTATTACTCTCCTGCCTTCCAGTTCGTTAACTGAATAGTTCCTGATCTGAGCTGAAGAATTTTTGAATCCGATTTCATCTCCAAAAAAGATCCTTAATTTATACGCTGGTTTCTTTGCCTTCTCAAAAACTTCAGCCTTATTGATTATTCCAACGCGAATATCTAAACTCAGAAAAGAATCAAAAGTCGCATATCCCTCTTCATTCATAGAACATGAATTTGTTTGCAAATTTATATATTATGTTGTCTGGGAATTTTTCGAAGAACTTTCACTAACTTTAGGGTTCTGCTTCTCGTTATTAACGCTAAATTCACAATCCTTCCCATTTATCCTGAGGTTCGATATAGATAGAGCGACGGTATCGACAGTTACCGGACCGTTAGCAATTCCAATAATTTTCTCTTCTCATCTGAAAGCCTTTTTCTTAGGGTCAAGACATAGTTCTATAATCCATAGTTCAACATTTTCCAAGAACTGCACAATTTAATTTCACAATTAAATATTTTGTTGATTTTAGGCGTAGCGAATAATTAAATGCGCATGTGCCATTTTCTAAAATTATTCAACGACACTGGCATTTTTTAATTGATAGAATATGTAGAGATTAATTAACTTAAAGAATAGATATATTATCAGAGGATTAGGGAATGTACACTATCAATTAAACGCATTTATGTCTAATGTTGAGATATATCAGAAAATTGAGTAACGAGGACAGAATTGGTAATAAATTTATCTTTATACCAAAAAAAAATAAATATCGCTTGGCAATAAATGTAGAGATTATTTATGATAGAAAAGCAAAAAATTATAAGACGGATAGATGAGACACATAACGGACTCTCCGTTGATCAACTTCCTGATGGCACATTGGAACCACTAAACATTAACGGAGTTAAAGGTAGAATTTCTACTATAAATAGTTCATTTCTAAATATTGTAGGGCTAGCCGATCTTGAAGAAGAAAGCTGCGAAGATGTGATTCGCTCCGTAATTGAACGATATACTAAAGAAAATAAGAGTTTTCAATGGCTTGTGGGCCCTACCACAAAGCCAAAAAATATCAGCAAATATCTGATTGAAAATGGGTTCAAAAAAGTTCAAGAGTTATCCACATCTGGTAT
>JAKAYB010000025.1 GCA_021826925.1 Thermoplasmata archaeon | reverse complement strand
AACGGCAGTTGATAGATGAATATGCTGAGATAGAAAAGAGGACGGCACTGTCGAATATTCGAACCTTTGTAAATGCATTTCGCCAGGCAAACTCAGAAATTGCTGATTCTATAAAAATGCATAAAAGCCCCAACCAAGAACATGTTGTCGGAAACGTTGCTAAGCCTATTCATTCCACTGAACATATGAATCCCGGACCTATTGATGAGAGCAGCTTAAGTTCAGTCCTGCTTTTCCTCGCAAAGACAGAGGATTATTCCTCAAAGCAAATTTCCAGAATCGTAAATGAAATGGACTTCCCACCTGCATTCTTAAAAAACATAGAAATTGAAAAGGTAAAGCTTGCATCTAAGGCCGATCGCCTTTACCACGATCTCGTTGAAACAAAGATGTCCTGAAAATGCCTGATTTACATCTCATAATATCTTCAAATGCTGACGATGCAAGCAAGGTTATGGCAAATCACATACTTGCAAACGTCCCTTTTGAAAAGAGTGACGACGGTGTCCTGCGCTATAGAGATTATGTTATGGTGGGAATAGAGGAAAAACATCTTTTCATGAACGATTTGCCCTCTGTCGTTTTGCCGATGCGGCCTTCGATCAAAGATATAATTTTTCTATCAAGACACTCTTCATCGGCTGATATAAAGTCAATAACTGTACACCCGACTGGTAATTTTTCCAGCGCAGACCTTGGCGGTCTTCCGGGAAAACTGTCTGAAAGCGATCCAGAGAAAATGTCATCTGCACTCCGAGTAATGAAAGAGACCTATTCCGGAGAATATTTTAGCGTAACATTTGAAGCTACACATCATGGCCCACTCCTCGCTATCCCTAATTATTACATAGAGATAGGTACTTCGGAGAAGGAGTGGACACGTAATGACGCACTTGATTTGATTATGAGTGGGGTCTTCGCGGAGTCGAATCATTTTGACAACTTTGTTGGCGTCGGCGGCGGACACTACATGCCCAAAATTACAGAATATTTTTACAAAAATTCGCTGAATATGGGCCATATGATCTCCAAACATTCCCTCGAAAATATTACTGAAGAACTGCTTAAACAGAGCGTAGTGAAAACTAGAAATTGCAAAGGTTTCTTAATGGACAAAAAAGGCACTAAATCAGCTGCAAAGTCAATGGTGGAAAAGGTTGCAGATGAGCTTTCCCTCGAGATTATAAAGATCTGACGTACCCTTCTTCGCTGTTCTCAGCTACATGTTCGTGACTCAGCTGGACGGCAATTAAGTTACAGTCGTAGCGACAGGCTATTTGAAAAATAGAAAACAACAGTGAACAGATGCAGTCAAAGTGATAATTCATCAATTTCATTGGGTTAACTCTTTGTAGCCCCTGAAAATTAATTATCACAGAGTACGCCCATTTCACGTATTTCCCTGGAGTTATAAACTGACGACCCACAATGAAATTTCGAAGTGATCGATCCGTTTTGTCCTAATTCATAATAGAATATATTTATATATTAAGATTATCTCTCTCGATCTAGCAGGCTAATAACCTGAGTGAAAATAAATGGAAGAAGTTGAGGAAGATAAACCTCCTGGTAGAACACCATTTTTAAGAATTGCCAAGCTAGAACGCGTCCTCAAATTGAAACGGATTTTTGTGAAATTTGAAGGCGCAGGGCCAACAGGTACCCAGAAAGACCGTATTGCCAGATTACATGTCCTTAATGCGAGAGATGAGGGTTACGACACAATTTCACTTGCAACATGTGGAAATTATGGAGCATCATTGTCTTATTTCGCCAGAGTTTATGGGATGAAGTCAGTCATTGGAATCCCCGAATCCTACACTGGAGATCGTAACCAGGAGATCGTTTCAAACGGCTCAAGGATTTTACGACTTCCTGGAAGATACGAAGATGTTGTAGAAAACATGAGGACCCTAAGCAGGGAAGAAAACTGGTATGATTGCAGTCCTGGTTCTCTGAATTCCAAAATCGACATGGAAGGTTATGAGCAGATCGCTTATGAGATCGTAGGAGACCTTGACAGAAGCCCGAGTTATGTTTCGGTTCCTATGGGAAATGGGACTACGATATCTGGGATATTCTCAGGATTTTTGAAAATGTATAATAGAGGGATAATTGATACACTGCCCAAGTTTGTAGGTTCAAGCACACCTTACGGAAATGCTATAGTGGCATCATGGAAGATGAACTCGAAAAAGATTCTGGAGTTAGACCCAAATTCAATCGTTGAAACACCAACATCGGAACCTCTTGTAAACTACAGGTCTTACGATGGGCAAAGGGCCTTGGATTCCATATACATGACTGATGGTTTTGCGTCGTATGTCTCCGATTCAGAGATGATCGCATACTCAACGCTTCTGGAGAGATATGAGGGGCTATCTATTCTTCCAGCCTCTGCATCATCCCTTGCAGCAGTTGACAAAGGGATAAAAAGAGCAAATAAGAATGAGGATGTCGTAGTTGTACTTACCGGGAGGGGAAATTTATGGACAACGCAGTGATCTTATCTGAGGGTGCGTTTGGCACCATAGATGGAAAAACTGGAAATGGTCTGGTAAGGTACACAACCAGGTATAAAATTTCCTCTGTAATAGATTCAACTAAGGCAGGTAAAGATTCTGGCCAGGTTCTGAGTGGAAAGAGAAATGGAGTACCTATAGTTTCAACAGTTGCGGAGGGCATAGAGAGGGGTGCAAATACACTCATTATAGGGGTAGCCACAGATGGGGGATTCTTGCCAATGAACTATAGAAGTTATGTATCGGAGGCTCTCCAGAGAGGTATGAACGTTGTAAGCGGATTGCATGAATTTCTTAGCGATGATCCTGAATTTAAGGCAATTGCGGAAAGAAGCGGATCAAACATAGTTGATGTTAGAAAGATATTCCTTAACTGGAAGTACATGTTCACGGGAAAAATATTCAATGTAGAGTCTTTCAGAATTGCGGTCCTTGGCACGGACAGCGCGATAGGAAAGAGGACAACTGCTGTAATAGTAACAAATAACTTCAAAAAGAAAGGGGTTAACGCTGTAATGCTTGGAACAGGCCAGACAGCTTGGATGCAGGGATTCAAACACACAACCGTTATCGATTCGATGATCAATGACTTTGTTCCAGGTGGTCTGGAAAAAATCGCAATTGATGCCTGGGAAGAAGAACATCCCGAAGTAATGGTTGCGGAGGGACAAGGATCAGTTCTTCATCCGGTATATCCAGGAAGTTTTGAAATAATAGGAGCCATCAGACCTGATGCCATAATATTGCAGCATGCGCCCAAGAGGAAATACTTTGATGGTTTCCCGTCAATGAAGATCCCGGACCTTGAGAAATACATCAAGATACTTGAGCTTCTTTCGGGGAAAAAGGTCATAGCAATATCGCTGAACAGTGAGGGGATGGAAAGAAGCGAGATAAGGGAAGAAATCGCAAATCTTGAAAACCGCTTTGGCATTCCGGCATTCGATCCGTTTGATTTCACTCCGTCACTGATTCAAGAAATATATGCCCACTGAAATAAATGAGCTTCGCAGACATTATCTCTGAGTTCGACAACATCACTATTTCTAACATTTCTTATGGAAAGAATATACTTTCTGGAACTATCACATTAGCAAGAAATGGAAAAAATATTCCATTCAATCTTAGATTCAGGTACTCTGAGGACGTCAGTTTGAATAAGAACCTTGGTGGCCTGATACTTACAATGCCCGCAATTAACTTTACACTTTTTGCTAAGAAACTCACTCTAGATTATCCCGTCTCAGATAACGATATTGAAGTAATCAAGAAGTTTGTGAAAATAAACAACAGGGACGTGTTTATAAACAAGCTTTTGCGAAGGAGATATGAATTTTTCAAGCCAGAGTATATCCCTGGTGATTCAGATGTAACATCAAGTAACATTGATGGAATCACAGAAGTTGTGCGAACAAATCTCTTCGAAGACACGTATGTTCATGAAACTACGGCAAACAATGTTGCCATACTTTCCTCTGGAGGCAAAGAAAGCCTGGTTTCTTATGGAATGCTCAGCGAAATCGGGACAAACACATTCGAGATATTTTTCAACGAATCTGGAGCACACTGGATGACTGCAAAAACCGCCTATGATGATTTTGTGGCAAAGAGGAGTAATGTCAAGAAAATTTGGTCTAACGTTGACAGATTTTATAGATTCTGCCTGAGAAACATGCAGTCAATTGACCAAAATATGATAAAAAGGAAAACAGATACATATCCGGTGCAGCTTTTTATATTCCCAGTTTATGTAATGTCTTCGCTTCCCATTATAGAGAAGAATAATATCAGTGGTATTGTGATCGGCGATGAATTTGACGATCCTAGAGAAATGGGGGATTTTAAGGGTTTCAGACATTATTATGGTATATTTGATCAGTCCATAGAATTCAATAATATTATGAGCTCATATCTCAATCATAAAGGATTCCAAACCACTGTATGGTCAGCAGTGTACCCTATAACGGCATCGGTTGTCGAAAAAATACTTGTTAAGCGATATCCTGATTTATTTCGGCTTCAAAGATCGTGCCACTCATGCAGAAAAGTTGGAGAGTCCATAAAACCATGTGGAAACTGCAGTAAGTGCATGGGTGTGATGCTCTTTGTAAGGGCCGCCGGTGGAAATCTTTCAACCATAGGGTACGATGATCTCAGCAATGAAGAACTCCTTGCTAAAGTTGCTAAGGAGAGAATGAGACTCGATCCGGATGAACTTGTACTGCTTGAGGAGCGCCTCGGAAGAGAACCTATCGACAATAAGGACCGGGGGCATATAGAATCTATACACATACTTCCAGGAGAAAACGAATCGTTCTCTTTGGTGCCTGAAGCTTTCAGGGATTCTATTCGCAATGTTGTTTCCAATTATACAAATGGAGAATACGTATTAAGGAACAATGAGTGGATCAAAAATAAGCCTCTTCCACAGTGATTATTTCTCTCTCAGTCCTGCATCTGGAATAGTCATCCAGCGGTCCTTTATTCAAAATATAGAAATTTGGACCCCATTTGAACTTATTAAGCAGCTCCAAACCTTGTTGAGGAAAACCGATAATGTACAGTGCTGCTGAAACTGCTTCCACGGATGAAAGTTTTTCCGGTTTTCCGTAATTGACCGGATTCACTGGAACTAGAGTGGGAAGTTTTCTTGGAAAACGTAATCTTATTTCTTTTATGGAATTAATTCTATTCCAAGATCCGTCGATAACTCCAAGGCCATGTTTTATCACCAGATCCTTATCCCATGCCCCTATGTATTTCTCACAATACGGAGTTAACGAAACAGCTCTTGAAATAATTGATAAATTTGATTCCTTTGCCAGACCAAATCTTTTCACTTTTCTCATAGTTGATTTTGAGGGATCGTCCTCATGTGTGTAGAAAAATAAAATCTGTAGGCTTTCCATGTTCTCTTACCAGTGCAACATGGATACTGAATAGAGTGATTAAAATTTTTAAAAAATTTTTAGGATTAATTTATGTAAAAACAAAAGCTCATTTTACCGGGCTGCCCGCTCTAGTCTTTTTTACTTTTCCCTCTTTAACAAAGTAGCTAAAGTAAATAAATACTGCCATGAATATAACTACGGCGAGGCCTCCAACTATCGTTATAACATCTTCAGCAGTTGCGATTGGTCCTGTTACCGTTGCATTTGACGCGTTTATGGCCCCATTGAAAAAGTATGGGTATTCAAGAGCACCGTAGAACATCACTGACATATAGGAGCCTAAAACAAGCAATGCTTTTGAGACCAATTTGTATCTTTCCAGATAATAAAGCAAGAAAGAAACAACGAATATCAGAAGGACCACGATAAATATAGGATAGTAGTGCAGGAAATTATTGAAGATATATCTCGTATAGATATAAGTTGGAACAAATAAGAATATCAGTGAAATGACAAGGAATACCAATGGGAGATAGGGAGAGTACATTTTAACGCTGAATAGTATGAATACTATAGTGAGAATTAGGAAGAATATTGCTATGAAATACATTATGTTAAATCCGTTTAGAAAGAATGTATAGGACGTTATGCTGAGCGTCTTCAAACTGATGCCTATTGCACTGACCGAGGATGTAAGCATGGAAACGGCTACAAACGCCACGATCAATGTTGAAATGCCATAGGTGATCATAAAAATTCTTTCGGGTTCCTTTTTCTCGATAAATTCTGAATATGCCAGAAAGCCGTTGTGTACGGCATAAAGGACAAATGAAAATATTAACGGAGCTACGAAAAGTGTGCCAACCGCAGGAACAAGTGAAGGATATGTTGCCTCGAGGTTCACGACATAAAATACAGCAAATGTCCCATTTATTTCCCATATGGGAACGATATAAGGCATAATTAATCCTTTGAACTTCTCATAGTTTAAGGCGGCAAGAAATGCCATGCCTACTTCAACCAGGAACAGGACAAGGAATGCTGCAAGAATTCCGTAATTGACGAAAAAAGGAATTGCACTCATTTTGATCCCCTCGCCATTGTCACAGGCTGTTCGCTGTTGGAGATCTTTCTCTCCCATGACGGATAATCCTTCAATTTCAATACAATATCCTCATTAGTTAATATTCTTCTGACCATGAAAACGGTGAATATTGCCAGGAAGGTATACATAACCATTATAAAAATACCAAGCGGAATTACCCAGCCAGAGAGATTAGACACAGTATATGTCTTTACCACATCATAAACTATCCATGGTTGCCGTCCTACCTCGTCTGTGATCCAACCGAGTTCGAGCGTTATCATAGCTATTGCGCCCATGAATATTGTGACATAGGTCATGAATGAACCATAAACCGGATCGAATATTTGAGAAAGCTTTGGCTTGTGTTTCCAGTTTCTAGATTTGGATAGGTAATATCTTACTGCTATTGCAATTAAGCCTACAATTATAAACACACCGAGTACTATTCCAAATATTGTCATAAGGTCAAAGGTAGAGTGAACGAATAGCGGAGGCCAATCAGACTTCGGGAATAAGCTTAACCCGGGCACTGTCCCGGATGTCTTGCCTGTAAGGAGGAAACTCTGCAACCCTGGAATTGGAACCTTCCACCCAAAAAGGTATTCATATGCATTTGAATGTGGAACAAGATTCATGTCAAGCGCGGAATATTTCGCGGGTTCAAGTGTTCCAAGCATACCCATTGACAGGGTTCCGCCCAAACCTACTGGGATAAAGACCAGAGAAACAAGGCCAAAAGCAATCTTTAACCCACTCTTAAAATAATATTTCAGTTCGGCTGATTTAGCAAAAAGGAACTTTATCGCAAAATATGTCAGAATTAAGAATGCACCGGTAAATAGTGTAGAGCCAAGAGCATGCATTACCTCAATTGCGGTCGATGGCGTTGCAAAAACTGAAAGTGGGCTGAGTCCAGTGAGAACGCCGCTGCTGAGATAGGCACTTATATTAAAGCCATTAGGCGTGTTCATCCAGGCATTTACCATTATTATGAGAACACCGGAAAGATTTGCAAAAAATGCTATCATAGCGCCAAAGAACATGTGCAGATGTCTGTTTGCAATCTTATCCCAGGAATATACGTATACTCCAAGAGCAATGCCTTCCATAAAGAATGCAAATACCTCTACGTAGAAAGGCAATATGGCAACACTCGCGACAAGCCCCATAAAGCCTGGCCATAGAACTAGTAGTTGAACTGCCACAGCGATCCCAGAAGCAGTTCCTATAGCAAAGAACAGTACCATGGCCTTTGACATCCTTCTGGAAAGAAGATCAAAGTAAGCATTTTTTCTCTTAAAACCGATATATTCAGCGACTACCATTATAATAGGCAACGCAAGGGATATCGAAACAAACAGTATGTGGATACCAAGACTATAAGCAATAGTTATTCGGTCCATCTCAGTTGGAAGCATTTTCTTTCACCTCTTTCGAAACGGTCTTAAATAAGCCTTTGAAGTTGAAGAATCCGGCCCATAGGAGGAGTATACCTATAAACTCAGAATAGTAAAGAAAAGCTGGGAAGGCTGCAATGTATAACGTTCCAGCGACGCTCACCACAATTACACCGGCAATTATGCTTATCATTTTAATATTCCTTGTTTTAATATACGAATAAAGTGATATTGCTATTAGCGCAACTGCTGCCGGGAAGGTGATAAAGGCTGAAAGTAGAGTCACATAAAGAGGCAACAAGCCAAAAACAACGCCATTAACTAATATATTACCTATATTAGAAAAGGCAAGGATGAGTATAAGAGCAACAGACGTAACGATTACATACGTAGCGTAAGCTTGAGTGATTTTCTTATTTCCGAGAAGCAAAACTGACCCGAGAGCCAAGGCTTCAACGACCAATGCAACAATGAACAGATATGACTTTATCAGGAACTGTGAATAAATTCCATCCGCGAAAAGAATTTCTAAAATTACGCCAATCGCAAAAGCCCATAGGCCGAGTGACCAAAAAATTATGCTTTTCTTTCTTTTTCTGAAGTAGTCGTAAGTCATAAAAATCGCAAGCACTAGCGTAAGCGCAAAGATCACTAATGTCGAGAGCAAAACGATATTTATCATATTTTCATCAATCGCATGTCAATTTCTTATATAAAGTATATGACATAAATTAACACACTTTTGCGCATAAATGCGCGACCTTGTTTTAATGGACTACCTAACTAGGCGTGCATTGAAAGTACCTAGTCTACGGATCCGAAAGCTGCTATTCACTTCAGAGCTGTTGTTTTCAATCCTGAAATAATTTGTAACTGTTTCATCCATAGCTGCATTATTGAGAATAAATATAACGAACGTAATACCTTAAAAATCTTCGATGAAGGCTTAATCGTTCATGAACGCATTTGATAAGGAAAGATAGTGGATGCTAACAATGAACCAATCTTCAGTCTATTGATCGCTTGATTTTTTCTGGAATAGTAATCTGATCGATCCTTCGAGTATATCTTCTTTGGTTTCTGTGAAATCATACACTTCCATAGCCTTTGCAATGGCGACGGCCGTGCACTTTGATGATGCATAGCTGTAGCCAATACCAGTTAAAACAACCTCTAAGTTGCGTTCATCATAGTTAATTTGTATAGAATCTGCTGGAAGTAAACTACTGTATTTTTTCAGCAATGTGGAAAGAATATCAAGGTCTGGTGCAAACGTTTTCATAATAATTCCCACGGAATTGCCAGTGTTTACCCACAGATCTATTGCTTTTTTTTCATCAAGGGCGAAGAGATCGCTTACCAGACCATCAAGAAGTATACGAGGAACAGGAATTGTACCTGCTACCTTGTAAAGTCTGCTTAATTGCATAGCGTTAATCAGATTCTCAACCTGGTAACCTTGTTCTCTAATGATCGAACAAGTCTTAATGGCATCTGTTATAGTTGAACTTACAGTCCTTCCAGAATCCTTAGCCTGCGTTTCAATAAGCTTTGCAGTTTCATTCGAAACTGAGATATTGATTCTAACCATTACTGAACGTCATTAAAATCCAGTGAAAAACTTTCCTATCCAGTTCCCGTTATGATTTATTTTTGCTTTCATTCAATCGGAATAAAAGTTCTCAAAGTTTTTGTTTCGTGCTCGAAGTAGTTTAACCCGCTAAGTTACCAGATCTGTTTCAGCTTCGATCGCGATCCTTGATCGGGAAAAATTAATTAGTTTTGATTCCCTATACTCTAATGCATTATATAGCGATAACAGGTGGAGTTATCTCCGGTTTAGGAAAAGGGACTATCACATCCAGTTTGGGATATCTTTTAAAATCACAGGGGCTCAGGGTGACATCTATAAAGATTGACCCGTATCTCAATTATGATGCCGGAACAATGAATCCTTACCAGCATGGAGAAGTTTTTGTCCTTGATGATGGAAGTGAAGTGGATTTAGACCTTGGGAATTATGAAAGATTTATAGATGTGAGACTGACCAAGGATAACAATATAACAACAGGAAAGGTTTACAAAGAAGTTATTGAGAAAGAAAGAAGAGGAGAGTATCTTGGAAGTACTGTACAGATTATCCCTCACGTTACGAACGAGATAAAAAGGAGGATCCGTCTAGTTGCCTCCAGCGGGGATTATGACGTAATCCTAATAGAAATTGGTGGAACTGTAGGGGATATAGAATCAATGCCTTTTCTCGAAGCAGTCAGAGAGCTCGGGAGGGAAGAGGGACCAGGAAATTTTATATTTGCACACGTGACGCTCGTTCCTGAGGTGGGACCCATGGGTGAGCAAAAGACTAAACCGACCCAGCATAGTGTAAAGGCGCTAAGGGAAATCGGTATACAGCCTGACATGCTGTTCTGCAGATCGAAGAACCCTCTTACTATTGAGTCTAAAAACAGGATATCTCTCTTCACAGACGTACCGCTGGGCGGTATAATTAGCGTAATAGATGTGAAGAATGTTTACCTCCTCCCTGAAAGCATAAAGAAGGAGGGCGTTGTTGATTTTATTCTTAAAAAGTTCTCGCTACATGGTAATGAAGTTGTAGATGAGTGGAAAACGTTCAAGGAGAACATAAAAAATCCAAAAGAAAGCGTGACGATAGCTCTTGTAGGAAAATATACAGAACTTCATGATGCCTATATAAGCCATAAGGAGGCTTTCACGCACGTTACTGGAAACACCGGGATTGATGTTAACATAAAGTGGATAGAATCCCTAGATTTAGAGAAAAGTTTGGATCCGCTAAAAGACGTCGACGGAATATTAATTGCTCCAGGGTTTGGCCAGAGAGGAATAGAAGGAAAAATCCTCTCTGCAAAGTACGCGAGAGAAAATAACATTCCGCTAGCAGGTGTTTGCCTTGGCTTCCAGGTTATTGTTATAGAATACGCAAGAAATGTCCTTGGTCTCAAAGATGCAAACAGCACTGAATTCGTACCAGATACAAAAAATCCTGTCATAGATATACTTCCAGAGCAGAAGGGAGTGACTGACAAGGGTGGAACAATGAGATTAGGTTCCCAGAAAGTTCTGATTCGAGACAATACACTTGCGAAAACTCTGTATGGAAAGAGCGAGACATACGAACGGCACAGACATAGATATGAGGTAAATCCAGACTATATCGAACGGCTTGAACAATCAGGTCTGATTTTTTCGGGCGTGGATTCTGAGGGGAGAAGAATGGAAATAGCAGAGCTTAAAGGTGAAACTTCTCTTTTCGCGGTACAATTCCATAGTGAGTTCCTCTCGAGGCCGACGAACCCCTCGAAGCTCCACCTTCATTTGGTAAAAGAGGCTCTCAAACATAAGGATCATTTACTTCAGACAGAAGTGACGAATTGAATACGTGTTTGCATTTCTCAATAAAATTAAACCTGCGTAAAGGAGATTTAAAGAAAAAGAGCTTAGAGATGATACATTTTGGATCTTGAGTCCTATCTTGAAAAGTATCAACGGTCGATAATAAACCAGCTCGACAAAGAATACAGCTTGGCAAAAACGGCGAGGGTTAAAGGACTTGACGTATCGACAGAAGTGGAGATTCCTTTGGCCACAGATATGGCTGATCGTGTGGAGGAACTCATAGGCGTGCCTGGGATAGCTAAGGATATCCGTAAATTGTCGAAGGAAATGACACGTGAAGAACTTGCGATAGAAATTTCAAGAAGCGTGGCCAGAAAGTATCCGGAGGCCGAAAAAGAAACAGCTCTTGACAAATCTGTCAGAGTCGGACTCGCAATCCTCACTGAGGGCATATCTGTTGCCCCGTTAGAGGGCATTTCAAGAATCAAAATCAATAAGAACATCGATGGCTCGACATATGCGTCGATTGTATACGCCGGACCGATTAGAGGTGCTGGAGCTACCGCACAGGCCATGAGTGTTCTTATTACGGACATAGTTCGCAGGGATCTTGGGATAGGAAAATTCATTGCAACTCCCGAAGAGGAAGATCGGTATATAGAAGAAGTACAGGACTACAATAGAAGAAAACATCTCCAATATCTCCCTTCAAAAGAAGAAATCCGAGAAGTTGTGAAAAAATCGCCGATATGTATCGACGGTGAAGGAAGCGAGGAAGAGGAAGTCTCTGGTCACCGTGACATGCAGAGAATAGAAACAAACAGGATACGTGGCGGGATGTGTCTAGTTCTCTGTGAGGGATTGATCCAGAAAGCAAGGAAGGTTAAGAAGTATACTGACAAACTTGGGTTAAGTGAATGGAATTTTCTTGGTTCAGGAGGAGAAAAGTCAACAAACGAGGAAAAACCTGTAGTGCATGTTTCTGATAAATTCCTTAAGGATATTGTTGCAGGAAGACCAGTGTTTTCTCATCCTGGGAGACCTGGTGGATTTAGGCTGCGTTATGGAAGATCACGTGTCTCGGGACTTGCTGCTGTGTCTATAAATCCGGCTACAATGGTGATACTTGATGGCTTTATAGCCGTAGGATCACAAATAAAGACCGAACTTCCAGGCAAGGCAGCTGCTATAACACCATGCGAGAATATCGATGGCCCGATGGTACTCTTAAGTGACGGCCGCCACATTAGAGTTAACGGCGAAAAAGAGGCTAGGAATATAGTTAAAGACATAGAACAGATAACAGACATCGGAGAAATTCTCGTGTCCTACGGTGAATTTTTAGAGAATAACAGAAGGCTTCTTCCTGGATCATTCAACTTAGAATGGTGGTCAGAAATTGCCCGATCTTCAGGAAAACCTGTTAATACAGAGAAGAAACTGGATCATTTTGAGGCCGTTGAAATTTCCAGGAAGAATGACATACCACTTTATCCGGAATATGATTATTTTTGGCACGATTTGTCTGTTGAGGAAATCTTGTATCTCAGAGAAAAAACCCTGCTATCGTACATTGACCACAATATGCTAGTGGTTCCAACAGACAAGAGAGTTTTGGACATCCTCATCAAACTGGGAGTGGAATTTACATCACGACCTAATGTGTCTATAGAAAACTTTTACCCATTTATAGTATGCCTAGGGCTAGATTTAAAAGACAACAAAATCATTGTAAGAGAGCAAGATGTTAAAGGAGATGATCCTGTTGAGTTAGTGAACAAACTCTCCGGGATTAGGATAATTCCAAAATCACCTACAAGAATAGGTGCAAGGTTGGGAAGACCTGAAAAAGCCGGAGACAGAAAAATGAAGCCGAAAGTCCACCTTCTCTTTCCCGTTGAAAATTATGGAGATTCTCGTCGCTCTCTCAAGAATGCGGAGAAGAATACACTTTCAGGGTATGAAGTTGAAGTGAACCTTAGAAGATGTAAGAATTGTGGCGAAGAGACCTGCGTACCGAGATGCCCTAACTGTGGTTCGCTTACAGAAGATACCCACACAATAAAAAAGGTGAAAATCAACCTTTCGGAAATGATCAAGTCCGCAACGGAAAATCTTGGGATCACCATTCCCGACAAACTCGAGATAAAAGGCGTTAAGGGATTAATTTCAAACAGCAAAACTTGCGAACCCATAGAGAAGGGACTCATCCGAGCACTGCATGATGTAACAATAAATAAAGACGGTACGTGCAGGTATGATATGTCTGATATACCCATAACACATTTCAGGCTCTCCGAGATTGGCCTATCCGAGGAGAAAGCCAGAGAACTTGGGTATGAGATCTCTGAATTTATTGAGATTTTTCCCCAGGATATTATTATGCCCATTTCATCAGCGGAGTATTTGTTGAGAGTATCGAAGTACATTGACGATTTATTGGTTAAATATTATGGCCTCGCCCCATATTATATGTGCGAAACCCCATCAGACCTGATAGGACAGCTTGTTATAGGCTTGGCTCCGCACACTTCAGGGGGAATCGTTGGTAGAATTATCGGGTTCGCAGATGTGAGCGGTTGCTATGCACATCCGCTTTATCATGCTGCCAAGAGGAGGAACTGCGATGGAGATGAGGATAGTGTCATGCTACTCCTGGATGGCCTGTTGAATTTCTCCAGATCGTTCCTTCCGTCCACGACTGGAGGATTGATGGATGCCCCCCTTGTTCTGACAGTAAGACTTAATCCGGATGAAGTAGACAAAGAGGCTTTGAATGTCGATACTATGTACACCTATCCGCTTCAGTTTTATGATGCTACAATTGAAGGAAAGATGGCCTCAGAGATTGAGAGTTTCATGACCACAACAGGAAAACTTTTGCAGACCACTGGGGTTGCCATGGGAATGGGCTTTACGACCCGCACGGAGAAGATAGATTCTGGAGTCAAAATTTGCTCCTATAAGTCCATAGGGACTATGGAAGAAAAGATCGAGAGACAGCTTTCTCTGGCACAGATTATAAGGGCAGTAGATGCCGACGATGTCGCGGTCAGGGTTCTAAGTTCGCATTTTCTTCCGGACATATTTGGTAACTTTAGGAAATTTTTCTCCCAGGAATTCAGATGCAGCAAGTGCAACACCAAATACAGGCGAGTCCCACTTTCTGGAAAGTGCAGGAAGTGCGGCAACAAAAGTATAATCCTTACAATACATAAGGGTAGCATAGTGAAGTATTTGGACGAGACAATAAAGGTTGCAAAAGAATATAAAATGCCCTGGTATGTTACGGCCCAAGTGGAAAATATATCCAGAACGATAAAGGATACGTTCGCGGATGATGATAAACCAGAAATCGCGCAGGACAAGAACTACTCCATCAAGATTGAAGAGTTCGAGGGCGATGATGAATGATAGGATCATTATTTGTTACAGGCCCTGCAGGAACTGGTAAAAGCTCCTTCTCCGGAGCACTGAAAGAATGGTTTGTGGAAAGTGGGTACGATGTCGCACTAGTCAACCTTGACCCTGGAGCGGAATATATCCCGTATGATGCAGATTACGACATCAGAGAGATGATCTCCCTGAATGACGTTATGTCACAGTATAATCTTGGACCAAACGGAGCCCAGATAGTTGCTTCCGATCTTATCACTGAAAATTCTGATACGATAATAAAAGAGCTCTCAGTTTTTGAAGATTACTATGTTATTTTTGATACACCTGGGCAGATAGAACTCTTTGCCTTCAGACCCTCGAGCCCAATTCTTATAGATCAACTTACTGGAGGCAAGTCTATGCTAGCATTCATCACAGACTCCGTCCTATCAACATCCCCGTCTGGCTTTATTTCACAGAAATTGCTCTTCGGTTCAGTAATGTCCAGGTTTTATAAACCTATGTTGTTTGTTCTCAATAAAACGGATCTTATAGATGACGAGCAACTCGATCAGATAATGAAGTGGGAATCTGACCCAGATGAACTCTATGACGCGTATATGAATGAGAAAGATACCGGTATGAAGGACTATTTTCAATCCATATTGAAATCGTTTAAGGAAACGGGATTGATCTCAAAGGTGGTTCCGGTATCATCACATACTGGGCTCGGCATGGAATCAGTATATTCAGAAATGTCTCTTTTCTTCGAAGGCGGGGCGGATACCGATACTATGTATAAAGACGATTAAGATTCTATCTTGAGGATCTATCTTTAATTAAGAATTATCCGAAACTAAGTTAGCACCGAATCATTATTTTCATAGACAAGCGCGTACAAAGATTTACGAGACTATGTTTCAAAACGTTAAATATATAATAAAGATTGTCAAATACTGTGATTCGAATGAAGGCAACTTATTTTGAACAATACGAAAATCTTAGTGACATATTCAAAAATACATATATAGAGAAGGAACGACTAAAAGTATTCAAGAACTTTTATCAACGGAATATAAATGGAGTAAACATCTGGACCGCATGGCGTATTTTTACTTGGAAATTTTTCGCATTCTCTCCAAACTTATTGTATACTGATATTGAATCCTATTTTCGCCACTGAATATTCTCGTTACATAGTGTTACGGAACAAAGATCTAAGCCTTCTGTTTAAGAACAATATTTCTGTTGTTTTATGAAGCATTTCCATAATTTCTTGCACAGATCGACATCTGTTTCATTTCCCTATTCTCAGATCTAAAAATTGATTTATCAAAAGACTTTTAGAATAGTGCAATACATATATACATAAGAATCGATATACACCATGTCAATCAAGAAACTCAGGAACGCTCAAAATATTTTTGTGAAAATAGGAAGATGGTTTGGACAAATAGAACTTACCCTGGGAGGTTTAAAGTATTCGGCAACAATAAAGTTCAATATGCTGAAAGTTGCAATAATTGGTGGTGGTATTTCTGGCCTCTTCTCAGCTTTTTATCTTTCCCAGAGTGGAATGGACGTAACGTTATTCGAGAAAGGTGACTTGTCCTCAGGTACTTCAGGCAGATTTCATGGTATGCTTCACAGTGGCGCTAGGTATGCGGTGAATGATAAAATTTCAGCCATCGAGTGTATTTCCGAAAATAAAAGGCTTAGCAACATTGCAGAAAATTTTATAGACGATACTGGGGGGGTCTTTGTGGCTGCAAATGAAAAGGAAGCTGAATTCGGAGATCGGCTAATGAAGGGGTGTGCTGATGCAGGTATAGAAGCTAGAGATGTGGATCCCCAGGTTGTGACAGCCAAAGAGAAACATATCGGGGATATTAAGAGAGCAATATCTGTACCAGACAAAATAGTGAGATCGTATGAACTCTCCGTGGCTATTGCTGCAAAGTCGGTAATTAATGGTCTCAATGTGAAGACGTACTCTAACGTTAAAAGGATAAGTGTTAATGATGGAGAGGCAAACTCACTTGAATATGAAAGATCCGGGAAAATTTACGAAGATAATTTTGATTATGTCATAAACGCCACAGGTCCATTTTCCAATGAAATCCTTGAATCCTCTGGCCTGGATCGGGAAGAGATGGTAGCGTCTGCGGGAGCAATGGTGGTATATGAAGGAAGGTTGGTAAACTCCGTAATAAACAGGATGAGGGAACCTTCAGACGGCGACATAATTCTTCCATACGGCTCAGTCTCCATTGTGGGAACAACTGCTGTCATGGTTGACGATCCCAATAATTTCTCAGTTGAGGACGAAGATATAAAAATGATGATAGATGACGCTGCTGTAGTTATGCCGTATATTAAAAATCACAGATATAAGAGAATATATTATTCCATAAGACCGTTATCCGAGGATGAGGATATGGAGACTGATTCACGAAAAGTAAGCAGAAGCTTTAAAATCGCTAAGAATTCGAAGGCAAGTAATGTCCTAACTGTTAAGGGAGGGAAATTTACTACAGGAAGATTAATAGGGGAAAGCGTCGCAAGGATGATATCATCTGAAACTGGCGAAAGAGTGGATCTGTCTGATTATAATTTCAACGACGCTTATTCAGAATATCTGTCTAAAGTCAAAGGTGAGATCCCAGCTATTAACAAAATTAATGAGAGAACTGGTACAGTTGACGAGGAATTTGCGCAACGTGCGGCTTCATTTCTCATTTCGTATTCAATTTCTATGGGCGATAAGATTGGAATTTAACGGTGAATTCAAACTTAATAATACTAAGAGCGAGACCCTTGAACGGTTAGCTGATTTTGAAGGGGTAGTAGGGTGCTTGCCAGGTATAGAAACCTATGAAAAGGAGGGAGACGAGTACGTTTGCCGACTGAAATTGGATGCTTCTTCAATGAAAACCTCGTATCTGAACACGATATCTGGAAAAATGTCCGTTAAATATGCTGGCATCGATGGAGATAGTCTAGA